>JBQTJB010000153.1:0-15268 GCA_052387555.1 Blastocatellia bacterium | reverse complement strand
GATATTATAACGCGTTTCGCTGATATGTTAAGCGATTTTTTTGTCTTTTTCGCCGCGACTGCCCTTGTGCCCGCTCGAAAAAGATAGATGCTTCATATGAAAATTTCGATGCCCGATTTTCTTGTTTTTTTTCAAGCGGTTTATTCGGGTATTTTTTCGGCTATCGTTCATCGCCTGCAACAGTTGGATGGAGTTTCGCAACTAAAAAGGTTAACATTTCCTTTTTCAGGTAATTAGTACGACTATGAACCGTAACTTGTTCGCCAGATTTATCGTTGTATCGCTTCTGTTCGCATTGCTTTCGAACGCCGCGTTTGCCCAGAAAACGGGCCCAAAACCGCCGCGTCAGGAAAAACTTCTAAACGGCCTTAAAGTGCTTATCTGGAGCGGGCCTGCTTCGCAAATGGCAACCGTAAAGGTTCGTATTCACGCCGGATCGTCGTTCGATCCGCAAAGCAAGGAAGGCGTGATGAAAATGCTGGCCGAGGCAATTTTCCCCAACCGGGACGCGCGTGATTTTTACCGGGACGACCTCGGCGGCGGCCTCGAGATCATCAGCAACTACGATTATATTCAAATAAATGCATGGTCTCGCCCAGCCGAATTTTTGACTATGATCGAGACGCTGGCGGGAGCAATTTCAAGCCCGCAGATAGACAAAGATACGACCGCCGCCGTAAAAACATCGGCGCTGAATGCCCTTCGCGAAAAACAAAAAGATTCGTCGTACATGGCAGATGAGGCGATTGCCAAACGTTTGTTCGGCACGTTTCCATACGGCCGGCCCGAATTCGGGACCGAAGATTCACTGGCGAAGATCGATTTCGCCGATCTCAGATTTTCATACGACCGCCTTTTCGGTGCGGATAACGCGACGATTGCGATCAGCGGTAATGTAAACAGCGATATCGCATATCGAGCCGTCCGCCGTTATTTCGGGGCATGGCTGAAGTCGGACAAACGCGTGCCGTCTACATTCAGACAGCCGGAAGCACCGGAGTCAGGCTTTCAAAATGTCGTTTCACCGGAAACCGACGTATCGGAAATTCGTTTTGCGGTTCGCGGTCTGGAACGTGCCGACAAAGATCACGCAGCAAGCAGAGTATTTGCATTCATCTTCGAAGAACGGCTGAAAGCAAAAGTACCGGCGGAACATCGCTCAAATATTTTTGTCCGAAATTACGCGCGTATTTTGCCCGGTTCGGTTGTGATCGGGATCGGGAAGATAAAAGCATCCGACACGACCGCCACGCCAAATATCGAAGCAAACATCATCGTTTCACAGGCACTCGGAGAAAAAATAACTGATGCGGAGTTCGCGTCAGCAAAACAAGCCACTTTATCACGCTACGAATCGACAGATATCGCTGACAGGTGGCTCGATGTCGATACTTTTAGAATTGTATCCGCGAAAGCCGAGCAGGATTCGTTTACCAATGTCACATTAGCCGATGTCCAGCGAGTTGCCGACCGTCTGCGCGCAGCTCCGATGGCAGCAATTCTAATGACTCCGCCAAAGCCCGCCGAATAGTAAATGCAAGCCGAACAGACACCGAGCCAGTTGGCCCACGCGCGTGCAGTCCGCGAGATGTTTTCGGGCATCGCCGGCCGCTACGATCTGCTTAATCATCTGCTCTCGGCAAATATCGACAAACGCTGGCGGCGTCTGGTTCGGGAAAAACTCAGCAGCGTTTTGTCGCGTAAAGATTCTGTCGTCCTGGACGTAGCCTGCGGCACGGGCGATCTTTCTATCGAGCTGCAGACACATTCAAAAGGGCGTGTCATAGGTTCTGACTTCTGCCGTCCAATGCTGGAGGTTGCTCAACAGAAGCAGAAGTCGCTGGATTTCGGGATTCCATACGTCGAAGGCGACGCTATGACCCTGCCTTTTTCCGAAGGCGAGTTCGACGCCGTTACAATCGCATTCGGCCTGCGCAATTTGTCGGATTTTGGCGGTGGGTTGTATGAACTTCATCGTGTTCTTAAACCGGACGGCTTAATCGCGATACTCGAATTTTCAAGTCCGGTCGTTCCCGGATTCCGCCAAGCCTTCAATTTTTATTTCAATCGAATACTTCCGCGAATCGGCGGCGCCGTCAGCGGTTCGCGCGGTGCATACGAATATCTCCCCGATTCGGTCTCGAAGTTTCCCGATCAGAAACGCCTAGCCGAAATGATGGCCGAAACCGGTTTTGCGAACATCGAATACAAAAATCTTACGGGTGGAATTGCGGCTATCCACACCGGGCTAAAGGCTTGATCGTTTGTTATCTTTCGCCCGAAGTTATAAAATTCCACTGTTTTTAGCCTCCTTAATGAAATACAAATTTCTAAATTTCGCACGGCAATTTGCGCTTATTTTGCTTGTTGTCTGGACGGTCGTTTCGCTTGTCACGCTGCTTATCGAGTTGGTGCCGGGTTCGCCGGCGACGACGATCCTCGGCGAAACCGCCACCGCCGAACAGATAGCTAATTTCAACCAGAAACACGGACTCGACCGTCCGGCGTTTTTCGTGTCGTATTCGTCCGAAACAGGATTGACGTGGAACGGTTTGAACAACCGTTATGCCGACTATTTTGGCGGCTTGCTGCAGGGCGATCTGGGTCGCTCGTTCCGCACGGACAGGCCGGTACTGGACATGATCCTCGACCGCTATCCGGCGACAATAAAGCTCGCGTTGGCCTCCATGCTAGTCGCCGTCGGAATCGCGATCCCGCTCGGCGTGTTAGCCGGAACGAACAAGAATGGATTGATTGACAATGCCGCTTCTTTCGTCGCATTGCTTGGCATCTCGCTGCCGACCTTTGTTATCGGACCATTTCTCGTTTATTTGTTCGCGGTGAAGCTCGGTTGGTTTTCGCCTACCGGAAGCGCCTATCCCGAAGATATTATTCTTCCGGCGGTTACGCTCGGGGCAGCATTGTCGGCGATTTTGACGCGCATGGTTCGCTCCAGCGTGATCGAAGAACTTGGCGAAGATTACGTCCGCACTGCAAGAGCAAAAGGGCTAAGCGAGCGGACTGTAATATATAAACACGTTTTGAAAAATGGCTTGATACCGGTCGTAACGATTCTCGGGCTTCAACTCGGCGTTTTGCTTGCCGGTGCAATAATCACCGAAAAGATCTTTAGCTGGCAGGGCCTCGGGCTATTGCTTCTCGAAGACGGCATCGCTAAACGGGATTACCGCCTCGTGCAGGGCTGCGTGCTCGTGATCAGCGTAACATATATCGTGGCCAATTCGCTGACAGATCTTGTTTATCGGCGACTGGATCCGCGCATTCGGCTTTCATAGTGAAAAACTAATAACTAAAAGTGAAAAATGGGGAAATCTATCTTAAAGGAAAAAAGCATGCGTTTGCGATAAGAGTCGTGAAACTAAATAAGTTTCTGCGAGACGAAATGAAAGAGTATGTGTTAAGCAAACAGCTTTTACGTTCTGGGACCGCAATCGGAGCATTGGTGCGAGAGGCCGAGTTTGGACAATCGAGGGCTGATTTTAGAAACAAGATGTATATCGCTTTGAAGGAAGCAAACGAGACGGATTACTGGCTGAGTTTATTGAAGGATACTAACTTTATCAATGAAAAAATGTTCCAAAGTATTTCTGAGGATTGCACGGAGCTAATTCGTATTCTCGTTGCTACCTTGAAGACAACTCAGAAAATAAAGATAACGTAGCAAACAATAGTTTGGTTTTCACTTTTAGTTTTTAGTTTTTCACTATTAGTTACATGAATCGACTTACCTACATCGGACTCGCCATTGCGGCTATCGTCATTTTCGTGGCGATCTTTGCACCGTTTTTGGCTACGCATGATGTGACGGTGCAAAATCTTGAGATGCGGTTCGCTGAACCCTCCGCCGAGCATTGGTTTGGGACCGATTCTCTGGGACGCGATGTTTTTTCCCGCGTGCTTTTCGGAGCGCGCATCTCGCTTCAGGTCGGGCTGACGGTGGTTCTGGTATCGGCATTCATAGGCATTCTTATCGGAGCCATTGCGGGGTTTTACGGCGGCTGGGTAGACAAGTTTCTTTCAGGCTATGTCTTCAACGTATTTCTTGCGTTTCCGGGTTTGCTTCTTGCTATCGCATTGGTTGCGTTTCTCGGAGCGGGACTAGGCAAATTGATTCTTGCACTTTGCATTATCGGTTGGGTTGGCTATGCACGCGTGATGCGCGGCCAGGTGTTGAAAGTACGAGAATATGATTTCGTTCAAGCGGCAAAGGCCCTCGGAGCTTCGAACATGCGAATCCTTTTCACGCACATAATGCCCAATGCAATTCAGCCGTTGATCGTTCAGGCGTCGCTGGGAATGGCGGGTGCTGTCCTGTCAGAGGCTTCGCTTTCATTTCTTGGCCTCGGCATCCCGCCACCGGCACCAAGCTGGGGCACGATGATAGAAGAAGCACGAAATTATTTTGCAAACTACCCGCACGTTCTCTTCTTTCCGGGCGTTGCGATTGCCTTGACCGTGCTTGCTTTCAACTTTCTCGGCGATGGATTGCGAACCTATCTCGACCCGAAACAGCGAACGCGATAAATTCAGATGCGTATCTTCCCCCTCGGCGAAAGTGCTTTGACGATAGAGTTCGGCAACGCAATATGCGTTGATCTGAATGAGAAGTCATTGGCGGTAGCGAATTATTTTGAATCGCATCCATTTCATGGGTTTATCGAAGCCGTTCCCGCATATTCATCCACTACAGTGTTTTACGATTTGATAGCAGTTCGCCGCAGTTATCCGGATTTTCCTTCGGCATTCGCTGCAGTCAAATCGATTGCTAAAACGTCGGTCGCGCAATTAAATGATCACAGCGGAGCCGCCGGCCGCGCAATTGAAATACTTTTCAGTATCGATGACGAATATGCACCAGATCTTTTGGAGTCGGCGAAAGCTGCCGGCTTTTCTCCTGAAGAATTTATCCATATTTTCACGGAAAGAACATATCGAGTTTATATGCTTGGTTTCCTTCCGGGCTTTGCATACATGGGTGAGGTCGACGAGCGAATCGCAGTGCCGAGAAAGCAAACACCGCGTTTGATCGTCCCAAAAGGCAGTGTCGGAATCGCGGGGCAACAGACCGGCATTTATCCGCTCGAATCACCCGGGGGCTGGCAAATCATAGGCAGAACAAAAACGGAGCTTTTCATGCCTGAATGCGAACAACCTTGTTTCTTCCAACCCGGCGATCTTGTTCGATTTGTCGCAGAATTGTAATGTCGATTCTTCTAAAAAAGGCCGGTATTTTTACGACGATCCAGGACCTTGGACGGACCGGACACAGACGACTTGGAATCAACCCAAATGGCGTGATGGATCGCACTGCCGCACGGCTGGCTAATATCATTCTTGGCAATAATGAAACCGAAGCAGTGATTGAGATGCATTTTCCTGCACCGGAAATATTTTTCGAACGGCCTGCATATTTTGCAATTGGCGGTGCCGAGTTCGAAGCCATCCTCGATAATAAATCTATTGAAAATTGGCGGACGCATCATGCAAATGCAGATTCGATATTGAAATTCAAAAGCCCGATTAAGGGCAGTCGTGCATATCTGGCAATAAAAGACGGGTTTGAAGTTCACGAATGGCTCGGAAGCAGGAGCACAAATATTACTGCACAAATCGGCGGATTTAATGGCCGCAAACTTCAAGATAACGATCGAATTAATGTCAACGTCGCGGAAGATAAGGGCGGTCAACAAACCTTGCAAAAAGTTTCGCGTTCGCTGATACCGATCTACAGCCGATTTCCTGCCGTGCGGATGATTGCCGGGGCCGAATTCGAACTTTTAACCGCGACAAGCGAAGCCTATATATTGCGAGAAAGTTATTCGATATCGAAAGATTCCAACCGTATGGGATTCCGACTGAATGGCAAGCCCCTGCATTTGCTGCATCAAAAAGAGATGGTCTCTACCGCCGTCGGTTTTGGGACGATCCAACTGCTTCCCGACGGCCAATTGATCGTACTAATGGCAGATCATCAAACCTCTGGCGGCTATCCGCGAATCGGGCACATTATCGAACACGATCTGCCGCTGATCGCTCAACTAGGAGCAAACGATACGGTCGGATTTCATCTTGTGTCGGTTGAAGAAGCTGAAGCGATCACGATGCAATTCGAGCAGGACATTCAATTGCTGAAGTTGGGTTTGCGGCTCACGGCAAAGTGACGAACGGCCAGTTCCAATTTTGTGTTAATCTGATCGCGGAAATATGGCTTCGATCGATCTGAATTGTGACATGGGCGAGGGCTGCGACAACGACGCCGAGTTGATGAAATTGATATCGTCGGCCAATATTGCCTGCGGTTTTCACGCCGGTGACCGTGAAACAATGCGGATGACCGTCGAACTGGCAATCGAAAAGGAGATTGCGATCGGGGCTCATCCGGGCTATCCCGATCGCGAAAATTTTGGCCGTAACACAATGTCGATGCGTCCGGAAGAGATCCGCGAAATTGTCACCGAACAAATTTTTATCCTGAAAGAGATAGCCGAAACCGCCGGCGGCAGACTTCATCATGTAAAACCGCACGGTGCTCTTTACAATCAGGCTGCACGAGATGCAGAACTGGCCGGAAACATCGCTTCGGCTGTCATGAATATTGATCAGAATTTAGTGCTTTTCGGGCTTTCAGGAAGCGTCTCGATATCCGAGGCAGAGGCTGCCGGTCTTAAAACGGCTTCCGAAGTTTTTGCTGACCGGACCTATCAGGCAAATGGAAGCCTGACGCCGCGTACTGAGCCAAATGCATTGATCAATGATGAGGGACAGGCAGTCGCACAGGTTGTACAAATGGTTAATTCAAAATCAGTTACGGCGATCAGCGGTGAAATAGTGCCGATCAAAGCCGAAACCGTCTGCATTCACGGCGATGGAGAATACGCGGTCGAATTTGCAAAGCTGATCCGTAAAGCATTGAGCGACAATAATATAACGGTCGCAAGCATTTCATTTGCCAACTGACGAATCCCTCGGAATACGTTAAATTTTCCGTTAAGTGTTTGGTAAAACAAACATCGGGGTTTTGTATCTAATGGAGAAAAAGTCGTTCAGATCGGTCATTCTCGGTGCCGCTTTTCTGATGGCGACATCTGCCGTCGGGCCGGGTTTTCTCACGCAGACGACCGTTTTCACAAAGCAGCTTCTTGCGAGTTTTGGCTTTGTGATTCTGTTGTCGGTCATTCTCGACATTTTTGCCCAACTCAACATCTGGAGGGTATTGACGGTCAGCGGAAAACGCGGTCAGGACGTAGCGAACGAGACTCTTACGGGCAGCGGCTATCTGTTGGCAGCGATGATCGTTTTCGGCGGCCTTGTCTTTAACATCGGCAACATTGCGGGAACCGGCCTCGGGTTGAACGTTCTTCTTGATATTCCGGTTGAGATCGGTGCCGTTCTTAGTGCAGCAATTGCTATCGCGATCTTCCTTTACAAAGAGGCGGGAAAGGCAATGGATCTTTTCGTAAAGATCCTCGGCATTCTTATGCTCGGCCTGATCGTCTACGTCGTGTTTGCGTCGCAGCCGCCTTTGGCCGAAGCAGCTTTCCGCACCATCTGGCCTGAAACCATTGATGCAAGAGCTATCGTCACGCTCGTTGGCGGAACGGTCGGCGGCTACATTACATTCGCCGGTGCTCACAGGCTTATAGACGCAGGTATCTCCGGCATCGAGAACATGTCGGAAGTGAACCGTAGTGCGATTACGGGAATTATGCTCACGGCGGCGATACGTTTTCTGCTGTTTCTTGCTTCTTTCGGAGTTATCGCCATGGGCATGACCATTGACGATGCGAATCCGCCTGCTTCAGTTTTCCGCAGTGCGGCGGGTTCGTTCGGCTATCGGATTTTCGGAATCGTAATGTGGTCGGCGGCTATAACGTCTGTTATCGGAGCGGCTTATACATCGGTTTCCTTCTTTAAGACGTTTCATCCGAAGATCGAGGAAAAGAGCAATTCTGTTATCGTCGCATTCATAGTTATCTCCACGCTCATTTTTCTTATCGTTGGGAGACCTGTTCAGGTACTGGTCTGGGCTGGTACGATCAACGGTTTTATTCTGCCCATCGGCCTTGCACTCGTGCTTTTAGCCTCGCGAAATTCAAGGATCGTAAAAGAGTATCGCCATCCTTTGTGGCTGCAAACGGCTGGATGGATGGTCGTCGCGATCATGACATTTTTCAGCATTCAAACCCTGATCTCGGCAGCCGGTTAAAAAAGGTAATCTTTTTGGCAATTTGGTGCATCTATCAAACAATTGATTTTTGCATCGCTTTTTCCGGCTCTTATGAAGGTTTACTTCGCAGTCATCATTTTCTTGTTATTCGTCTCGGTTTCCGTTTTTGCACAATCCGGCAGGAGAATTGCCGTCAGCCCGACACCTGCCGATAAAATCGAAGAGCCTCCTGCGTTCTCGGAATCGACCGAACAGAAGAAGCGGCCTGTTCGCGTGATGCCGTCGCTTCGCGGTTTGCCTTCGGATGCGGCAAAGAAGGTCGAGAGTTCAGGGCAAACTCCGCAGCCAGCGACCGATGACGGTGAAGAGGTAGTAACGGTCGAAACCAACCTCGTTTCCATTCCTGTTTCGGTGTTCGACAGAAACGGCCTTTACATCCCAAATCTGAAAAAGGAAAATTTCAAGATATTCGAGGACGGCAAGGAACAGGAAATTGTCTATTTCGGTGTTGCCGACAAACCGTTCACGGTAATATTGCTTCTGGATACATCGATATCGACCGCATATAAAATAGAAGAGATACAACGAGCGGCTATCGCGTTCATCGACCAGCTTCAACCGCAGGATCGCGTTGCCGTGATCGAGTTCGACGGAAACGTGAACGTGCTCACCGAAGTTACTAACGACCGCCAACGCATTTACAAGGCGATAAATAAAGCGGATTTCGGGTTCGGCACGTCGCTCTATGACGCCGTGGCTTTTTCGCTTGAACGCCAGCTTAGCCGCATAGAAGGCCGCAAGGCAATCGTGCTGTTTACGGACGGCGTAGATACAACGTCGAGCAAAGCCACGTACGATAAAACCGTCGCTGAAGCCGAAGAAGCCGATGCATTGATATTCTCGGTCTACTACAACACATTTGCGGAAAATCGCGGCGGTTCATTCCCGTATCCCGGCGGTGGAAACGTTCGCGTTCTGCCGACTACCCGAAATCAATACATAATTGGACGGAAATATTTGGACGAACTCACGACTTACACGGGCGGCAGAGTGTTCACGCCCGGCGGAACGCCCGGAGGCCTTACCGCCGCTTTCGAAGGCATTGCCGAGGAACTTCGGCGGCAGTACAACATCGGCTACGTTCCAAACGAAGACGGCGTGAAGGGACAGCGAAAGATCATCAAAGTACGAGTAGACCGTCCGAATCTCGTCATCCGTGCACGCGACAGTTACATCGTCGGCTCTACGCCTGCAAAATCGACCACAGGCAATCCAAAATAGAAAAGGCAGCCCAATTGGACTGCCAACAGACAAAAATGGTGATCCGACCAGGACTCGAACCTGGGACCCAATGGTTAAAAGCCATTTGCTCTACCGACTGAGCTATCGGACCACAAACAAAAAGTTTACAATGCAGAATGCAAAATGCAAAATCATGAACTCGTTTTGGCGGTTTTGATCGTGAGGCCGGTCGATGGCAAGCCGGTTAATTACGTCCGACCGAATCTTTCTTAATCAAACATCTTTACCTGTTAGAAACTGTTTAGAAGTTTGTTGTGTTTAGAATTTGCACGTGACGGAACGCGGGCATCCTGCCCGCACGTGTCCGTAGGACAAGGGATGTTTTTCGTGCTTCGCACTCATACGGGCAAGGATGCCCGCGTTCCGGCTGACTGATGTTCTCCGGTATATTTAAAGAACAAGTTCCATGCGAATATTCGCCCTGACATACTGCGAGTTCGGGTCAAGCGGTGTTTCGGCAAAGCCAAATTTGCGGTAGAGGTTTATCGCTGCTGCTTGTTTGGTGTTCGATTCGAGGATGATGGATTTCGCATTAGCCGCCTTTGCATGATCGACACAGGCTCGCATAAGCAAATCACCCAGACCTCTGCCCTGAAACTCCGGCGAGACTGCCATTTTTGAAAGTTCGAAGCTCTCGCCGTCGATCTTTATCAGTGCAACGGTTCCCGCAACCGCTTCACCGACAAAAGCAAAGAAAATTTGACCGCCCGTTTTAATGACGTATTCGAAAGGGTGGTCGAGAATTTCATGGTCGTGTTCCTCCACGCCGTAGTATTTCGCTATCCACTCGTAATTCAAACGGGCAAAATCAAGGGCGTAAAGCTCTTCAAATTCAGCTATGCGAATATCGAACATGCCTAAGAAGCAAACCAGCCTTCCATTACGGATTGTTTAAGGATAATCGTCTGATCGCGTTCCGGTCCGGTTGAGATGAGGCCGATCTCGACGCCGACCTGTTCCGAGAGAAAGCGGACGTATTCCTGTGCCTTTGCGGGCAGTTTGTCGAAATCGGTCGTGCCTGCGGTGTCGGTTTTCCAGCCTGACAAGCGTTCGTAGATCGGTTTTATCTGCCGGAGGTCGTGCGAGACAGCGGGGAATGTATCGACGCGAAGGCCGTCGATCTCGTAACCTGTGCAGACCTTTATTTCGTCCAGAGCGTCGAGCACGTCCAGTTTTGTCAGGGCAATCGAATCGAAGCCGTTCAGTTCGGCGGCGTAGCGTGTCGCAACCGCGTCGAACCATCCGCACCTTCTCGGACGCTTGGTCACGGAGCCGTATTCGTTCCCTCGCTGCCTTATCAAATTTGCCATATCCTCTTCGGCATCAACCATCTCGGTCGGGAACGGCCCTTCGCCTACGCGTGTGGCGTACGTGCGGACGATGCCGAGAACGCCCGTGATGTGATGCGGCGGAATGCCCGCTCCGACCGAAGCTCCGCCAGCCGTCGGGTTTGACGACGTGACATACGGATAAGTTCCGTGATCGACATCGAGCAGCGTCGCCTGTGCACCTTCGAGCAGAATCTTTTTCTTTGATTTACGTGCTTCGGCAAGAAAGTGCGAAGTTTCGCAGACGAACGGCCTTAACCTTTCGACAAGCGGCGTTATCTCTTCCAAAATCTCATCGGCACGAAGCGGTTGATTACCGAACAGCACGATGATGCGGTTGGCTTCTTCAAGATTGCGTTCGATGCGAAGTTTCAGAAGCTCCGGCGACAGAGCGTCCGCCACGCGAATTCCTCGGCGACCGGCCTTGTCTTCATATGCAGGTCCGATGCCTCGCAGGGTCGTGCCGATCTTTTCATTGCCCAGGCGTTCTTCTGACGTATGATCCAACGCACGGTGATACGGCATTATCAGGTGTGCCCGGCTTGAGACTTTTAACCGCTCCGGCGTTACCGAAATTCCCTTTTCCGCTATTTGATCGACCTCTTCGAAAAATGCCTTCGGGTCGATCACCATGCCGTTGCCGAGCACGCAGGTCTTGTCCGGGTGAATGATGCCCGACGGCAATAGCCGCAGCACGAACGCCTTGTCGCCGACATAAACGCTGTGTCCGGCGTTGTGCCCGCCCTGATACCGTGAAACTATGTCGAACCTGTCTGCCAACAGATCGACAATCTTGCCTTTCCCTTCGTCGCCCCATTGGGCACCGATAATTACAATTATCATAGTTCGTTACAATTGATGATGGATAATTGACAGTTGACAATATTAAACAGGATTAGTGTCGTTTAGATGTCTTAATTGCAGCGGTTAATATTTTGATGACTTCTCTGCAATCATTATGTAACGACGACTGCGATTCGCTGAGATATTCTGCATCTCTTAATAAATTCAGCCAGTATTCCGTTTCGACCGCTTCTTTCAAATCGATTGAAAGCTTGCTGATAAAGTCCGGTCTAGACTGCGCCTGATTTGCTTCCACTACATTAGCGCCTATCGAAGTTCCGGATCGAAGGACTTGTTTTGAAAGTACGTACTCTTTCTTCTCCGCAACCAGATGCTTGTATGCATTTTCTATTCTTAAGGCAAACTGATACGACTTTTCTCGAAGAGCGTTCTCTTTTAATTGTCCATTATCCTTTGTCAATTCTCAATTAGCTTTCGTCGAGTTGTAGAGTTCGACGTATTTGCAGGCGGCGTTTTCCCATGAGTTGTCGATACGCATTCCGTTGCGTTGAATTTGAAGCCAAGAGTCGTGGTCGGCGTAGGCAAAGAGTGCCTCGTAAATCTTTTCGAGGAAGCTGCCCGCTTGGTAAGGAGCGAACTTGAAGCCGTTTCCGGTGCGGTTGACGGCATCATAGTTCTGAACGGTATCGTCCAACCCCCCGACCGCACGGACAATCGGTATCGTGCCGTAACGCAGCGAATACATCTGATTCAAACCGCACGGTTCGAACTTCGAAGGCATCATGAACATGTCGGCTCCGGCCTCGATCAAATGAGCAAGCGGTTCGCTGTAGCCGCGATATATGCCGACCTGTCGCGGTGCGTAATCGCGAAGCGTCTGCCAGAAATCCTCGTAACGTTTTTCGCCCGAACCGAGCGAGACGATATACGCTCCGGTTGCAAGAACCTCGCCCGCGACCTGCATCATCAGGTCGATTCCCTTTTGAGCGGTAAGCCGCGTTACGTTAGCGATGATCGGTCTTTTAAGGTCAATCGGCAGCGAGAAACGGTCGAGCAACGCACGTTTGCATTCCAGTTTGCCGCTCATGTTGTTTATGTCGTAGTGAGCCGGAAGCTCCGTGTCGGTTGCAGGATTCCAAACTTCGTAATCGACGCCGTTCGTAATGCCGACAATACGGTTAGCACGTTGCCGCGTCAGCCAGTCAAGCCCGTAACCGTTTTCCGGCGTCTGAATCTCGTAGCCGTAGCGACGCGAAACTGAGGAAAGCGTGTCGGATGTTTCGAGTCCGGCCTTCATCGCCGAAGCATAGCCGTTGAAGGAGAATGCGTTCCTTGCAAACTCGCTGGTAAAGCCGAGCTTCCACAATTCGCCCATGCCGAAGCCGCCCTGATACGCCATGTTGTGAATCGAAAAGACCGTCCGCGTGTTTCGCCAATAAGCATCGTACCGACGCTTTTCCGCGATCTCAACCGCCGCAAATCCGCAATGCCAGTCGTTTAGATGTACGATGTCCGGCGCTGCTCCGATTCGCTTTAGCAAAACCAAAGCCGCGTGGTTGAAAAAGGCGAACCGTTCGTAATCTTCCGCAAAGCCGTAGATCGAATCGCGGTGAAACAGCGACGGAGCGTCGATAAGAAACGTCGGCGACCCGTTCGCCTCGCTGTAAAACGCCTTTGCCGGATAAACGCCGCCTTTCCAGTCTACATTGAGGTCGTGTATCGCCGTGTCCCAAAGATACTCGCCCTTCGTCTGCCAATAACATGGCGTGACCAGCACCGAATCGACCCCGACCGCTTTCAAAGCCTTCGGCAAAGCTCCGGCAACATCACCCAATCCGCCCGTCTTGGAATACGGCACAGCTTCAGCAGATATAACGGCTACACGCATAAGTCAATGGAAAATGGACAATGGAAAATGGATAATGAAAAACGGAAGCCGCAATCGGTTGCTTGCCATTATCCACTATCCATTATCAGTTATCCATTATTTACGTTTGCATCGACGCAAGGAACTCGGCGTTCGTGTTGGTCTTGCCGAGGCGTTCGAGGACGACTTCCATCTGCTCGACCGGCGAGAGCGGATTCAGAACCCGACGCATGACCCAGATGCGGTTGAGGTCTTCCTTGCCGATGAGCAATTCTTCCTTACGCGTGCCTGAACGCTGAAGGTCGATTGCCGGGAAGAGACGTTTATCGGAAAGCCTTCTGTCGAGATGAATTTCAGAGTTACCGGTTCCCTTAAACTCTTCGAAGATCACATCGTCCATACGCGAACCTGTGTCGATCAAAGCAGTAGCAATGATGGTAAGCGAGCCGCCTTCCTCAATGTTACGTGCCGCACCGAAGAATCTCTTCGGCCTTTGCAATGCATTCGAATCTATACCGCCCGACAGAATCTTGCCCGAAGGCGGGACGACGGCGTTGTGTGCACGTGCGAGTCGGGTTATCGAATCCAGCAAAATAACGACATCGCGTTTGTGTTCGACAAGACGCTTTGCCTTTTCGATCACCATGTCCGCCACCTGAACGTGACGCGTAGGCGGTTCGTCGAATGTCGATGAAATGACCTCGCCTTTTACCGAACGCTGCATGTCCGTAACTTCTTCGGGTCGTTCGTCGATCAGCAAAACGATAAGCGTTACTTCCGGGTGATTTTCGGTTATGGAGTTTGCGATGGTCTGCAAAAGCACCGTCTTACCAGTTCTCGGCGGAGCGACGATCAATGCCCGCTGGCCTTTGCCGATCGGCGTGACAAGATCCATGACGCGAGCGGCAATATTGTCCGACCCGATCTCCATGCCAAGCTGTTCGTCCGGATAGAGCGGCGTTAGATTGTCAAAGAAAATCTTCTCTCGTGATGTTTCGGGTGCCTCGAAATTTATCGCTTCGACCTTTATCAACGCGAAATAACGCTCGCCTTCCTTCGGCGGACGTATCTGACCCGAAACCGTATCGCCGGTGCGAAGGTCGAACTTTCGAATCTGCGACGGGCTGACGTAAATATCGTCAGGGCCGGGCAGATAGTTGTATTCCGGTGCCCGCAGGAAACCGAAGCCGTCCGGCAGCGTTTCAAGAACGCCTTCAGAAAAGATAAGGCCGCTTTTTTCGGTCTGTGCAGCCAGAACCTTGAAGATAAGCTCCTGCTTTCGCAAGCCGGTCGCCCCCTCGATGCCCATTTCCTTTGCAATATGGGTCAGTTCGCTGATGGACATGTCCTTTAGGTCGGAAATGTTCAGCAGATCGGAATTGGAGTTGCTCCCAACTGCCTTTGCGGGCTTGTTATCGTCGGTGCTTTCAACCGTGGCTGTTGTTTCTTCGGGTTCCATCGGGGTGGTGTCGGGCTTGTCGTTCTTTGCCCTGCGGGGTGATGATGTTTTGGTCGCCATTTGTGTTTCCGTTCTTACCGGTCAAACGGTTTTTTTTAAGGTTTTGACTTCTCACAGTCTCAAAGCGTCTAATCCCGGAACGCATTTCAAGCTGATTTGAACGTTGAAGGTGGAGAAATTCGTATGGATAAAGTTTGTAGTGTTACAAATGAAATAAGCCTTGAGATGCCTCAAGAACCCTCGAGTTTTTAGGGATATTTAAGGTTTTACTACAATAATAGAAATAAAGCAAATATTTTTTCAGTTTTTTTGATACGATG
>JBQTJB010000152.1:0-7564 GCA_052387555.1 Blastocatellia bacterium | reverse complement strand
TTGTTGGTCACAAGGGAAAGATCGTTTTTCGCAAGGCATACGGCAATCGCTCGCTTGTGCCGACCGTCGAAAAGATGACGGTCGATACGATCTTTGACGTGGCGTCGCTCACCAAACCGGTGGCGACCGCGACGTCGATAATGATCCTCGTCGAGCAGGGCAAGCTGCGGCTAAACGACACGGTCGGCAAATTCATCCCCGACATCGACGACCCCGAAGCAAAGAAGGTTACCATCCAACAGCTTCTAACACACACCTCTGGCTATCGTCCCGATTTCGACCTAGGTGAAAAATGGACAGGCCGCGAAGGCATGCTCGCCGCGCTGAAAAGGGAAAAATTGCGAAACCCGCCGGGCACGAAGTTTGTTTATTCGGATATTGGGTTTATTGTTTTGGGGGAAATTCTCCAGAGAATAGTTGGTTTGAACGAAGACGACATTGTTCGCTCTAATCTAACTCGAGGCGTAGGCACTACTCATTCCGGGTTTCGTAGACGTTCGTATCTGTTGCTCCCTCAAGGAGCTGGTCCCGAGATGCAGCCAGTTTCAGGTATCGCACCAACTGAGGATATCAAAGGGCAGAATAGCTACTTAGGGGCAAGTTTTGATGGCGATGCACAGTCTGGAAAACAAATGCTTCGCGGGGAGGTCCACGATCCCACTGCGTTTCGAATGGATGGAGTTGCGGGTCACGCAGGACTTTTTTCGACCGCAGATGACTTGGCTCGCTACTGCCAAATGCTTTTGGATGGCGGTATGCGACGAACGGCTCCCGCCGCCAACGGCGGCCAAGAAATCCGACTCCTTTCCGCACAGACGGTTGCTCGGATGACCGCGCCGATCGTTGTTTCCGAATCGGGCGATGCTCGCGGGCTTGGGTGGGATATTAACACTTCGTTCTCGTCGAATCGCGGCGAGCTTTTTCCGCTCGGGTCGTTTGGTCACACCGGTTTTACGGGGACGGGAATCTGGATTGATCCTGTTTCGCAGACGTTTGTGGTTTTTCTGTCTAACCGCGTTCACCCCGACGGCAAAGGCGATGTCGGCCCGCTGCGTGCAAAAGTCTCAACCGTCGTCGCGTCCGCGATCGAAGACACGCCAATCGAAAAATATCGCGAATTCGAAGCTCGATATAACGCCGCCGTCGCGGCGCAAATACCGAAATTCATAAGCAATAAGCAATCAGCGGTCAGCAGCCAGCAAGCAGCGAGTGTCAGTAGCCCGACCGTGAGGGAGGTCTCAACGCTGAATGGAATAGACGTTTTAGAACGCGACAAATTCAATCAGTTTGCCGGGATGAAGATCGGGCTTGTTACTAATCACACGGGGCGAAATCTGGCGGGAAAACAGACCATCGACGTTCTGAAGGAAGCTCCGAATGTCCAGCTTGTGGCATTGTTCTCGCCAGAGCACGGCATTCGCGGTGAGCTTGATGTAGATAAAATCAGCGACTCAAAAGATGAGAAAACCGGCTTGCCGATATATTCACTTTACGGCGAAACGCGTCGTCCGAAGCCGGAGCAGTTGAAAGACCTTGACGCCGTGGTTTATGACATTCAGGACATCGGGGCTAGATTTTACACATACACAGCGACGCTACGAAACGTTATGGAAGAGGCGGCGAAATTGGGCAAACCAATTTACGTGCTCGACCGCCCAAATCCGCTCGGCGGCGTCTTTGTCGAAGGCTCGCTTGCCGAAGAGGACAAGCTTTCGTTCATCGCCGCACACACTATTCCGGTCCGCTACGGCCTGACGATCGGCGAACTCGGCATGATGATGAACGCCGAGCGAAAGATCGGAGCTGACCTGAAAGTGATTAAAATGGAAAATTGGTCGCGTTCGATGTGGTTCGACAAGACAGGACAGACATGGGTGAATCCGTCGCCGAATATGCGTTCGCTTACCCAGGCGACGCTATATCCGGGAATCGGGCTGCTCGAAACCACCAATTTATCTGTAGGACGCGGTACGGACACGCCATTTGAGGTAATCGGTGCTCCGTGGCTGGACGGGCAGAAACTGGCGAAATATCTGAACGAGCGAAACATGAAAGGCGTCCGCTTTGTGCCGATCCGTTATAAACCGAAATCCTCTGTTTTCAAGGACGAAGACCTCGGCGGCATTAATATAGTCATTACAGATCGCTCGGCGTTCAATTCCGTGAGAACGGGCGTAGAGATCGCCTGCGCGCTTAGAAAACTGTATCCGACGGACTGGAACGCAGAGCGTTATGGACGTTTGTTGGTCAACGCGGAGATTTTGGCGGCTGTGATACGCGGCGAGTCGCCCGAGACTTTAGAGCGGCTTTGGCAAAAAGGACTGGAGGAATTTATTAAACGCCGGGTACCTTATCTGCTTTACAAATAAGAACGTTTCAGAAGCCCGCAAGTGAGTAAGGGCGTAAAGCGTTGCTGTCGCACGATATTTGCTTTACAAATTGAGCAATTAGAGTTATAAATTTCCCAGCATTCACAGTTTTGTAACAACCCGTTTAGATTCAAGCACTTTTGAAATTAGGCAGGTTTTGGTTCGTAACTAGCGATAACGAAAATTTGGATAAACTTCCAAAAACGTAAATAATTCTTATGGCTCGCCATCTTTGATTTTTATATTTTTTGGGGACAAAAAAGAGGGAAAAAGAATATGAGCAAAAAAACATTGAGTTCGATTTTGTTCGCGATCGTGGTCACGATTTGCCTTAGCGGTGCGGCCGCCGCTCAAGAGATCACGGGTTCTATCGTCGGGACGGTTCGCGATTCGTCCGGAGCGGTCGTTCCTGGCGCCAGTGTTACAATCACCGATCCGTCGAAAGGCGATTTGGTCGTTCGCACGACCGTTACGAACAACAGCGGTGAATTCTCGGCTCCGAATCTGCCGATTAGCGTATTTTCGGTTACGGTCGAAGCAACGAACTTCAAGAAGACCGTGCAATCAGGGATTAAGGTTGACGTCGGCCAGCGCAGGTCGGTCGAGGTTACGCTCGAGGCAGGACGAATCGACGAGGTTGTTACGGTCGAAGCCGACCCGATCTCGGTTGATCTCATTTCCGCAACAAGCGGTACGGTTATCAGCGGCGACCAAGTTCGGGAGCTATCGATCAACAACAGAAACTTTACCCAGCTTGTGACACTGGCTCCCGGTGTTTCCAATGACCTTTCCGATCAGGTCTACGTGGGAACTACGAATCCGGAGGGACAGGCAAACATCGTCAGTATCTCTGTTAACGGTGCCCGCTCCAGCCAGAATACGTTTACGGTCGACGGCGCAGACATTACCGACCGCGGTTCTAACCTGACGATCCAGGCGTACCCAAGCGTTGATGCGATCGGTGAATTTCGTGTTCTTCGTTCTTTGTATCCGGCGGAATCAGGCCGCAGCGGCGGCGGACAGATAAACGTAGTTACCCGCAGCGGCGGGGCGAAGTTTAGAGGCAGCGCTTATGAATTCATTCGAAATGAGGCTTTCAATGCAAACGACCCGTTGACGAACTCGAATCCAGCACTTGCCACTTCGCTAGGCAGGGACGATAACGGCAAGATCAAGCGTCGTCCTTTCCGATATAATAACTACGGTTGGACGCTCGGCGGGCCGGTATATTTTCTGAAATTCGGCGAACGCGATGTTGATGATGGCTACTTTGGCCGTTGGAATAAAACATTCTTTTTCTTTTCGCAGGAATGGCGTGACGATAAACGCTACCCAACTCTTACATCGACTGTACCGACTGCGCTGCAGCGACAGGGACGATTTACCGTGCCGATCTGCCTCCAGGCTACCGGTACCACATGTAATTTAACCCTGCCGGGTTCCACGGCAGCCCCGGGCCAATTGACCGGCATCAACCCGGTAGCACAGCAGTACGTCGATTTGATCTACAACAAACTTCCGCTGCCGACTTCAGGCGTGAACACGCTCAATTTCCCGACCGAAGGCATTTCCGAATTTAGGCAGGAGATATTTAAGATCGATCACTCGGTTAACGACAAACTTTCGGGATATTACCGTTTCCAACGAGACAGCATCCCGACGATCGATGCAAACTCACTTTTCTCTTCGGGTTCCGGATTACCGGGAGTTTCTACAACCTCAACCAACTCGCCGGGTCGCACCCATACTGTTCAGGGAACCTATGCCGCTTCATCAAACCTAATTCTTGAAGGGCGATATACGTTCGGATATGGAGCGATCCTAAGCGAGAACATAGGGTTGCTTGCACTCAATCGTTCGCCGATCACGCCTCCATTGGCTTACTCGGTACAGCGTGACCGCGTTCCCACGATTTCAGGCAACGGATTTAGCGCCCTACAGAGTTTTGGCCCGTACGACAACTTTTCATGGAAAGGAAACGTGAGCGGTGCCGCAACCTATATTGCCGGCAACCATACTATGAAATTTGGCGTCGTCTATTCGAAATATCGAAAAAACGAAAACGCTCTTGCTGGTAATAACGAAGGTATATTTTCCGGATTTAACACTCCTGGTACCGGAGTTACTACAAACGTACTTGCAACCGGAGGTAATGCCACACAGCAGCTTTGGGCGAATTTTCTAATGGGCACGAATGTTTCGTTCACGCAGGCGAGTTTCGATTACACTGCCGATCTTCGTCAGAAAACTTTCGAGGCCTATGCTCAGGACGAGTGGAAAGCGCTTCGGAATCTGACCGTTTACGTAGGCGTGCGGTATTCGTTTTTTGGTTCTCCATGGGATCGAAACGGTCGCTTGACCAATTTTGTTCCAAGCCTTTGGAGAGCATCATCCGCTCCGCTCGTTACTGGAGCAGGCAACCGGGTTCCCGGAACCGGAAACTACTGCAACGGCCTTATCAACAATTCTCAGAATGTAGTTCCCTTCTCGAATTGTACGACCACTCCGTCACCTTTTGGCAAATTCATTCTGGATGTTTCCAAGACGGATTTTGCGCCGCGATTTGGTATCGCGTGGGATCCTTTCAAAGACGGAAAAACCGCTGTCCGGGCCGGGTACGGAATCTATCATGAACAAGTGCTTAACGGCATGGTGCTGCAAATTATTGGCGTAAATCCGCCGTTTCAGCAGACTTGTGCAATAACCGGCGTCCGTCTGGACAATCCGGTGCCGGGGGGCTGCGCGGTCGCGGCATCAAACACGGTACCTAATATTCGTGCGATAGATCCTGATTGGAACACCCCTTACACGCAGCACTGGTCATTTGACGTACAGCGTCAGTTAACAAAGAAAACACTTGTTACAGTCGGTTACTACGGATCGAAAGGGACAAACCTGATCGGGTCAACCGAACTAAATCTCCTCGCTCCGGGTGCGGCAATCGCCCGCGGAGCTACCGGATGCGCAACCGGAGCTTCGACGACCCCGACCGTTGCATGCCAGGCCGCAGGTCAGGCATTTTTCTCGGCTGCTCAGTCAGCTATTCTCGATCAGATAAGACCCTATCGTGGTTATCGAGCCATCACTACGGTAAATACCCAATTCAATTCGAATTACCATAGTATGCAGGTCACAGGCGTGCATCGTTTTACCGGAGCTTCACAGGTCAACGTTGCCTATACCTGGGCCAAAAACCTTACTGATAGCCAAAACGATCGTTCGGCAGCACCGATCAACATTACCGATTTTGGCTTTGAGAAGGCGCGGGCATTCCTGGACCGGCGACACATCTTTACTTCGAACTTTGTTTATGAACTACCCTTCTTCCGCGATCAAAAGGGCTTTGTAGGCAAGCTACTGGGCGGTTGGCAGGCATCCGGCATCGTTACATATCAAACCGGTTTGCCATTCACGCCGACCGTTTCTGCCTTCGATCCTTCAGGCATCGGCCTTATCCCGCCACCGACAACAGTTGCTCGTCCGAACGTGACCTGTGACCCGAATGTCGGCGGATCCCAAACGGTTCAGCAGTGGTTCAATACATCTTGTTTCCAGGTGACGCCGATATCGGGAGCAGTTGGAAACAACCTGTTCCCAAGCGGCGGACGCGGGATCGTTAACGGTCCAAGAACGAGGCGTGTGGATTTCACGATGTCGAAGAATCTTCGTTTCTCGGAAAGATTCAGACTTCAACTTCGCGCGGAGGCGTTCAATGTGTTCAACATCACTAATCCACGCGGACTGAGCACGGCTGTATGGAGTGCGACTACGCAACCGGTTTCTCAGGGCGGCAATGGTTCGTCAACGTTCGGGCAGGTGTTAAGTTTCCGTGACCCGAGAATCATGCAGTTCGGAGCCAAGTTCAATTTCTAGTCTTGAACCATGGTGATATTTGCCCGCGGCTCTTCTGATGGGACGCGGGCTTTTTCTTTGCTAAGATTAGTTTTATGAGTAAGATTTTGCTCAAGAATGTTATCGGCTCTGAATCTTCGAAGGCAACTAATGTCCTGATAAAGGGTGGTTTGATCGCATCGGTTGGCGGGTCGGCTGATGCGGCTGATGAGGTTGTCGATTGCTCTGGTCTTTCGTTATTTCCAGGTTTTATCGATCTTCACAATCACGGTGCGGTCGGCGTAGACGTAAACGCGGCAGACACCGATGGTTTAATCGAGATCGCGGCTTTTTTGGCACGAAATGGCGTGACCGCGTGGCTGCCGACACTGGTGCCGGATTCGGATGAGAATTACCTTCGTGTTATCCAGGCGATTGACAGGTTGATGGAAGTTCAGATCGATCTACCGATTGCTCAGGCCGTCGGTGTCCATTACGAAGGCGTTTTTGCGAACGAGAAGATGTGCGGTGCTCTGCGGCCGGAGTACTTTAAGAGTGGTCAGTGGTTAGTGGACGGCGGACAGTTGCCGAGATTGAAGAACGGCGTGCATATGACGACGCTTGCGCCTGAAGTTGATGATGGAGTTAAGGTGGTAGAGACTCTTGTCGAGCGTGGCTGGGTTGCTTCGATTGGGCATACGAAGGCGGACATCGAGACATTGGATGCCGCTTTTGCGGCCGGAGCAAGGCATTTGACGCATTTTTACAACGCCATGACACCCATGCATCATAGGGATGTCGGAGTAGTCGGATGGGCGCTTGCCAACCCGGAAGTCACATTCGACATTATTGCCGACGGCATTCACGTCCACCCGAAAATGCTCGAATTTGCATGTCGGAGCAAGTCACCCGAAATGATTTCGCTTATCTCTGATTCGGTAGCGCCAACCGGACTGGGAGACGGTTCGTTCGATCTGTGGGGCGAAACTATAACGGTCGAGAACGGAATGACGCGAAACGAACGGGGCAGCATCGCCGGATCGGTTATCACGATGCTCGACGCCGTAAACCGAATGCGGTCCATCGGGTTTACCGACGCCGAGGTTGCGAATATGGCTTCGTTAAATCCAGCAAGGCTTATCGGATTGGAAGCGACACACGGCTCGATTGAGGTTGGAAAGCCTGCCGATCTTGTTGCACTTGACGCGGATGGAAACGTCAGGGTGACGATCATTTATGGACGCATCGCCTTTGAAAGTATCGGTTGAGGTTGGAAAGCCTGCCGATCTTGTTGCACTTGACGCGGATGGAAACGTCAGGGTGACGATCATTTATGGACGCATCGCCTTTGAAAGTATCGGTTA
>JBQTJB010000151.1:0-11321 GCA_052387555.1 Blastocatellia bacterium | reverse complement strand
CAAAAATGCTCGACGGCCCGCGGCGTTCGTCGGTAAAGCCGAAATGCTGAATGATCGATTCGTCACCCTTGACAAGCTTTTGGTAAAGACGCGAGCTGTCGCCGTCGTAAAGACGTTTGCCGGCAAGATAAAGAGCGTGAAATTCCGGTGTTCGCCGCTGCGGAATTTTCCAGCCGAGAAGAAATGCGGGCAGTGGAGCCAGTTTGTCTTCCCATTCCTTGTAATTTGCCGCGACCTCGTCCGGTTCAGCCACATCCAGAGCGGGCGGCAGTGGCTGCGAAGGAATATCGCCAAAGTAAGTCTCAACTAATTGTTTCGCTGTCTCGGTTTCGAATGCGCCGGAGAGCACGAGCACGGCGTTATTCGGCGCGTAGTAGGTGCGGAAAAATTCCTGCACATCCTCGACCGATGCGTCGTCCAGATCCTCCATCGAACCGATGGTCGAATGCGCGTTGGCGAAGTTCTTGTAGATCATCTCGCTGATAAGGTCGAAGATCTGACCGTAGGGCTGGTTGTCGTAACGCAGCCGCTTTTCTTCCTTAACGGCCTCTCGTTGGTTGTCCAGATTCTCCTGCGTAACGGCCAGGCTTCGCATTCGGTCGGATTCCAGCCATAAACCCAACGGCAGTTGATTCGCCGGAAGCGTTTCGAAATAATTCGTCCGCTCGCTGGAAGTAGTGCCGTTCATCGTGCCGCCGGCCTTCATTACATGCTGAAAATGCCCGGCTTTCGGCACGTTTGCCGAGCCCTGAAACATCATATGTTCGAAAAGATGGGCAAAACCCGTGCGTCCGGGACGTTCGTTCCGCGACCCGACGTCGTAATAAACCGCGATCGCCACAACGGGCACGGCCGTATCGCGGTTCAAAACGACCCGCAGGCCGTTCGCAAGCTTGTATTCCTCGATCTCCAATGGGGTTAATTTGAATGTTTCGGACATAAGTTCATTTATTCTTAATGTTTTATGAAAACATTTTGGACAAAAAGATGCAAAAAGCCGCGACGATGCGGCTTAAATACTGAACAGTTAATAGCTTTCTTAAGGGTTTATTGTAAAGCAAGCATGGTCCGAGGGGTTGGCCGACGGGATCGGCATTCGTATGTCGCCAATGAAAAATTAGGCGAAAGTTCAATGTTTATTGGCTAACGGCCAATATTTATTGGATTGTGACCGATGTTTGTTGGTGATCCTAAACGCCATGTCCAGACATCACCGTCCATGGCAAATTACACCAGACTCGATTTGAAACTTGACTTCTAACACAGTTGCTTCGTGGATAGATCTTTTCATCCACGAATCGCACGAAAATAAGAAAAACAGGGAAGACTCGAGCCTACGAGTTGAAAGGGCGGTTTATTAAAACCCCAACTGCCCCTGATCGGTCGATTCCGTCGATATTTTTCCAGCTTGTTTGAATGTTTGCAGGTTTGGGGGGAGTTGGACGGTTTTCCCTGTCAATAAATCCTCGACGGTTAGGACTTGGATCTTTGGATAGTCCTTGTTCCAGCCTTCCGAGTGGTAGAAGCCGGCTCCGATTGCTTCTTCGATCATATACTTCGTAGGTTTTTCAAGTGTCAGAAAAACACCGATTGCGGCTTTCTCCCGTCCGACGACGTGCGCGAGGTCGCGGATGTGCGCGGGCGTAACGTGGCCGCTCTTTACCGAGACGACGACACGCTTTGCCTTGTTCGCGGCAGATCGGCGAGAAGAGTCAACGACACGCGCTTAACCCCTAACCGCTTCTCGGTAATAGCGATAAACTCCTCCGATTCATCGGCAACAATGCACTTTCGATTGAGCCGCCGACAAACAGCCGCAGTTGTGCCAGAGCCAACCATTGGGTCAAAAACCAAATCGCCCGGTTTCGAAGTCATGAGCACCAATTTGTCGTACACTTTTTCAGGTTTTTGTGCCGGATGCCCGGTTTGCTCTTTCTTGCCTACAAATCCTACGAGAAGTGATTCTTCAATGACTGACGTTGGCCCCGGCACGAAGCGCATTTGTTTAGTTTCAAAACGCAGTTCCTGCTGGGCGTTGAAGAAATGTTCTGGATACATTTTCGCGTTCCCTAATGCGTAATGGAGGCACGCTTGCTGGCTCGATCGCCAACCACGAATGACAGACGGATTGTTTTTGTAGTACCAAGTTATCCATGTGACAAATTCGAGCGGCTCCGGAATACGATTAATAAATAATGCTGTGATTTCGGGGAAGCCCCAGAAAAAGAAATGAGACGTATTGTCCTTGATCTCGTCAATTATTTCGAGTTGATAATCGACATAGTTTTCAATTACGCCGCCCTTGCCGCGATTATACCAAGGGTCAAGAATCGTGGTTTGCGGTCGTAAGCCCAGACCCCGTATCAGTCTTGAACTATCCTTTGCATCCATCGGCGGAAGAATGACAACGCCGTCGGTCTCCATTCGCCGGTTAATTTGCCCCCCCTCGAAAATTCTACTATTTGCGATCATAATTTGAGTTTTGAAATCTCACCATTATCTTCCATCACGTATCCAAAGTAGTCTAACAGAAACTTGAACACAATCGCCTTCTCGACCTTTGTTGCGGACTGAATAATTGCATAGATATTCATTTTTCCGGTGCTAGTGTCCCAGTAATTCTTCTTCATCACTTGATGTCGTCCACACAATGCTTGCCACTGGGCTGGATCATTTGGGTCCGCGTCCGGGTCAATCGAATGAGGGTTTTTATGATCGGCGGTAAGCTTCGTATTTCCACCGCCGATCGGATCGATCTCACCTTCTTTTAGGCTGCAAATCTGACCACCTTCAGTCCACTCACATGCATCATCGGCATTTTCTAAGACCTTACTCCAAGTCTCACTCGTCGGCACAACACGTTTCCCCGCAGTCGTGCGCCTTTCGGCTGTCGGCATTAAGTACTCTTCGACCTGAAGCCATCCGCGATTTCTCCACGAGAGAATTGTGTAGCCGTCGTCTATACGAAGTTCAGAAAGTCGCTGGTGCCAGTTTTCAGGTTCCTTGCCCGATGTGGGATCAGTAGCGACGGCAATAATCTGCTCTCGCGTTATGACCTTTCCGAGGTTATCGAGGAAAAGCTCCTCGATTCTGCGCTTGATCGAAGTCGCGTTGTATCCGCCTTTTTTGAGTTTTCCGTATACCTTGTCTGGGTTTTCCGATTTTCTTTTGTTTGTCATTATTGATTATCTACAAGCTTGTCGCGCGGTCGGGTCGCAGTGGAGATACAGCGAGCCGTGGGTTTGAGAACGCGGTGAAGTTCCCTGAGACGTACAGCCATCATCACGAGATACGCCATCATTTGGTTTTGTCCGATGAACGAGCGGAAGGATTCGATCATTGTCGAGACTTCATCGCCCGCAAGCTGGAGTTCGCGGTAAGTTTCCTCGGCTGATGCGTTCCAATGCCACGTGTCTTCGAACGCCGTTATCTGCGATTCGGCCTCTGTTCCCGATTCGTTCTTGAACAAAACATTGTAATTGCGGTTGGAATTAAACGGCGGGTCAAGATAAACAAGATCGACCGTCTCGTCCTTGATATACTCCCGCAGGATCTTCAGATTGTCGCCGTAGTAAAGAGTGTTAATCATAAGTGGCGAGTGATGAGTGATTGACGTTAAGTTTACCACATGCTTCAACGCATCTACTCACGGCGTTAAACAGTCGCACCGCTTCCGGTTCTGACTCGTTATACGAAAAATCAGGCGTTTAAGCCGATGGTTTCAACCTGTTACTTTGGTTTTCCTTGGCGATTTCGTACAGGGCAGATTTGACCTGGAACGGCGTTAACTCCGGGTGTTTTTCAAGCAGCAGTGCGATTACGCCGACGATGTGCGGACAGGCGAAGCTGTTGCCGGTAAGGTTGCGGTGGCCTCCGCCGGGCCAGGCGGTGCGGACGTTGACGCCGGGTGCGGCAAGCTCGATAACCTCGCCGTAGCGGAAGCCGAAATTTAGCGGATCGGTCTCTTGGCTTTTCACCACAGAGATGAGCGATGACGAGAAAACAGACGGAAAGCTCGGGTGCGGAAGATTGTTTGCCGCCGCCACTACGATGCATCCGGCCTGATACGCTCGATCCAGAAGATCGTGGAGCGGAGCAAAGAACTGCGGCTTTGTCGTGCCGAGGCTTAGGTTGATCACGCGATACTTTTTCTTGATGGCATATTCCAGCCCGGCAAGAAAGGCGTGGCCGTCACCGAGGCCGCTTGCTCCCAACACTTTAATGCTGTGAATTTCAACGTCCGGCGCGATCGAAGCTACGATTCCCGCGCAAGCGGTTCCGTGGCCCGCTGAATCTCCGATATCGGACGGATCGAACACGATGCGTTTATTGTCGAGCCTAGCCTCGACCGATTCGACGATCTTGCCTTCAAGCTCCGGATGCGTCGTGTCAATCCCGCTGTCGACGATAGCAATGCTTACACCTCGGCCGCTCGCCGACCTCCAGCTTTCGTTAAGCTTAAGAAAGGTGACGCTGATTGAATCAGGTGTGGATTCCAGTTCGCTGACGGTGGTCATAGAAAAACTAAAGACTTAGATAACCCAGTTCGCCTTTTTCGTCGGAGTATCGAAGAATCGATTCGAGTACCTCACGCACGATCCGCCGCTCGGCGTCGCCCCGGCTTGCAATCTCGCGGACAAGAACCGCTAGATCGAGCATTTCACGATGCTCCGTGGAATTGCGAACTCCGGTGAGCCATTCGCGAATTCCCGTAATATCCAGTTCGCTGTCTCCGTCCGTCACCATGCCGCCGAAATCGCGAAAGAGCTTGGCAGATTCGTAAGCGTTGACGAGCGAAGCAACGGCGTTTGCAAACACTCCAGCCTTGTCCATCTCGTCCGGCGTAAATGGCTCGAACGGAGGGTCGCCCGTACGGTTTACGTATTCGAGCACGCCGATGACTTCGCCGTTGTGAGCAAGCGGCGTAGCAAGGATCATCTGCGTGGAAAAACCTGTTTCCTTATCGACCTCTGCATAAAAGCTCTGCTCCTCGCCTACGTCGGACACGGCCATCGGCTGGCCGGAAGAGAATACAAAGCCCGCAATTCCCTTTCCGGCGGGAATTCGCATGTTCAAAAGCTGTTCGGCAACCTGGCCGATGGCGACAAGGAACCGCAGATCGCCGTCGTCGCCGTCGCGAATAAGTACCGAGGCCTCTGCCGCGTTCAATTCCGCCGCCGACATTTCAAGGAAAGTCACGATCGATTGCGTCAACGGTTCCGTGAGCAAATTGGCAATGTCTATCGTTTCGATCAGGCGCCGGAGCTTTATATTCAGGCCGTCGTCGTTTACATCGGACATATCGAGATTTTCCACCAAATTTGCGGCAGGTGCAAATAAAGCTTTCGGCTTGGAAAAGCTGGAAAGCGGCCCCGATTAGCCCTTTAGAGATTCAAATTCAGTATAAACGGTCGCATGGACTGCGTTATTCAACCGGGCGTTTCCTCAATTTGGGGCCACGCCGTCGATAGATAATTGCGCTTTTTGTTCTTCGCAGCCGGAAAACAGGCGGTTGAAATATGCTCGCAGCAAAGCGCTTTTTGGTCCTAATTCTTATCTTTGGCGTCTTTCTTATCGACGCACGGCCACAGACGAGCACTTCGCTGCCAAAAGTTGAACCATTTGCAATTTCGCCCGGCAAATCTTTTTCCGCATCGAAAAGCAAGCCTACAGCCTCGAAAAATTCCTCTAATTCCGCCATATCGCTCGAACGCATTCCTTCGGATTTCAAAGAGGCACTCGAGATAATTCAAAAAAATCACGTGACCGGTGCGAATCTTGACACAGACGGCATAACCAAATCAGCGATAAATTCAATGCTTCACGCCCTCGACCCGCATTCGAATTACTTCGACCGGACCGAATTTCAGGAACTGCTTGGCGAACACAGAAGCGAGTACACCGGCACCGGTTCGACAATTGCCAGCTTTGTCCGCAACGGCGTCATGGAAACATTTGTGGTATCGGTTATTGCGGAAACACCTGCGGGCAAAGCTAACTTGCGGTTCGGGGACCATATCGTTGCTGTCGATGGCGAAGAGATGTCCGGGCGGACATCGGTTTATGTTCGCGACAAGGTACGCGGGCCGCGCGGAACGTTTGTGACGCTAAAAGTAGAACGAGCCGAAAACAGGGCGATAGAAACAATCCGGCTGCGTCGCGACCGCGTGCCGCAGCGTTCGATAGAAGATTCGATGATGCTCAATGGAAACGTAGGCTATATCGACATGACGAACGGTTTCAGCTACACGACCTATGAAGAAATGGAAGCGGCGTTGAAAAAGCTCGCGCGCCTGGGGCTGACATCGCTGATATTGGATCTTCGCGGAAATCCGGGCGGCATATTCGATCAGGCGGTTCGCGTATCGGAAAAATTTCTCGATGCGGACAGCGTTATCGTAACTCAGCGGGGACGCTATTCGGCGGAAGACCGGACTTGGAGGTCGCTAAACAGAAGTCCGAATCGGCTTCCGTTAGTGCTCCTGGTCGATGGCGACAGCGCCTCAGCGGCGGAGATCGTTGCGGGGGCGTTACAGGACAATGACCGGGCGTTGATCCTCGGAAGCAAAACGTTCGGCAAGGGATTAGTGCAAAATGTCGTGCCGCTTGCTAGCGGCTCAGGACTTACATTGACGGCCGCAAAATACTACACGCCATCGGGACGGTCGATCCAACGCGACTATTCCGACGGGCATCTTTACGACTATTTCAAACACACGAATAAGGCTGCTATGTCGGAAAGGTCGGTCTATGCCTCACGCACCAAAAACAACCGCATAGTTTACGGCGGCGACGGCATTACGCCCGACGAAATTATAGGTGAAGACGAGTTGACACAAGCGCAAATACGTCTTCTTGATCCGGTGTTTTTCTTTGTCCGGGATTACGTTGCCGGGCGTATTGCTGGCGATAGCCGTCTGTCGGACCGCCGAGCTCAACTGCGGCAGCGGATCATATTCGGAGATTCGCCTCTGAATGAGAATATTTTCAATTCTTTTCGCGCATTTGTCGAAAAGAATGATGAATGGAAGTTGGAAGCCGCAGACGTGGAAAAGAATGAGGTTTTTGTCCGCTCACGGCTGCGGTACAGCCTTTCGCTGGCCGCGTTCGGCTCCGACGCTGCGAACCGCTCCCGAATCGAGGACGACCCGGTCGTCGCCAAAGCGATAAATGCCATCCCAAAGGCAGCAAACCTTAATTCCGACTCAAAAGCCCCGTCCGTCTTGAACCCTGCAAGCAAAAAAACTCGCTGAGTCACATCCCCAGCGAGTAAAAAGGTAGAAACAGGAGGAACTAGAAAGACAGATGCCGGTATTTGAAAAAGCACCGGCGACTTTCTTATCCATTTAGCTTGATGCACCTAAAAATGCATCGGTTGCTTCGTGCAAAAAAAAGACCCAGCAACTCGATCGAATTGCAGGGTCACTAACGTTTTTGCTTCCAGATTAGAAGTTGATCTTGCCCGAGAATTGAATTCTTCTCGAAAAACTTAAAACAGTATTGTTAATTTGGCCTACTGACGAGCTTGTAAATAACATCGCAGCGTCCGAGAGTCCGTATGTCGGCGAGTTGGTCAAGTTCTTCGCATCGACTCGCAGGTCGAAGCTAAGTGTTTCCGTAAACTTGAATTTCTTCGAAAGCGAAGCGTCGGTATTGAACTGACGCGGCCCAATGAAATAGTTTCGGCCCGTATTTCCTTGCTCGCCTGGTCCTGGTTGAGAAATCGTTGCCAGATCTGCAGCCGTAAACCAAGTCGGCACGCCATTAACATCGGTCAAAGGTCCCAGATTACGCGGACAGCCGCTACAGTTGACGGTTGACTGAACTGCGTTGGTCACTGTATTGCGCCCGGAATAGAAAGTGTATGGCCGGCCCGAGGAAAAATTAAACAGACCGGAAACCTGCCATCCGCCGATGATGAAATCAAGGGCTTTTGGCATGTCCTTGCCGAACATTCTGCCGCGCCCTATCGGGAACTCATATGTATAGTAAGCTTGTAACGCATGGCGCCGATCGAAATCGGACCAGGCGTAGTTCAACGAACGGTCGTTATTATCGAAAGGAGTACTGGAAGCCGACTGCGCGCTTCCGCGGTTTGCGGTCGCAAACGTAGGATCGAAAGAGCGTGTGTCCTTCGAGATCGAATACGTATAAGCGACCTGGTAGCTCAATCCCTCTTTGAATCTGCGTTTGAAGATAAATTCAAGGCCGTTGTAGCGTGACAGATCGTTCGTTTCAAGCACATTCAATGCCCCCGTAAACTGCGGGTACGGTTGAAGGAAAGAACCATTGTTAAAGAAAGCTGCGCGGCCGATCGTTTGTACGCCGCCGGTTGTGTGCTGCGATACGGCGGCGGCGGCGTTTGCAACACTGCCGCCGGTTGTACCGCTTCCCAGCGTAGTGGCTACCGCCGGAATCCCACGAAACGTCGTAGTTCCTGTGTTGTTCAACGGGTCACCCGTAAATAACAGGTTGATAAGGCAAGAGTTTGCCGTAGTGCTTGCCCTCACGGCATTAAACGCCTCAAGAAAGTTTTCGGCGCAACGCGGATCTCTTGCAAGGATATTGACCTGGTTGCGGTCATACGCACCAAAAAGGTGCACGCCGCGGCGGCCGATATAGTTGACTTCCAAAACATTACCGCCCCACAACTCGCGCTGTACGCCGGCGAACCATGCATGGCTTTCCGGAAACTGAATCTCCGGGTCGAGTGTTACGATGCTCGTCGTCGAGAAAGCAGGCGGCTGACGCAGGGCAGCGGGTGTCGCAATCGGAGGTATGGCCGGAATCCCATTTCTTATTAGAAGATTTAGTGATCCTATGCCGGTTGCACTGTATGCGAAAGTATTTCCCGGTGCGCTTTGATAAACAAAATTCGCAAAGACCTGAGACGGGAATCGGTCGTAGGAAAGCCGGTAATTTGCCCGAACGGAAGTTTTCCCGCTCTTGAACGGATCCCACGCAAAACCGACCGACGGCGAGTAATTATTGTAATCGTTCTCGTATAGGCTGCCTTCTTCCCAACGCAAGGCTGTCGAAGCCGGGGCACCCGACGTAAACGGCTGTCCCGGACGCAATAGCGGCAGGCCTTGTGAACTTGGGCTTAATTTCACTTCCCAACGAAGACCAAGATCAAGCGTCAGGTTCGACCACACGCGCCATGTATCCTGAAAATAGAAATCGTATTCGGGGTAGTCGGCGTGATATATCCAACGGGTTCCGGGTGCCGAGAATGCATTCGGACTGCCGGGGCTTACAACAAAACCCTGCGAGAAGCTTCCAATGCGGCCTATAAGGTTGTTAATTGATGCAAGGAGCAAGTTGCGGTCGTTTACGTTAATTGATGTTGCACCCGCCGCAGGAACCGCCCATGCGCTGAAATCGCTTTGCCCGGTGCCGAACCCGATCTGCGGTTCGATCTGTCCGCCAGCCGACGAACGGTCGTCGATCTGATTTCCTAAACGGAAATTTATTCCAAACTTTAAAGTGTGCGGAGCCAGGTCAAAGGTCATGTTGTCAACAAACTGCCACGTCCGGGATGTTCGCGCGTTAAAAGCAAAGTTGCGATCCGGGTCCGTAACCGTATTGAGAACAAACGGCACGTTCGCATTAGCCGCCGGATATTCAAACTTAAAGCCGAAACGGTTCATACCGAAAATAAACTCGTTAATGAACTTTGCGGTCGGCGCCCACCGATAATTGATCGCCAAATTCTTAGGCGTTCGGAAAGTATCAATCCAACTCGGATATCCCGGAAAACGCTGTAGACCGGCATTGGCGATATCGCCAAATGTGTTCTGCTCGCCTTGAGCCCATCTGATATAAAACTGACTTTCGTCGTTTATCTTGACATCGAATTTAGCGACGAAATCATATTGTTTCTCCACCTGAGGAGCAACGAAATTGAATCGCCCGGTGTTTAATCCGTCACCTACGGTAAAGTCGTTAGGTCCAGGAATACCGGCGAGAAGATTCATTATCAACGGGTCGACGGTAATCGGACGGCCAGTGGTTATATCGTACGTTGCAATACAAGGGTTCGGTACGCCCGGCCCACAATTTGGATACAGTGGCGAACCGTTTGCATTAACGGCGGCGCCAGTCGGGAACGTCGCCGATGTAGCCGTCCCGGCCGGAGCATTTCGCCCGCCCTGGACATATCGAACGATACCGGCACGTGCCAACGGCGTGTAAACCAAAGGTGTGGCCAGTCGCGTTTCATTTGCTCGAAGAAACTGAAGATTAACGAAGAAAAATGCCCTGTCTTTCAACCAATGAAATCCTCTTCCGTCATCTCCGAAACCGGGATTAAACAATGGGCCGCCCACGCTGCCGCCAAAGATATGTTGTACGAACTGTCGTTTTGGAATTCGCTGCCGATTAAATTCCCATTCGTTGGCATGAAAATCGGGCGTTTGGTAGTACTCAAACAGATTTCCGGTGAAACGGTTCGTGCCCGAGCGGGTCGTCAACGTTACTTGTGCGCCCGATGAACGGCCAAGCTCCGCCGTGAAATTACTGGTAATGATCTGAACTTCGCGGACCGAATCTGGATTCGGGCGAAGCGGAGTAAAGTTCGATCCGCCGGCGGTAGATTCGTTTATATCGATGCCGTCGAGTGTAAAATTGAAAGCCCTGTCACGCGAGCCGTGAACGTGAACGCCGCCGCCTGTGTTAGCTCCGTTAACGACGCCCGGCTGATAATTGAGCAAGTCAAATGGGTTGCGCCCGCGTGCTCCGACGATCGGCAATGCCTCGAGCTCCCGAGTTTCGATCGTGGAGCCGACGTTGCCGGAGGTTGCCGTCTGGACAAGATCAGCCGTTGCCTCGACCGAGACTACAGCCGACACATCGCCAACTTCGAGACCTACGTTGATAGTCGCCGGAATGTTGACCAGGACATTGTTGCTGGTTGATATGAAACGTTTGAAGCCCTCCTTTTCAACCGCAAGCGAGTAAAAACCCGGCTGTATGAGATCAAAAAGATACACTCCGTCATTATTCGTGGTAGCTGTTAATCCTCGGCTGGTTCCGTCTGCCGTAAGCGTGACTGTCGCGCCGGGTACTGCCGCCCCGGAGCCGTCGGACACTGTCCCGGTAACACGTGACGTCGTACCTTGAGCCATCGCAAAAATACATGCGGAAAACACAAAGACACTCGTGAAAAATGCCTTAGAAATTAGTCTATTGCCCATCTCACTCCTCCAAAAGTGGTTTGCTAAAAATAATTATTCCTGATGCAAATCAGGATTTAGTTAAGAAATTATGATGTACAATAAAACAGCTTTTGCCAGAGAGTTAGGAAATAATCAATTTTTTTT
>JBQTJB010000150.1:0-4769 GCA_052387555.1 Blastocatellia bacterium | reverse complement strand
AATAATTCACAAACAAAGTCAAGAAAATCAACGGGCGGCGAATGCGTCGTTGACGGTGATCTGGAGAAGGTGGCTGGTGTCGTTGAGGGCCAAGAGGAGGATGTTTCGGCGGCCGCGGATCTCAAAGCGGTTGATGCCGCAGTTAGACGTGACGATCCACGGTGTTTGTTTTGTGTCGCGGCGAATCGCGCCCAGAAGGTTCAGGGTCATGAAGCAAATCGCCCCGGTGTGCGAATAGATCGCGACACGCCCGCCCTGGTGCTTTCGACGTATTTCCCAAAGTTCATTCGATGTTCGCCTCAGAAGCTGTCGGTAGCTCTCGCCTTTTGTGATCACGTGATGGACGTTCCGGTTTACGAGGGCGTAATAATCCGTCGGGTGGTGTTCTTTCGATTCGTCGAAAGTCAAACCTTCTAGCACGCCTACGTTCCGCTCGCGGAAGGCCTTTCTGGTTTCGATAGGAATTTGAAGAATTTTCGACAAAGGCTCGGCGGTTTGAACGGCACGGTGAAGGTCGCTCGAATAGATCGCCGAAATGCCCTCTTTGGCCAATGCCTGCGCAGTTTTCTCAGCTTGCTGTTCACCAAGTTTCGAAAGCGGTGTCGGGCCGTGTCCGCCAAAACGCCCTTCGGCATTTCCGGCGGATTGGCCGTGTCTTATGAGAAAGAGCCTTGTGGTTTGAGGCATTCTTATTTTTCGGTTTCAGGGAAAGTCGCCATGATCTCACGCACGCCATTTTCCAACGCCGCAACATTATTTTGCAAAACGTCCCAAACTACTTCCAAATCAATCCTAAAATAGCGGTGAGCAAGAAGATCTCGAAATCGGGCAATTTTTTTCCATTCGATTTCCTCTTGAGTTCGAAAGAAATCGGATGGGATATTTTTAACAGATTCACCTATGATTTCAAGATTTCGAATAGCCGCATCAACCGTTTTCTTATCGGCACAAAATTCTTCAAACGACATTCCCTTTATGTAATTGAGCGATACTTTCACAAGATTCCAAGATGTCTTGCAAGTAAAGCCTATTATTCCTCAACATAAATAGTTTCCGACAAAATTCGATCCTTGATAATCGGTTTGATCGTTTCCTTCATGACAAGATCGACTTTGGATTTAAATAAGTCTTCGAGAAAGAAAAGGAGATCCATATAAGCGTCGAAGGTATGGTGTTCGAGATCGACCAAAACGTCAAGCCACTCGTTTCCGTTTGTTCGGCGCGGGCGACCGATCCGAACACGCCAAGTTCCCTTACGCCAAAACTCTTTATTTTTCGTCGGTTGGCTTTTAACAGATGCAAAATTTCATGCTGCGTCTTCATGCTTTAATTTTATACTGAAACGGCTTCGGCTTTGAGTTTCTCGGTCTGGTAATGCGTGCGCAGGGCTTCGATGAATTCATCGATCTGGCCTTCCATTACGAGGTCGAGTTGGTGAACGGTCATGCCGATACGGTGATCGGTAACGCGGTTCTCCTTAAAATTGTACGTTCGAATTTTCTCCGAACGGTCGCCGCTGCCGACCATGGATTTGCGTTCCGCCGAAAGAGCGTCGTGCTGCTTTTGCTCCTCGAGTTCCTGAAGGCGGGCACGCAGAACGCGCATTGCCTTTTCGCGGTTCTTGATCTGCGATTTTTCGTCCTGCATCGACACCACGACGTTCGTTGGAAGGTGAGTGATCCGAACGGCAGAATAAGTCGTATTCACGGATTGTCCACCAGGACCCGAGGAACAAAAGGTATCTATACGAAGGTCGTTCTGGTTGATCTGGACATCGACCTCTTCCGCCTCCGGCAAAACCGCGACCGTGATCGCCGACGTATGAATGCGACCGCTCGTCTCTGTCTGCGGCACGCGTTGAACGCGATGCACGCCCGATTCGTAACGCATTTTCGAATACACGTTGTCGCCCTCGATCATGGCAAAGGCTTCTTTGATGCCGCCGACGCCTGTGTCAGCCGCATCCATAATGTCCATCTTCCAGCCCTGTCGCTCTGCGTAGCGGGCATACATGCGGAGCACCTCGGCCGCGAACAGCGTCGCTTCGTCGCCGCCCGTTCCGGCGCGAATTTCGAGAATTACGTTTTTCTCCTCGTTCGGATCTTTCGGCAGCAACAGAAACTTCAACCCTTCTTCGGCCTCCGGCAGCTTTGCCTCGATCTCGGCAACTTCGGCCCAGGCCATTTCCTTCATCTCGTCATCTTCTGCAGTATTGGCAAGTTCCTGCGCGTCGGCAAGACCTTCCTGCAATTTTTTGACTTCGCGATATTTTTCAACGATCTCGCCAAGCGAACGGTGCTGCTTCATCAGCTTGGCGTAGGCCGACATATCCGACATGAATTCGGGCTGCGAGATCTGTTCGGTCAGCTCGTCGTAGCTTTTTTCGATTTGTGCAAGTTTCTCAAACATAGTTGTGGGTTATAAGTAGTCAGTTGTCAGTTCCTCCGGCAGTTAGCGTCCTGATCTTAACCGACAACTGCCAATTGACGACCGGCAACTGAATCAGGTTCGAGTTTCAGCGATTCGTCCAACGCTTTTATTGCCACTTCAAGCTGTTCGCCATCCGGTTCCTGTGTCGTTATGTTTTGCAGCCACAGGCCGGGCATCGTCATAAATTTGAAGATCGCCCCGGATTCTTTCTTCGCTGCGTAGCGAATAACTTCATATGAAAGACCGGCCACGAGCGGCATCAGCGCTATACGCACCACGAGGTTCAGCCACATCGCATCGAACTTGATCACCGAAAAAAGCACGATCGCGACGAGCATTACGACCATTAAAAACGATGTTCCGCAACGCGGATGCTGCCGTCGCTGCTGCTTAGCGTTTTCGACGCTCAAATCAAGCCCTTTTTCCCAAGTGAACACCGTCTTGTGCTCGGCTCCGTGGTATTCGAAAACGCGGCGGATGTCTTTCAAATACGACATCGAAAAGATCATCACCACGAAAAAGAACATTCGCACCATGCCATCGATCAGGTTAAACGCGACCCAGGAATGCGGCTTTACTTCCCAAACATAAGCCTTTGTCATTTCCCACCATCCGGCATTGGCCGAAATAAAAGGAGCTTCTGCCCAGCCGAGGGCGATGAAGCCGACGTTTGTAAGCAGCAGCGGTGCTACGATAAATAGCAAAATATTGAATCCGAGGGCGAAAATGATCGAGCCAACAGCACCGGCGGATTGCGTCATTTTCTTCTCTTTTCGCTCTTCCGGCATTATTACTTTCACCGGAGCTTTGAGGGATTTTTCGTCGAATGTACCGTCAACCAATACCGCCTGAGTTTCGATCTCTTTCTCTTTCGCAAGCTCTTCCTGTGCCTTCAGGTCGTCCTCATAAATACGTGCGGAAAAATTCAATGCCTTTATGCCAAGCGCCATCGATTGGATAAGCGTCGCACCGCCGCGAAGAACCGGCCAGCCGAGCCATTTGTTTTTATCGCTCCATTTCGGCAGGCGTTCGGCGGTCGTGATGATCTCACCATCCGATTTGCGGCAAGCGATCGCATAGGCCGACGGCGTCCGCATCATCACGCCCTCCATTACGGCCTGGCCGCCGACGATGAGGTCACGCTCCATAGCAAACACTGTATGGATAAATCGAAGCATTTTGGCAGAATTCTTACTTCTCATAATCGTATCGTGGTCAACGGCACCTAACATGTTAGATGCAATAAAATAAGGAATTGAAAAACGCCGACCTTTTTTCACCTTTCGAGGGCGGAATTTCTTCACGCCTCCATCGAATGGCGCCATAAGGGTCGGCGTCGGTTTTTGCGTAGCTAGTATCTGTGAGTAACCGTTTCGAGCATAAACATCGATAGGCTGAAAAGCCTATCGTACCAATTATTTAGCTTCGGCCGTTGCGGCCCCGCGGGCGTAACGCTTGTTAAAGCGGTCTACACGTCCGGCGGTATCGACCAACTTCTGCTTGCCGGTGAAAAACGGGTGGCATTCTGAACAAATTTCAATATGCAGCTCCTCGCCAAGCGTCGAACGCGTCTTGAACGAATGGCCGCAGGCGCATGTAACGTTTATTTCTTCGTACTTCGGATGAATTTCTGCTTTCATTGCTTCTCCTTTTATGTCTCGCTGTTATAAAGACAAACCATAATAATAAACCAATGTCGACAGAATAGTCAAAATTGTCATGCGCGGTTAGTACTTCTTAACCCTCGGGTCTTGTTGTTCGTATATTTCGATCCACTGCTTTGGTGTTATTTTCTTGACGAGTTTGCCGATCAGGTCATATGGAATATCCTCAGGTTTTTTGAACCGGACGCAGCATTTGCCCATGTCGAGCTTTTTTGCCGACGCCTTCTGCCATTCGCCGGTAAACCAATCGAGCAGCGGCCCATCGGAATACAAACCCATGTGATAGAGCGAGATATAGTTTTTCTGTGATGCCAGGCCGAGAAACGGCAGCGGCTGCTTCGGGTCGCAATGATATCCGCCGGGATAAAGCTTGTGCGGGACGACCCAGCCGAGCATTCCGTAGCCCATCGCCTCTTCAAATCCTTTCGGAATATTCTTGTTGATCGCATTACGAAGTTTAACGACCGCATCTTTTCGGTCATCAGGCAAGGTCGAAATGTATTCTTTCGGTGTCGCGGCGTTGGATTGCATGAGTAAGTGATCTCCCGTATAAATTTTAGCGCAAAATATAAACAGAGGATCATTTACAAAGCTAATTTGTAAATTATTAGTGACTTGTTTATTTAACAACCCGCATGAAAGCCCTTTAATGTTGCATTATGAAAAAGACCGCCC
>JBQTJB010000149.1:0-10480 GCA_052387555.1 Blastocatellia bacterium | reverse complement strand
GTCCTCGAAAATAATGAGGTCGTTTCCAGAGGATTGACAAGGAAAATAGCCATAGACAAGCTTTGCCTCGAGCAATTTTTCACGTATCGCCTGGGCCTTTATTTCTGCGAATTTCGGGTAAACGGTTTCTTCGAGAATCTTCTGATAATCTTCCGGTGTTTTCCGCCCTTGTTTGTACTGCCATTGTCCCTTGAAAAGAGCCGTCTCGTTAATAAATGCAAATACTTTTGTCAGGTCGGTAATTTCGACAACCTTCGAACCGTAGAATGGAGCCTTTGGAATTTTAGCATCAGCAGTGGTATTCGATCGGGTCTTGTGCGTCGTATCACCAATAGATCGCGATGATACGCGTGCGGCGGCCTTGCCGAGTTTGGCGTCTTCGCCAACGAGATCTTCGGAATCTGTTACAGTTTGTATTTCCGCAGGCACACTCCCTACTGGTCGTGTTTCCGTATTTCCGTTGCCTGCCACGGCAACTTGGGACTTGGGACTTGGGACTTGGGACTGCTGACCTCCGGTCAGATCGTCCATCGCGCGAAGGCCGTCGAACGCATCGCGGGCATAAAACAGTTTGCCGGCATAAAGCGGTATCAGGTCAGCATCGACGTATCTGCGATTCAGCGCCGCGCCGCCAAGAATAACCGGCACATTAATTCCCCGCTCATTCATTATTTGCAGGTTGTCGCGCATTATCAGCGTGGATTTAACCAACAGGCCACTCATACCAATAGCATCACAATTCGTCTCTTCCCAAGCTCTCAAAATATCATCGATCGGCTGTTTGATGCCCAGATTTACTACCCTATAGCCGTTGTTGGTCAAAATAATATCGACAAGATTTTTGCCTATGTCGTGCACGTCGCCTTTGACGGTAGCGAGCACCATCGTGCCCTTATTGGTAGATTCAGCTTTTTCCATGAAAGGTTCGAGGAATTTAACAGCGGATTTCATAGCCTCGGCAGACTGAAGCACGAACGGTAACTGCATCTGTCCCGAACCAAAAAGATCACCAACCGTTTTCATCCCATCGAGCAAAATTGTATTGATGATCTCAAGCGGCGGATATAATCCTAGCGCCTGTTTCAACGAATCTTCCAGCCCGATCTTTTCACCGTCGATTATGTGGTGTTTCAGGCGTTCCTCGACCGGCAGATTTGAAATATCGGGCTTTATGGACTGTGCCGTTTTTCCTTCGAACAGCGTTGTAAATTCGCCGAGCGGATCATAGGTACAGACATCTCCATCGAACTTTCGTTTGTCATAGATCAATTCGCGGGCAACATCGATCTCGTGCTCGTTAAAGCGGATCAAAGGCAATATCTTCGATGCGTTTACGATAGCCGAATTCATCCCGGCCTCGACACAGTCGTGCAAAAACACGGAATTCAAGACGACGCGTGCCGCGGGATTCAAGCCGAATGAAATATTTGAAACGCCAAGAATTATGTTCGCCTCGGGCAGTTCTTGTCGAATTTGTTTGATCGCTTTTATCGTCTCGTCGGCATTTTTACGGTCTTCCTCGATACCGGTCGAGATCGGCAACGCAAGCGGATCGAAGAAGATATCATGTCCCGGAATGCCGTGTTCAGTTGTCTGTTTATATGCACGTTTGGCGATCCTAAGTTTATCCTCCGCCTTGCGCGCCATTCCATCTTCGTCAATCAGCCCGACAACTACGCCGGCTCCGTACTCTTTGGCCAGATCAATGACTTTTAAGAAACGCGGTTCGCCGTCTTCGTAATTTGTCGAATTGAGCAGACATTTGCCGCCGGCGCGTTCGAGGCCCGCTTCCATTTTTTCCCACTCGGTCGAATCGAGCATGATCGGTATCTTGATACTTGTAACAAGCCGCGAAACCAGCGAATGCATGTCCGCAACACCGTCGCGTCCAACAAAATCGACGTTTACGTCGAGAATATGCGCACCCTCTTTTTCCTGTGATTTGGCGAGATTTACAAGTCCGTCCCAATCCTCGGTGTCGAGCAGATCGCGCATCTTTTTCGACCCGCTCGCGTTCACTCGTTCGCCGACGATCAGGAATGATGCATCCTGTGTATACGGCTGTTGAAAATAGATCGAAGAGGCAGACGGAGCCTGCTTTGCATTACGCTGCTTTGGCGAAAGATGCTCGACGCGTTCGATTACAAGTTTCAAGTGCTCCGGAGAAGTGCCACAGCATCCGCCGACGATATTTGCACCTAAATCTTTTGCAAAATGCTCGACCTGTGCGGCAAAGCTTTCCGGTGTTTCGTCGTAATGCTGCTTGCCGTCTTTTACCTCCGGCAAACCGGCGTTCGGCAAAACGGAAACCGGCAGCGGCGAATTGTCGCAAAGATACTTAAAGCTGTCGGCCATCTGCTTCGGCCCGGTGCCGCAATTCATGCCGATCACGTCAATCGGAAACGGCTCGAGCGCCGTCAACGCCGCTCCGATCTCGGTTCCGTTGAGCATCGTTCCGAATGTTTCTATCGTCACTTGCGTGATCACCGGAACGCGAACTTTAGTTCGCTCAAAATGCTCGAATATCGCCGCCAGCGCCGCTTTGGTTTGCAATAAATCCTGACAAGTCTCGACGATCAAAAGATCGCTGCCGCCATCAACCAGCCCGCGCACCTGCTCGACGTATGCCTTTTTTAGATCGCGATAAGTGATATGCCCAAGTGTCGGCAATTTCGTTCCCGGCCCGATCGAGCCTGCTACAAACCTGGGTTTTTCCTTCGTCGAATAATCGCTCGCTATACGCTTGGCCAGCTCAGCAGCGCGTTTGTTTACTTCGTAAGTCTTTTCAGCAATTCCAAACTCCGCGAGCACAATCTCGCTGCCACCAAAACTGTTCGTCTCAATTACGTCGCACCCGACATCCAGAAAAGCCTTGTGAACCGACTCGATCGCATCAGGTCGCGTATAAAGCAGATTCTCCGAACAATTCTCAAACGCCGGTCCGCCCCATTCGTCGATCGAGAGATTCAACGACTGCAAAAACGTCCCCATCGCACCGTCGAAGACGATGATTTTTTGTTTTAGAAGTTCGAGAAATTTATTCATTTGCGAATTTCGAATGGTCACTTTTTACTTTTTGCAGTGCGCTTAGAGGCGACCATGATTGCAGTTATTTCGTTTGCTTCGCCGAGCAGTTCCTTAACAAGTCGCTCATCCAATAGTTGAGCTTCAATGATCATCTCAAGCCATTGACAACATTCATCGGCTTCTTCCTCTAAGACCCCGAGTTTGGCAACAAATTCGGCCTTAGACCTTCCGCGGCAAGCTGCCCTGTAGTTCGCCGACACTGAAGTCCCGGATCGAATCAATTGACCTCCGATGGTTCTGCCGACAAGTGTATTCGGCAATGCATCCACTAACTTTATGATCCGCAAAGTAAATTTCTTAGTTCGAACTAAAAGGTCATTTTCTCTCATTTAGACAATTCGCAAATCGACATTCGAAATTCGCAAATTAAAAACTCTGTGCCTTGAACAGCACAGAGTCTTCATAAAAATATTGAACTCGTTGCTGTTTAGCCGATTATTTTACGTGGCCGCAAGTCGCAATAACTCACCACTTCCAAACTACATCTTACGCCCTCACGATAGTACAGTCAAACTTTCGCGTAACAAGGTGATGGGTCATTTTTCAATTTTTCAGATTTGCCGCGTTTTAGCATAACCACGTGCTTTAGCACGTGGTTATGATCGCCCTGATTTTATTCAGGGCGTTTCAACGCCCTTGCGTTAGTCGTATCGGCGGCGGCTAAAGCCCGGAGCAAAAGAACGTTAAAACGCGCTCATGAAAACTATTCCGACTCCAAACCACGTCGTAAACGACGTGGTTATACGAAGCCCGCGGCGAAACTGCCGCACTTAATGAATTCAAAGTAACCCACTACCAAATCCTCCATCGTGCAGTTTTCTTCGGTTGAATTATTTCGTATTGCTTCGTGGTTTCTATTTAAAGTTAAGAAATTGGAACCACGAAATGACACGAATAAACCTTAAACTGACCGACTGCCAATAACGTTCTATTTGCCAGTCATGTATTTGAATGCCATTGATGCAATATCGTCCATTGCACTGCCGTCGCGGTCGCTGTCGAGCATATTCGAAGCCATGTCGATCATCGCATTGCCGGACGACTGCTGCTGCGGTTGAGCTCCGCCGAGAAGACCTCCAAGCAGGCCGCCGAGTCCGTCAGCACCGACGTTTTGCTGCTGTTTCTGCTGGCCGAGATACCCCATGACTATCGGCGCCAGCATCATTAGAGTCTGCGCTACCTGGCCCACTCCGAGTCCGGATTGGGTGCTCACTTCCTGAGCCACCTGTCCCTGATTCGATCCCAGAATATGTCCCAAAATGCCGCCCGCGTCTGCCTGGCGCGGCGGAGCGTCCTGTCCGCCGAAAATCAGGCTGCCGAGCCCGCCGAGGTTGCCTAAAATGCTCCCGTCATGGTCGTTGGTCAAAGCCGTGTCCAGACTTTGTGCTCCGTCCGGCGAAGATGCGTTGTTCGCCAGACCGCCGATGATTGCGGGCAATGCATACTGAATAGCCGTGTTGACCATCGACGAATCGGCGCCTACGGTTTGGCTGATCTGTTCGACCGCCTCATTTCCTTGCTGCTGGCCGAGCAGGTCTTGTAATGAAAACATATCCGGGTCTCCTTGTTTGTTGATCGAAAACTGTAGGAAGATAGTATCAGAGATTAACGACCGAAATCAAAGATTTAATCCGCTTCGCATAAATACGTATAACCCGCATAATGTCAACAGTTTACATAAAGACTTTTTTAGCCGTTATTATCGTGGTTTGCTCCGTTTTCTTTCATGGATGCAGAGCAGCTGAAACCGGTTTGGCTTTCACTCACGTCAAAACAATCGCCGGTCATAACGGCGAATTCGGCGAGCCTTTTGGAATAGCGATAAAAGGGCAGGATATTTACGTTTCCGATGGTGAGAGCGGGAAAATTCATAAGCTGGCTGCGAATGGGCGCATTGAGGATTTTGCAGTCGGTTTAGACACGCCTTCGGGAATGGCGTTCGAAGCAACCGGCGATTTGATTGTTGCCGATTCCGGTTCGCATGCGATCAAACGTATCGATTCCGAAGGAAATGTGAGTATTCTTGCCGGCGTTGAGAATGAAGGTGGATTTGCCGATGGCGATGCGGCTGCAGCGCAGTTCAACGCGTCGGTGGGCGTCGCTGCTGCAAAAGACGGCAAAATCTTCGTCGCCGATACCTATAACGACCGCATTCGCGTGATAGAAAACGGAGCGGTGAGGACATTAGCGGGAGGGACTAAAGGTTACGCCGACGGTTTACAGGCCATGTTCGACACGCCGCTCGGAATCGCGATTTGGCAGGACGATAAATTACTCGTCGCCGATGCGGGCAATCGCCGTATCCGAGTGGTCGAAGCGGATGGCCGCGTCTGGACGCTTGCCGGAAGCGGCGGCGGCGATTTGCAAGATGGTTTGCCTTCGCTTGCAAGCTTCGTCCGGCCAACGGCGATCGCAGTTAGCGGCGACGGAGTGATCTATATTGCCGATGGTAATGCGATACGCACGCTTGGGCGGCGAGTGCTGCCTTACGTCGAAACTATTTCAATTGAAAGGCGTGGATTTGGGGATGGTACTCCGTCCGTTTCGCAATTTAACCGCCCGTCGGGTTTGGCTTTCGATTCGAACGGCCGTTTGCTGGCAGTGGACAGTGACAATGGTTTGGTTCGCGCTTTTGAGACAATTCTCGAACCTCAAAAAAAGCCCGCGGAGGAAATGCCAGGGCTGAAACCAATTACTGCCGAAGAATTCAGATCGCTCCAACCGCCGCGCTGGCCTTTCGATCCGCCCGAAGCGAAACGCGACATTGCCGGAACGCTCGGCGAAATACGCGGCGAGATCGTTGATGAAAATTCGGAAGCTTGGTTTCACAACGGCATGGACATCGCCGGTGCATACGGCGAGATTGCAAGATTTGTGCGAGACGAAAAAGTTCTGCATCCGATGGCTGCGGAAAATTTCAACACGTCACGCGAGCTGCTGCGAATGACCACGATGGGTTACATTCATCTGCGGCTCGGACGGGACCAAAATGACCAATCCTTCGGTGACGATAGATTTCAGTTTTCTAATGGTTTGGACGGAAAATATAATGATGTGCGCGTACCGCGCGGAGCAAAATTCAAGGCCGGCGAGCCGATCGGAACCCTGAATGCGATGAATCACATTCATCTGATAGCCGGACGCAACGGCGCTGAAATGAACGCGCTAGACGCCCTGACACTGCCCAATGTAAGTGATTCGATAGCCCCGGTTATCGAGAAGGTATCGCTTTTCGATGAAAACTGGAACGAAATTGAAACCGCAAGGGCTGGTTCGCGTATTAAGTTGGTAGGAAAAACCCGGATCGTGGTACGCGCGTTCGACCGCATGGACGGCAATCCGGAAAGGCGAAAACTCGGCGTTTATAAACTCGGTTATCAGTTGCTTGATTCAAACAGTTCTCCGTTGAACGAAGTAAACTGGTCTATCGTTTTCGACCGGATGCCGCCGCACGAGGCTGTCAAAACCGTATACGCCAGAGGCAGCAAATCTGGCGCGACCGGCGAAACGATCTTCAACTACATCGTGACAAATCGCCTAGATGCCGCAGGCTACGGGGAAGGTTTTTTTGACACGGCGCCGCTCGACAACGGAATTTACAACATCCGCGTTTTTGTGTCCGATTTTTTTGGCAAAGCAACGTCTAAAGCTATACCGATAGAGGTAAAAAGATGAAAAAAGTGATTATTTGGATAATTATATTCGCATTCGTGCTTTCGGGTCTGACCGTAGCCGTATTTTCCAATAACAATAGTGATCCGAAATCACCGGCGATCAGAATCACGCCGCCGGCTCCGAAATTTTCCGATACAGAACGGCAGGCCGAACTTGCCCGCCGCCGCGCCGCCGTTGCCGCTAAAATGTCGGATAAAAGCGTTTTGATGTTGTTCAGTGCCGAGCCGAAGCTTTATGCCAATGATGTCGATTACGTCTACCGGCAGGAAAACAATCTTTATTATCTGACCGGCTTGAAACAGGACGGAGCAACGCTTGTTATTGCGAAGGACGGCACAACTATCAATGAGATTTTATTTCTGCCGAAACGTGTCGCTCTTCGCGAAGCTTGGGAAGGCAAGATGTATTCACGCGAACAGGCGACGAATATCTCTGGTTTGAAAACAATTGTCGATTCATCAGAGCGAGACGCTTTTTTCAAAGCGTTAAAGGAAAAACAAAGTTTTGGCTCGAAGGATGGGGCAATTTCTATTGCAAACTCAGCGGCAACGCTGTATCTGCTTTTGCCGATGGCTCCGCAAGACCAAAATGGAGCGCGTGAGTTTCGTGTCGAGAATGAATTCTCGAAAGAACTCAGTGGCTATAAGGTCGAAAACGCCCAGCATATCTTCGCGGATCTTCGCCACATCAAATCGCCTTACGAATTGAAAATACTTCAGCACGGCATCGACATTACGACCGAGGCCCAGATGCGTTCGATGGCTATGGTCGGCCGCGCCGAATGGGAATATCAGGTTCATGCAGAGGTCGAATATACATTCCGCCGACGCAATGCCGATTTCTGGGGTTATCCGTCTATAGTCGGCTGCGGGCCGAACGCGACGACGCTCCACTATGTCGAATCTCAGGGCGAAGTTCGTAAAGGCGATCTACTTTTGATGGACGTTGGTGCAGAATACGACCATTACACCGCCGACGTAACCCGGACATATCCAGTGAACGGAAAATTCTCAAAAGAACAGGCCGAGATCTATCAGATCGTCTACGACGCGCAAGAAGCTGTGGCAAAGGCAACCAAGCCCGGTGCGACAATGCAGCAGCTTGGCCAGGTCGCCCGCGACACGATCAATGAAGGCCTGTTCAAACTCGGCCTTGTGACCGATAAAAGTTCGAGACAGGTCGGCTATTGGTATATTCACGGCCTCGGCCATTGGCTGGGGATGAATGTTCACGACGTTGGCCGTTACGGCGTGCCGCTTAAAGCCGGAATGGTTTTCACCAACGAACCAGGAATCTATATTCGCGAAGACGCGCTCGACAACCTGCCGAAAACGCCGGAGAATCTTGCATTCATAGAAAAGGTTCGTCCCGCATTCGAAAAATACAAGAACATCGGCGTTCGTATTGAGGACGATATGCTTGTCACCGAAACAAGTGTCGATTGGATGACAAAAAATCTGCCGCGCAGCATTGCAGACATTGAAGCTTTCATGGCAAAAGCGTCAAAGGAAATGACGTATACCGCCGTGAATAAGCCGTCTGTATTGGTTAATGCTTTTATCGGAAACTCTGCCATTGCATTTAATGGCGACGTTCTATCAGGCGTTACAAGGCGCCGAGGACTCGTTTTTCTACCCAGCCGCACCAGGCATTCGCACGTTGAATGAGAAAGTTGCCGGAACGCGGGCATCTTGCCTGCAAGTTACTCGCGATATATCTATTTGTCACGACTGTGTTCGTGCTTTGCATTCATGCGGGCAAGATGTCTGCGTCTCGGCGCTCTTTTGACTATCCTAAAGAAAAGCTGTAAACCTGTTGAAGCCTAAATCATGCGCTACACGTTTACCCTTTTGCTGCTTTCAATTGCCATTACTTCCTGCCGGTTTGTCAGTCCCGATCAACCGGCTTCGACGCCCGAACCGAAACAGACACCGAAGACCGCAGCGACACAGATCCCCACACCCAATGCAACGCCCGAGGACAGCGCCGGAAAGTCTGCCACGCTTCTCTGCCAATCGGTCGATACCGGAGACAATGTTGTATTAAAAAAACATACCTTTGCCATAGATTTCGAACCGTTCAAAGCATCGTGTTTCGTCACGTCGCACAATCCCGAATTCGACGATCCGCCATTGGAATCGGAATTTGCTGTCTATAAAAACGGCAGAAAGGTTTTTGATTTTCCATCACAATTCAACGGCGTCACAACAGGCTGTTGGGTCGAAGCAGTCGCGTTTCAGGACCTGAACGAAGACAAATTGACGGACGTGATAGTCGTCGGCAAATGCAGTGCGAAAACAGCCCCGTATTACGAGAACATGGTTTACGTGAACACCGGTAAGACATTCACTACACGCGAGGACGCAAATTATCGTGTCGCTGAAATGAAGACAATAAAAGCGATCGTGAATTTTGTAAAAGAAAACCTCTCGATGTTTTTTAACTAGTCTACGCGGGCGGAAACACGACTGTTGAGGGGCATGCAAAACGATTTCACTGAGTTCGGAGTCAAGCGTTCGGCCCAGTCTGTGTTTTCCGTGGTTCCTTCTTTATAGTTTTTTCTGCAATCAAAATTCAAACCATCGAAAATACGGAATTCACAGAATATACTGAACAAACCTTTATGCTTCCTCTTGTTATCGTAAATCCCAAATCCGCCTCTGGCTCGACCCGAGACAACTGGTCGGCAATTGCCAGCGATTTGCGAACTCATTTCGGGCCGTTCAATGTGGCGTTTACAAAGGGGCCGGGCGACGGCATCGAACTTGCCAAACGCGCGGCAGAATCCGGGCGGAAATTCATCATCTCCTGCGGCGGCGACGGCACGATAAACGAGATTGCCAACGGCATTCTTGAATCGGGTGAAGATTGCGAGCTTGGCATCTTCCCCTCCGGTACGGGTGGCGATTTTCGCCGCACGCTCGGCATCCCAACCGAACTTCGCGAAGCCGCACGAGCATTAAAGACGGGAAAGACAAAACAGATCGATGTCGGGAAAGTAACCTTTCAGAATTTCGACGGTGAAGCTACAAGCCGATATTTTCTGAACGTTTCGTCTTTCGGCCTTGCGGCCTCAATAATAGAACGCGTCAAATCGTCGTCATCATTGAATTGGCTCCCGCTCGACACGATCCGCGGCCGGGCGAGCTTTGCCCTTTCCACGCTTCAAGAGGTCATCGGAATTGATACAACGACAGTTCGCGTCATGATCGACGGCGGCGAAGAAAAGCCGCTTGCGACCGTGAACTTCTGCGTCGCAAATGCACGCTATTTTGGCGGCGGAATGATGATCGCCCCGGAAGCAAATATAAACGACGGTTTTCTGGATGTCATCAATATCGGCGACATCAACACGGCCAAGATCATTCTCAATGCCTATACCTTGTATCGCGGCACGCATCTTGACTTGCCGGAGGTAAAGAACAAGCTCGCAAAAAGCATCGAGGCTCGACCATAAAACACCGGCGACGAGATTAACATCGAAATTGACGGCGAACTACTCGGCAAACTTCCCGCCATCTATGAAGTTGTACCGAGAGCTTTAAAAGTCCGCGTCCCACCTCGAAAATAACTCTTGCATTCCAAGATTAAATTTTCGTAAACTTAACCAAACTTAATTGCCGAAGTTGTTTTACACAACACGGGGGATCCAAATTTCCGTAATGTTCGGAATCGGGGCGCATCTGAAATTCAGAAGAAGACTTCTTCGCTTCCAGCC
>JBQTJB010000148.1:0-15091 GCA_052387555.1 Blastocatellia bacterium | reverse complement strand
GCCGCTACTCTTTCGTCGAAGTTTGCAAGCACGTATGCGGAACCGTTTTTCGAGAGTTTTTCGCGAAGACTTGAATCCGCCTTCAGCTCGAATATTGCTTTTGCGAGGGTCTCGCTGTCGCCGGCTTCAATAAGAATTCCGGTTTCAAGATTTTTAATGGCTTCGGGAATTGCGTAGACATTCGTGGAGATGCTCGGCAGCCCCAACGCCATCGCTTCCAATAATGCGATCGGAAGCCCTTCGACTAAACTTGGCAATGCAAAAGCATCGGCAAGGCGAAAAAACCGCAAGACATCAATGCGGTCTCCTCCAACATCTTCGGAAAGAACGGGCAGAAAAGAGCCTTTGAGGCCGTATTCATCGATTCTCTTTTGTTCGTATGGATTTGGAAGATTTGGCATTAACCATACAAACAAAACGTCAGACAATTCGGCCCGCATCCGTTTTGCGGCATCGAGCAAAACCCATCTTCCCTTTCTGTCGATAAATTGCCCAACGGTAAGGACAACAAACTTATCAGGCGGGATGCCGAACCGTTCGCGCTCTGAGTCTCGATCAATTTTACCGTCCGAAGCATCTTCGATCTGTTTCGGATCGACGCTGGTGTATGTCACCTTGATCGTCTCCCAGAAAGCATCGGTAAACCATCCCTTGAATCGGTCCTTCGTATCCTGATTCGAAGCGAAAACACGAAAACCGGGGAGATGCGAAACGATATACAGACGGGCTTTCCAAATTGCTTTCCGTAAACCCGAAGCCTCCGGTAAAAAATTGTGCAGCGTTACGAAAACGTTGGCTTGCCGTATTGCGAGAAGAGATAAAAACAGCCAGGATTGCCACGGCGCTGTTTCGATATGAAAAACGTTATTTTTCATATCGACGACGCTCAATCTGTTCAGGATCTCTCTTTCGGAGCGAAGCCTGGTGATCTGTCGAGAAAGCTTTTCGCGAAAAGTTACAGCCGGGCCCATTTTTAAGGCGATATCAAGAAACTCGCAGCGTACGCCGACCCTTTCAATGAAACCGATGAGATCCGGCGATGAACCTCTCGGCACAAGAACCAGAATGTCCCAGTCTTCGCGGGCGAGCTTCATTATTGCAAGGAAATAGATCTGAGCTCCACCCCAGTTCGTGTAATTCCAAACAAAATAAATCGCGCGACGTGCTTGTGAAGTCTCCATTAGGCAGGAATATTTGCGGCTTAGTTTTGCCGCGGGCGTTTCGATTCAAAAACGAAACCAGCAGATTTGCTGAATAGTATAAATACAAAAAAAATGAATGCCGCGACAGCCTTTGATTTAGACGGAGCAGACTCCCAACGAGCCACAAACTGACGCTTTAAGTTCAGCGGATGCCGGTCGTTTATGAAAAGTGTTTTCAAAACGTCTCGGACTCCTTGCAAATGAAGCGGCTCAGGGTAAGTATTCGGTTCGCACCAAACAAACGATCTTGGCTCAATGAGCAATTTCAAACCGGCTTTCCGCATTCGCATTAAGTATTGAGCATCACCCCATCCATGCGGAAAACGCTGCTCATCCATCAGACCGCACTCGCGAATTGCGTCAGCCGGAAAAAGGACGCAGTTCCCTACAATACACTCGACCTCAAAAGCGGATCCAGGAACGGAAAAAGCCGTCATGTCATCGGGTACCACCCATCCACCCGACATGGTATCCCAATACTGCCCCACCTGAAAGACGCGATACGGTTCATCCCAAAGTAAAAGCAGTGAACCGACGACCGAACGCGGATTTGCCTCGGCCGTTGTGATCAATTTTTGAAGAAAGTGTACGTGAAACAACGCGTCGTCGTTCATAGTCACGACGTAGTCCGGCTTCCATTCCAACGCCCTTTCGATGCCCCGATTGGTCCCGGCCGCGTAATGAAGATTACCGTTGCCTTTGATGATCTCGACCTCAGGAAACTCTTCAGCAACCGCATCGGCGGTACCGTCGGGAGACGCATCATCGACCACAAATATCTTTACGTTTAGTCCGTACCGGTCTATGCGGGAAAGACTTCGAAGGCCGCTCAAGGTAGTTTCTCGCCGGTTGTAAACGGGAATAACCAGAGCGACTTTCTTTAATTCGGAAGCATTAGCTGGCCTTTGCATTTGCCGTATCGAAAGCGGAGTTTTGCCGCACCTGTTCCTCTATCCACGAATATGTACGGGCGAGGCCATCTTCGAGCGAGATCTTTGGTTCCCAACCGAGAACTTCGCGGAGCTTTGTATTGTCGGAATTACGGCCACGAACCCCCTGCGGCCCATCGACGTGGTTCTTTTTCAAAGTGATGATTCCGGCGATGTCCGCGATAATGTCGGCAAGCTGGTTTATGGTCACCATTCGATCCTGGCCAAGGTTGAGCGGTTCATGAAAATCCGAACGCATCAGGCGATAGATTCCCTCTACGCAATCCTCTATGTAACAAAATGAACGCGTTTGTTCACCGTCGCCCCAGATGTCAATCTCGTGACAGTCGGTGAGCTTTGCCGTTGCGATTTTTCTGCACATTGCCGCCGGTGCCTTCTCGCGGCCGCCGTCCCAGGTTCCTTTTTCGCCAAAGATATTGTGAAAGCGGACAGTTCGCGTTTCGATGCCGTAATCTTGGCGATAGTGCATGCAAAGTCTTTCTGAAACGAGTTTCTCCCAGCCGTAAGCGTCTTGCGGGTAAGCGGGATAAGCATCGTCTTCCTTAAGCGGCCTTACATTTGCTTCTTCCTGAAGATGTTCCGGGTAGATACAGGCGGAACTGGTGTAAAGATACCGGTTGACGTTATTTAGCCGAGCCGCTTCGAGCGTGTGTAAATTGATAAGTGAATTGTTGTAAAGGATCTGCGCGTGATGAGCCGAGATAAAACCCATCCCGCCCATATCGGCCGCCAATGCGTAGACCTCTGAGACATTGCGGGTTGCCTGTAGGCAGTCATCCCATCGTCTAAGGTCGAGTATCTGGAATTCGTCGGCATCGCTTTCGCTGAATTCAGGGTGTTTCAAATCGACGCCGCGAACCCAGTATCCACATTCCTTCAAAAAAGTGACCAGGTGGCTGCCGATGAATCCGCCGGCCCCGGTCACCAGAACCCTTGTTTTATTTGTCATACCTAAAGGGATTAGCGGCCGATTACTCTTGTTCCTCGCCGGAGCGGTATTGGCTGCGGTGATAATAGCTTTGATAATAGTAGTAATTGTCCTGCGAACGAAGGTTTACATTATTCAGGACGACACCGACGATCTTTGCTCCGACATCGTGAAGAAGCTGGCGGGCACGTTTCACGACCTGTCGCGAGCTTTTCCCAGAATGCACGACCAAAATAACGCCATCGACCATTGATGCTATTAGAACGCCATCGGTGAAGGACGTGATCGGTGGTGAGTCGATAACGACATGGGTGAAATGCTTTTGAAGCATCCTCAACAAATTTGCCATTTGTTCCGAACCGATCAGTTCCGCCGGATTTGGTGGTATCGGCCCTGAAGTAAGAAGGTTCAGCTTCGTTCCTTCATCAACCTTAATGACGCTAAGTATTTCGGTGTCCGTCAATTCACTGGCAAGCAATGTGCTCAACCCGTCGCCGTTTGCTATATTGAAAACCGTATGAAGCCGCGGGCGACGCATATCGGCGTCGATTATCAATACCTTTGCCCCGGTCTGGGCAAGGCTGATCGCCGTGTTGGTCGCGGTTGTCGTTTTCCCTTCGGACGGCAGGCTCGATGTGATCAACAACGACTTCGGAGCATGACCGGCGGTTGAAAGAAGTATCGACGTTCGGAGTTGCCTGTACGCCTCCGCCAAAGACGAGCGCGAATCGGCATATATCAAGAGTTCCGAGTTAGCTTTTTCTTCCTCTTCTTCGCCATTTGCCCCGACGAGTAAGAGCTTCCGTTTCGGAATCGAATCGATCGTCGGAATCGCCGCAAGAGCAGGAAGCTGCAAGTAACTCTCGATCTCCTCCGTGGTGCGGATCGTGTCGTCGAGATATTCGAGGAAAAGGGCCAATCCCATTCCGAAAAGCGTCGAAAGGAAAAGCGCTGCAATAACCGTTGTCAAACGCCGAGGAGCAACCGGCGTTTCTGGCGGGATCGCAAATGCAGCAACGCTAATGTTGTTATCAGAACCTTGAGAGGCAATGTCGTTTGAGCCTAGTTGTTTGCGAAGATTGTCCAGGAAACCCTTATTTGTCTCTATATTTTGTTCTAAGAGCTTCAATAGAACGCCACCGGAATTCTGGCTCTGTGCCTCATTAAAAGCAGCATTATATGCCGAACGAATTTTGTCTTCTCGTTCTTTCGTCTTGCCGAAATTTGTTCTGGCTCTTTCGATCAAGACAATGGAGGAACGATTGCGAAATTCGCTCAATTCTTCGCGGTTCTTTGCCAAAGCACGTTCCAAAGATTTTTCAAGGCTATCTATTTGGCGATTTTTCTCTTTTATCTCGGGGGCGGTTTCTTTGAATACCTCGAGCATCCTTTCGCGCTCTGCTGTGAGGTCTCCGATCTTCTTTTGTGTGTCGTTTCGCAACTCGCGAACACTGTTTTCCTGTTCAGTAATAAAGCGGGACAATTGGTCTTCTACCATCGCCTTGCTGCTTTCCGGGGATTTCAGTAGAGCGTTATATTCCGCTTCGGCCAGTTTGCGGTCGTTCTCAGCTTCTAAGAGGTTTTTGTTTAGACCTGAAAGCCATTGTAGCACGATAGTTTGATCGCCGTCGGTCTTTTATATTTTTTCAATTTTATTTAATTCAACCAATTTAATTTCGTCATTCTTGATCTCAGTTTGAAGTTCCGCAATACGCTGCTGTAGAAAATCGCTCGTTTTTCGGCTCGTACCGGACCGCTTTTCCTGGTTGGCATTTGTAAAGGTTTCACCGATGCCGTTGACGACAAATGCAGCAAGTTCGGGGTTGGTGTGTCTGAAAGAGACGTCGATGAGGCGTGTGTCTTTAACCGTCGCTCGTGATTCCCGCACCGGCTCGATTCCCATATTCTTTTTTATCACATCGACATAGGGTGCAAGCCTTACTGCCTCGGCAATTTCGTCCGCAGAGACTAGCGTAGAGTTTGCGGATACTGCTTCGGTTTCTCCATTTTCAGGTTTTTTTGTATCTTCGCTGGCCAGCCCGATTGCCTTCAGCATCGAATGCCATGCAGAAACGCTCCCCTCGTTTTTCGCTAACTGAAATTCCTTGTTCGCGTCGAGGTTATGTTCTTTTATTACGCGCCGAAGAAGCGTGTCACTGCCTAAAAGCTGAAGCTGGGTGTTGAAATACTACGGGTCTGGATTCGATAGCGGGCGTTGCCTGTCGGAAGTTACAAGATCGGGATTTGTCTGTTCAAGATCGACCTGGATTGTTGCGAGGGCCAAATAAATATTCGGCTTTCGTGCCATGTAAATAGCCGTCAGCGTCGTCGCCAACACGGCTATGCCAATTACAAGCCACAACCGTTTTCTTATGGCGCGCCAATAGTCGACGAGATTGAAACCTTCCTGGGCGTAGGCCTCGCGATAGGCCGGATAGCGCTCCCCACCGGCTATTACCTGCGAGGCAAACGGGCGCTCCAGTTCCAACGGTTCATTGATCGGGCGCGGTATTATTTCTCGAGTCTCTTTCATCAAATAATTACGGAACTCTATAAAGTATCGACGGAATTCCCTGAGTCAGCGATTTCCTGACCGCGTTGAAAATACTCTTCGCCTTATCTTCGCTGACGGCGACAATGTCGTTCGGTTCAAGATATGGGTCGGGAGTTCTTCGCTTGTTGATGGCATTCAGATCGTAGACAAACTCGTCCCTGTCCACACTGCCTGGCTTTTGTCTGAACACACGCACTTCGTCTTTATTAGTGGATGGCTTCAATCCTTCGGATGACACGATCGCCTGCGTTAAGGTAATCGGTTCCTTTATTGTTACCTTGCCTTGTTTGTTCACATTGCCGTAGACGTAGACGAAATCTGCTGACATCACGGAAACTATGTCGCCTGGCTGCATGACGAGATCTTGCTTTGCTTCTAGGACTTCCTTTATTTTAAAGTCCATATATTCCTTATCGTCATCTTCCTCGCGGGCCGCGACCACCTCATCAAGCTTGCAGTTCGATGTGCTTCCTTTTCGGGCAACGATCATTCGGGAGCCGGCCTCTTTATTTGGGCCGCCGGCAAAAGAAAGGAGCTCAAGCAAACGTACTTTGCGATTGATAAATAATGTCCCGGTTTTTCGACGGCTCCGATATCAGAGAACGATTGTGAAAACTGCTCGACGGCGAATACATTCACTTCTGGATTTCGCAGATAGTCTTTTTTATATGCTTCGGCAATGTCATCGGCGAGTTGACGCTCTGTTTTACAGACTGCGTATATTGGTAACGCGAGACGGAACAGATTTACAGTACCGTTGGAGTTTACGCGAACACGTTGTGTCAAATTCGGATGTCCGAATACCTGAACCTCCAAAGCATCCTGAAAACCTATGCGGTAGCGCTCATCGGCGGATTGCACCGGTACGTTTCCCTGGCCGTACACCGAGAAGATTCCCGCTAAAGTAATCATTAAAAAACCGGCAATTTTACAGCGTAAACTCATTGCTTTAATCTCCCGACAAGATAGTACTATAAAGTAAACTCTATCTTCGATGGCTAAATGCTCCCGCGGGTTACCAACCATATCTCAAGGGGCAAGCCAATCCCCTTGCAAAAACAATAGTTTAACAAAGTACACAGGCTTTGAAAACCGTAGATTTTAAAACTTCGACGAGTTTAGTTACACTTTCGGAGACACTTTGATTCGACTTCCGCTATGGAAAACGCCACGCCGATGCTTCGGCAGTATCTTGAGATCAAAAAGCTTTACCCCGGAACGATCCTGTTTTTCCGTTTAGGCGATTTCTATGAGATGTTCAACGAAGATGCGATCACAGGCTCGCGCGAACTGCAAATTACGCTTACTGCTCGACAAAAAGACTCAAAAAACCCCATTCCGATGTGCGGTGTTCCGCATCATGCTGCGGCGAATTACATAACGAAACTCGTCAGAAAAGGCTACCGTGTTGCCATTTGCGAACAGGGGGAAGCCGCCGGCAAAGGCGTAAAGCTGGTAAAACGTGAGGTTGTACGTGTAATCACGCCCGGAACGGCAATCGACGAGCAACTTTTGGAGGGCGGAGAATCGGTCTTTCTTTGCGCCGTGAGTTCAAGCGGTGAAACGGTCGGCGTAGCGTTTCTTGAGCTTTCTACCGGCGAGTTTTCAGCAACCCAGTTGACGGGTGCAGACGCATGGACAAAGATTCGAGATCATATTGACAGATATACGCCCCGCGAGATTGTCGTATCGGAATCGCTTTCATCCACGCTTCGAAACGAACTTAGGATCGGAAAATTTTCAGGCGAATTTAGTTTTGGTTCGAACAAATCGTTTGCTAACGATTCGTTGGAGATCGGTGAGCGCCAATCAACGGTAGTTACGCAGGTTGATGATTCGTCTTTTGAACTGACTGCCAACGAAAGGATTTTGAAGGCTCAGTTTGGGGTACAGGAGCTCGGCGGATTCGGCCTCGATGGCAAAAGCGAAGCGATTCGCGCCGCCGGAGCATGTCTCTCCTATGCCAAAGATACTCAAAAAGCTTCAGCTTCCCATGTTTTCGAGATCGCCTATTTTGAAACAAACGATTTTCTGGTTCTGGATGCGACGACGACCGCGAACCTCGATCTCGTCCAATCACGCGGCGATTCGAACCGAAGAACGCTGCTTGGCGTGATCAACGAAACCGTTACGGGAATGGGCGCGCGGCTTATGATGTCGTGGCTTCTTCGGCCATCGGTAAAGCGCTGCGAAATTCAAACGCGGCAAGCAGCCGTCTCTGAACTAACGGATTCGATACTTCGTGAGAAACTACGTTTTCTATTGAAACAGGTATCCGACCTTGAACGACTGACAGGCAAGCTAAATCTCGGGACGCTTACGCCACGCGACCTTGTTGCAATAAAGCAATCGCTATGGCAGGCGCCATTGATCAGCGAAAACCTGATCGACTCAAGTTCCCTTTTGCTCCAAGTTCTCGCCGAGAATATTTTCGAGCTTCCTGAGATTCGTGAATTGATCGAAAACGCGATCGAAGACGAGCCTCCGATCAATCCGGCGGAAGGCGGAGTTATAAGTGCAGGTTTCGATGTCGAGCTCGACGAGCTTCGTGGGATTTCCACTTCAATTAAGCAATTGATCGCCGGTTTTGAGGACCGCGAACGCGAACGGTCCGGCATCGGGAATTTAAAGGTACGCTTTAATAACGTTTTCGGTTATTACATCGAGATATCAAAAACGAACGTTGCCCGCGTCCCCGAAAATTACGAACGGCGCCAAACTCTTGCAAATGCCGAGCGGTACACAACTCCAGAACTAAAACAATGGGAAGAAAGGGTTCTCGGCGCCGAAGAGAAGATCGTGCAGATCGAAACTGAACTATTTCGAAAGATCGTCGAGACAGTTCGCGCCGAAACGAACAAGTTGCAATCGACGGCACGCGCGATTGCAACACTCGACGCTCTCGCCTCGTTGGCAGAAACCGCTACGCGTAGAAACTATGTTTGTCCGATTTTACATGACGGTGATGATGTCGAGATAAAAAGCGGCAGACACCCTATAGTCGAGGCATTCATTGGCGGCGAGTTTGTACCTAACGACGCATATTTGAATAATTCCACCGACCGACTTCTGATAATAACCGGAGCGAATATGGGCGGTAAGTCGACTGTCCTCAGACAAATAGCGTTGATTCAGATACTTGCTCAAATTGGATCATTTGTCCCTGCCGCATCGGCGAAACTCCCAATAGTTGATCGAATTTGGACGCGTGTCGGGGCATCGGATGACCTTGCTTCGGGCCGGTCGACATTTATGGTGGAGATGACAGAGACGGCTGCGATATTGCATAACGCGACGCCGCGAAGTCTTGTGCTGCTCGACGAGATCGGGCGCGGAACCTCGACATTCGATGGGCTGTCGATCGCATGGGCTGTTGCAGAATATCTGCATAATTCACCCGATCACGCCGCAAAGACGCTTTTTGCAACACACTACCACGAGCTAACCGAACTCGCAGAAAACCTTCCCGGTGCAAAAAATTATCAATTGACCGCGACCGAGAAAGATGGCGACGTGGTGTTTCTGCACAAGCTGCAAAAAGGGAAAGCTTCGAAATCATATGGCATTGCCGTTGCGAAACTTGCAGGACTGCCGCAGTCTGTTATAGAACGGGCGAAAGATGTGCTGTCAAAACTGGAAAAATACGAACTTGCGGTTTTTGCCGATGAGAAACGAACTGGCATCGGTGCTGCGGCTGGGCGTTCGGCGGCTTCCCAATATTCGCTGTTCGCTATTTCTAACGAAAATGCAATAAATGAGCTTCGCGATTTGAAGATCGAAGGTCTTTCTTCGGAGGAGACGCGTGATATGCTCAAAAAATTGCAGAAAAAGATCATCTGAAATACTAAAATATTACTTTAACGGTCGATGCACGTACATCAGATAAATTACATTAAGCAACCGGCTTTGCATGAACTACGAAAACCTAACTTCTCTTCCCATCGAACAAAAGATCGGCCAGCTATTTTTCATCGGCATTCCGGGACCGGAATATGATGAGGCAGCGGCTGAACTCATAGAAAAGATAAATCCAGGCGGTGTATGTCTTTTCTCACGAAACATAAAAACCGCCGAACAAACCCGAACGCTTCTTGATTCAATTCGTAAAAATTCCGTGATTGAGCCGTTTTTAAGCCTCGATCAGGAAGGCGGACTGGTCGATCGTCTGCGACGAGTAATGACGCCGATGCCCGCGCCGAATAAATTCGAACAGGTTTCCGATGTCAGGCAATTTGCCCGCATCATCGCTGAAACAATACGCATTCTCGGTTTCAACATGGATTTTGCTCCTGTCGTTGATGTGATCGACGAAGACCGCGAGCGCTTTTCGAACGGACTTCAATCGCGAGCTTTTGGCAGATCGGCGAGCGATGTCACAGAACTTGCCGGCGCATTCCTCGACAAACTTCAAGAAAACGGTGTCATCGGCTGCATAAAACACTTCCCCGGTCTGGGCGCGTCCGAGGTCGATTCGCATGAAGAACTGCCGTTGGTTCACATAGATAAGGAAATATTCGAATCGGTCGATTTAGTTCCCTATCAAGAGATTTTCAAAGAGCGACTCTCTAATGCCGTGATGGTCGCCCATGCGGCCTTCCCGAAACTCGACTTGCAGGAAACCGATGGAAATGGCAAACTTTTACCGTCTTCGTTGAGTTTTGAGGTCGTTACTGGGCTGCTTAGACAAGACTTGGGATTTGAAGGTATCGCCATTACCGACGACCTTGAAATGGGAGCGATCCTAAAAAACTACGGAATCGGCGAAGCTTGTAAAAAGGCGGTACTTGCCGGTGAAGATATGCTTGCGATATGTGCGGATCCGAAGTCGATATCGGACGGATATGCTACTATTACCGAGGCTATTTTATCCGGCGAAATCACGGAATCTAGAATCGACGAGTCGCTCGGACGAATTGCGAAACTCAAATCCAGACTCACCCCCCCGCTTGAATTTGAGGTTTCCAGAATCAATTCTCTCTCATCTGAAATTGCCGAATTAATAAACCGTCTAAACTAATTTTCCCGGAGGTTCACGATCTTTGCGTAAATCATTTCTTTTTCTATTTGCCGCCACAATTATATTCACTGTCTCGTGCCGCAGGGCCAACACCGAATACGTCACGGTCGCGCTATCGGAGCCGTTTTCAACGTTCGACACGTTGACCTCAACCGCATCCGACGCTGCCGCCGAACGGGTGCGAAACTTGATGTTCAATTCGCTTGTAACCAAGAACGAAAGCTTTGAGTATGTCGGTGAGCTTGCAAAGGAAATAAAGACTTCAGACGACGGAAAGGTTTTGACATTCGTTTTGCGCGACGACGTGAAATTTCATAACGGAGCGGGGTTTACCTCGGCGGATGTGAAATACACATTCGAAAAGTTATTCGAGAGTAAAAGTTTCAAGTCTGGCGCATTCTTTGACACGGTGAACAAAGAACGTGTCGCACACATTATCTCGCTTGAAACGCCGGACACGAAAACAGTCATCTTCACAGTCGGCCGCCCTGCATTAAAGAACCAACTTCTATCCAACCTAGTTGCCATTCCAATAATCCCGAGGGATACCGCGGAGCAGCAGAAATCAAGCCCGATTGGTTCAGGGCCATACAAATTTGTTGCCTTTGATCAGGGTCAGAATATCGTCGAAATGCAGGCATTTCCGGAATACTGGAACGGAGCACCGAAAGCCTCGAAAGTCAGGATTAAAACAGTAACTGATGCAAGTGCATTGCTGGCTGAATTGCAAACGGGTGGCGTCGACCTCGCTCCTGTGCCTTCAAATCTTCCGCCGGACTCGCTAAAAGCGCTCGAAAGTTCTCCGAATCTAAAAGTCGAGCAGTTTGACGGTTCCAACATTCAATATATCGGCCTTAACACGCAATCGCCTCCGCTCAACAATCCAAAGATACGTCAGGCTATCGGTTACGCGATCGACCGCGAAAAGATCATTCGCGAGCTATTGTCCAGCCAGGCAAAGATAGCGCACTCGATCCTTCCGGCAAGTTCCTGGGCATATTTCCCCGGAACCCAATATAATTTCGATCCTGCAAAGTCTAAGCAGCTTCTTCAAGAGGCCGGTTATAAGAACGAACCGATCAAGTTCAAATATGCAGCAAGCAATGCCGCATTCAATAGTTACGCCCAGGCGATTCAAAGCTCGTTGATAGCGGCCGGTTTGAACGTACAAATAGAGACTCTCGACCCCGGAACGCTTCGAACACAATTGGCTCAGGGACAGTTTCAAATGAACACAGGCGTATGGATCGGCGGCAATCAAGACCCGATCTTTCTTAAGGACCTTTTCACCACTGGCCGCATCCCTGCCGAAGGAGTTGCCTGCTGCAACCGGAGTCGTTACAGCAATCCGGAAGTCGATAAGTTGCTTGAAGATGCAATTAATCAGGTGGATCGCGAAAAGGCGAATGCTTTGTACACGAAGGCCTGGGATATCATCAGCCGCGACCTGCCGCTTTTCCCACTTTGGTACCCGGCAAATATGGTTATTGCCAACAAACGAATAGGCAACATAAAGATTACGCCCAGCGGCGATTGGAGCTTTATTAAGGACATAACCGTCAGCAATTAAACGGGCTTAACCTAAACGAACAGATTAGAAAAGTTTCAGATGTTCCAACCGTTCTTTTTGTACCACCAGGGTTGGAAATGAATATTTATCGGAATTTAACGGTACTATTACTTGACAACATAAAACCGCACGTTAAAATAATGGATTGCGATTGCGGGAGTAGCTCAGTGGTAGAGCGCGACCTTGCCAAGGTCGAAGTCGCGAGTTCGACCCTCGTCTCCCGCTCCAGTTTCTGAAAGGAGAAAGGCGGAAGGATAAAGGAGAAAGTTACTTAATCTCACCTTTATCCTTTCGCCTTCATCCTTTATCTTTCAAGTACGGCGGCGTAGCCAAGTGGTAAGGCAGAGGTCTGCAAAACCTTTATTCATCGGTTCGATTCCGATCGCCGCCTCCAATACAAACAAAGTTAGCCACTGCAATCATTTAGGTCGCTTTTTTGTTTGCATGCAAAATTCCCACGTAAAGTATTGCAATAATGACAATCACCTAGATTTAAAGCCCTACCATGAAGTCCCCGAACGCTAATCTATGGGTTTAGTACCTGTCTCTTATTTGTGATAATCTTATCAACAAATGCTTGGTCACTCAACGTCAATCCGATCAATTCATTTCATTGCGGGGTTTAAGCTGCGGTCATTAATTAGTGCTGCAGTATTGCGAAGTGTGTTCATGATCGCCGGAGTTTTTACGTGTTTCTTATCTATGTCGTTGTACGCACAGCAGGCTGATCCAGTTGTGGTGCAGCCTGGTGCTCCAGGGCAGCCAACCCGAACACTGCCGACATCGACGAGGGCCACACTGCCGCCTCACTCACCAAAGGATGTGGAATTCATGCAGGGCATGATAATACATCACGCCCAAGCGGTTGAGATGACGGCTCTAATCGAGTTGCGAACGGATAACAAGAGTATTCGACTTCTAGGTGCCCGTATCGGTCAGTCGCAAGAAGATGAAATGAAGTTCATGACGCGTTGGCTCGAACTCCGGAATGAGCATGTTTCAATGCCGAAGTCTGACAAGCCGAACTCGCATTCGCACGGAGGCCAAGGTTCGAATCATCAAATGCTGATGCACGGAATGCTGACTACAGAGCAGATGAGTGCTCTGAAAAAAGCGAAAGGTGCGGAGTTCGACCGTCTGTTCCTGACCGGAATGATTCAGCATCACAAGGGCGCGTTAGTGATGGTAAAGGAGCTGTTCGATTCGGCAGGAGGCGGGCAGGATGCCGAGCTTTTCAGCTTTGCAACGGACGTAGATACCGGTCAGCGGGCGGAAATTAAATCAATGCAAAACCTGTTGGGTGAAAAACCCGTATAAGAGAAACTATGAACCGTTTAAGAACACTTGTCTCTTTTTTGTCGATAGCTCTATTTTTAGGCATTTCATTTTTATCTGTCGAAGTTTCGGCACAGGATCCGTCCGCTGGTAATGCCAAACCGATGCCCGCCGGGATGAAAGGGGCCGATCCGAACGACCCAAGGGCCAAGCTCAAGCCCGGTTTGTTCGATGCAGGCGAAGCTTCGATGGGCATCAAACATATTCTTCTGATGAAAAAGCCGGATGCGTTTCAGCTTGGTGTCGATCCTGAAGGGCCGAAAGTGGGCACAGCCCTCAAAGCATTAGGTGTTCCAGATCCGAAGATGGTTCCCGCTCAAATGAGGATGGGCATCGCCGGGTTAGCCTTGGCTAATTCTGACTTGGCGTTTCAGGGCAATCGTTTATTTCTCGGGAATTTCTACGGCATTAATATATACGATATTTCGAATCCGGCTAATACCCAATTGCTGACCTCGATGCTGTGTCCTGGAGGGCAGGGCGACGTGTCCGTGCACAAGAACCTGATGTTCATGTCCGTAGAGATGCCTAACGGGCGGCTCGATTGCGGCGAACAAGGGTTTCCGTCCGACCCGGCACCCGTTGCCGGACAGCAGCCCGGGTTGCCGTCAGCGCAGAAAGAACGTTTCCGCGGGATTCGCATCTTTGATATCTCCGACATAAAGAATCCGAAACAGGTGGGAGCGGTTCAAACCTGCCGTGGCTCACACACGCACACGCTCGTGGTCGATCCCAAAGACAAGGACAATGTTTACATATATGTTTCGGGTGCTTCGTTCGTGCGACAGGATGAAGAACTGGCAGGATGCTCGGGCGGCCCGGCTGACAAGGACCCGAACACGGCGCTCTACCGTATTGACGTGATCAAGGTGCCGATGTCAGCCCCGCAGAATGCGAAGATCGTTTCCACGCCGCGGTTATTCTCTGACCCGAAAACCGGCGCGATCAACGCACTTAATGACGGCGGATCACACGATGGCGACGGTCGTCCGCAAGAGACCGATCATTGCCACGACATCACGGTTTATCCGGAGTTGGGACTCGCCGCCGGTGCGTGCTCCGGCAATGGAATTTTGCTCGACATCAAAGATCCGGTCAACCCGAAGCGTATCGATTCGGTGAACGACAAGAATTATGCTTACTGGCATTCGGCTTCGTTCTCCAACGACGGCAAGAAGATCGTTTTCACCGACGAATGGGGTGGCGGAATGGGTCCGCGTTGCCGCGAGAAAGATCCGGACAAATGGGGAGCGAACGCGATCTTCAGCCTCGAGGGCAACAAGCTGAACTTCGGTAACTACTACAAACTCCCTGCAGCGCAAACCGAAGCCGAAAATTGCGTAGCTCACAACGGATCACTCATTCCGGTTCCCGGACGAGACATCAAGGTACAGGCATGGTACCAAGGTGGAATTTCTATCATGGATTTCACCGACCCGGCTAAGCCCGTCGAGATCGGTTACTTCGACCGTGGCCCTATCGATCCGAAAATGCTCGTGATGGGCGGCTCCTGGTCGGCCTACTGGTACAACGGC
>JBQTJB010000147.1:0-6236 GCA_052387555.1 Blastocatellia bacterium | reverse complement strand
TGACCAGATGATCAAAAACTGCGAGAAATTGAAGTACGCCCAAACCATCACGAGGGCAAGCATGAGCTTGCCGATATCGTGAAAATGTCGTTTGCCCAAGATGCGGCTCATCGGTGCCTTGTCCGATAAATAGGACAAGATAATGACGGAAAAACAGAAGCAGCTCAGTGCCCAGCCCACGACAAATAAAAGCCCCCAAATCGTCGAGAACCAGTGCGGATCGAGCGACATCACCCAATCTACCACCGCAAAAGTAACGACGAGCGCGTATATAACCATCGTCGGGCCGCTGAATGCGGTTGCCTTGCCGAGCCACTTTGCTGCGTCTTCGTAATTTTCGGACTTATCCTGCTCGGCTCCCCATTTATTGAGCAGATGCATCATTACCAGCAGCAACGCAAAGTAGATAGCCGATCTGATTATCCACCAAAAAGGTGTCTGAAACGCACCGCGATGTATCACGGTGTAATCGTCCGGCGGTAAATGTGTCCATTCGTAAAGACTCGTAACGCCAATAGCAAGCGGTATAAAAAGAATAACTAGGAGCCATAGCGTTCGCGAAGCGGCCTCGACCGTGCGTCGAATCACCACGCCCCAGGCTCCACCAGTTAAATACTGCAAAAGCAATATTCCTAATCCGCCGATTCCGATGCCGCCCCAGAAGATAAATCCCAGCAGCCATCCGCGAAGAGCTTTTTCCGGGTCGAAATAGCAGCCGACCGCCCAGACAAGCAATCCGATGCCGCCGACGCCCAAAGCAATCGTTCGAAAACGGTTTATATCGGCCGGAGCCTGATAATTTGCGTGATCTGCCATTACTTTGCACCCCCATGCGTTTCGGCATTCGGAGATTCACCCGTTTTGGGCGTCGTTATATTCGAATTCATTTTCAAGGTAACTTCCGGATTTTGGCTCACCTGAAGCGTTCGGATATAGGCGACTACGGCCCAGCGATCTGCCGCCGGAAGAACAGCGGCGTAACCGTTCATTTTGCCCCAGCCGTTCGTTATCACATCAAAGAAATGTCCGACGGGCGCATTTCGCAAGCGGTCGTCGTGATACGTCGGGGGCGGTGAAAAACCACGGCGGACGATCATTCCATCACCGGAGCCGACTGGGCCGTGGCAAACGATGCAGTAAATGTTGTAGCGATCCTGCCCGCGCTCGATCAACTCTTTTGTAATCGGGATCGGAAATTCGTCGATCGAATTCGGAAAACTTGTGACGATCGTATTTCCCGCGGCATTGGTTGTTGTCGCCACTTGGACGTTAGGATCTGGATTATCGATCTTGCCTGTATGAAAAGCTTTGTTTTCCTTCAATTGGCCCCGTGCGATCGTTCCTTCAGGCATTTCACGCGAAGCCCGGTGGTCATTGAAAAATGTGCCATCCTCTTTCTTATACGTTTTGTAGCGTGGCTGATCCTGCATGTCGAAGCGCACGCCGCAACCCAACGCTAGTAAGCAGTAAGCAGTGAGCAGTAAGCAGTAAGCAGCCCTCATTCCGAAGCGTCTTTGCTGACAGCTTGTTGCTGATTGCTGATTGCTATTCTTCGACATCGAAAACCTCCTGCGGATTCAAACTCTCCATAAAACCTTTCGTGCTTTCATAGTCGTAGTTCGGATCTGCTGCTTCGATCAGAAGAAAAAACTTCTCACGAGTCGCGAGTGCAAACCTCGGAACGTTGAAAACCGGATGGTACGGCCGCGGCAGGCCGTTCAGAAACAGCATTCCGAATACTGCTGTAAACCCGGCCAAAAGAATCGTGAGCTCGTACGCCGGCGGAACGAACGACGGAAAGCTCAGATACGGACGGCCGCCGACATTAAGCGGATAGTCAATATAATGAACGAAGACCTGCAACCCAACGCCTAAACATAGACCGGTAATGCCACCGAAAAACACGAGTATCGGCAAAATGCTGCGTTTAATTCCAAGAGCTTCGTCAATCTCGTGGAGCGGGAAAGGCGAGAATGCGTCGGTCTTTGTATAACCGGCCTCGCGCACCTTATGAGCGGCGTCGACCAGTTCGGTCGCCGTGTCGAATTCAGCCATTATTCCGTATAGATTCTTTTCCATACCTTCATTCCGCAGTTTGCATTCTCAAGTCCACGCTTACTTACCGCGGGCTTCTACACTCACCAATCACCATTACCTATTTGGCGGATCGGTCTTGTCGTATGTGTATTCCACCTCGAGAACGCTCTCGTCAAAATCCTGCTGATGCCCGTGAACATTGGCTTCCGGCAGCAGCGTCCGCACCTCGAAGATCGAGATGATAGGCAGGAAGCGAACGAACAAATAAATAAGCGTAAAGAAGAACCCGATGGTTCCGATAAACATCGACCAATCGAAGATCGTCGGCGAATACATCGCCCAGGACGAGGGCAAAAAATCCCGGTTCAAACTTGTAACGATAATTACGAACCGCTCCAGCCACATGCCGACGCTGACGACTATCGAGATCATAAACAGCCAGAACGGGCTTTCGCGGAAACGCTTGAACCATAAAAGCTGGATCGAAAGTCCGTTACAGATTATCAGGAGCCAATACGACCACCAGTAAGGCCCTTCCCAAATACGGTTCTTTACCATGAAAACCTCGAATTCGCTGGCGCTGTACCATCCGAAGAACGCTTCCATCGCATAGCCGTAAACCACAATTAAGCCGGTCGCGAGCATCACCTTGCCCATGTAAACAAGATGGGTGTCGGTGATGAAATCCTTCATGTTGTACCAAACGCGAAGCGGTATGCAGAGGATAAGCACCATCGCAAACCCGGCAAAGATCGCGCCGGCGACAAAGTACGGCGGAAAGATCGTCGCGTGCCAGCCGGGAACCTGCGAAACCGAGAAGTCGAATGAAACGATCGAGTGGACCGAAAGTACAAGCGGCGTCGAAATACCCGCTAACAGCAAATAAGCGATCTCATAGCGGTGCCAGTGCCGCGCCGAACCTCTCCAGCCCCAGGACAGAATGCCGTAAATAAACTTGAAAAACTTGTTCTTGGCACGGTCGCGAAGCGTCGCCAAGTCGGGGATCAGGCCGACGTACCAAAACAACAGCGAGATAGTTGCATAGGTCGCTACCGCGAAAACGTCCCAAATAAGCGGGCTGCGAAATTGCGGCCAGATGCCCATTGTGTTCGGATATGGAAACAGCCAATATGCCGCCAGCCACGGGCGGCCCGTATGAAGCAGCGGAAACATCGCGGCGCAGGCAACGGCGAAAAGCGTCATCGCCTCGGCAAATCGGTTAATAGACGTGCGCCATTTTTGATTGAGCAGAAGAAGAATCGCTGAGATAAGCGTTCCGGCGTGGCCGATCCCGATCCACCAGACGAAATTTATAATATCGAACGCCCAGCCGACGGGTTGGTTATTTCCCCAAATGCCGATACCTTTTGCAAGAAGCGTAACCACGGCAAAAAGCAGGAGCTGCGCGACCATAAACGCGATGGCAAATCCGATGAACCAATGAAACGGAGTCCGCTTCTTTAGCGTAAGATCGCCGATCTTGTCCGAAACGGTGCCAAGCGTGTGCTCGCCCTCGATCATCGCCGGGTAGATCTTTTTCTGGATTTCTTTTAGGTTGTCCTGCATAAATCTTCGGTGGCGAGTTTTAAGTTTTAAGCTTTAAATAAATTCGATTAACTCGAAACTCGACACTAATACTAGTGTTCCGCTTTTTTCTCGCCTTCTTTTTTCGGCTTCCCATGCGATTTCGGTATCTTCAGCGGTTTGAAATCAGGCATTTCCTTGTTCTGGTTCTTCAAACCGGCAAGATAGGTCGTCCGCGGTTGCGTATTCAATTCGTTCAAGAGCTTGTAATCGCGATGGTCTTTCTTGCTCTTGGCGATCTTGCTGAGCGGGTCGTTCATATCCCCGAAAATTATCGCTCCGGTCGGACAAGCCGACTGGCACGCGGTAACAACCTCGCCATCGGCAATGCGCCGACCGTCTTTTTCGGCCTCGATACGGGCAGCGGAAATTCGCTGGGTGCAGTATGTGCATTTTTCCATTACGCCGCGGCTGCGGATCGAAACTTCCGGATTTCGCATCAGCTTGTACTGCGGCGTGTCCCAGTCCTGATAAAGCAGAAAGTTGAATCGTCTGACCTTGTAAGGGCAGTTATTCGAGCAATAACGCGTACCGACACAACGGTTATAAACCATGTCATTCAGCCCTTCCGGGTTGTGAACAGTCGCCGTTACCGGACAAACCACCTCGCAAGGGGCCTGTTCGCACTGTTGGCACAAAACCGGCTGGAAATGGACCCCGCCTGGAGCGTTTATGCTGTCTCCGGCATAGTAAGCGTCGATTCTCATCCAGTGCATTTCGCGGCTGCGCTCGACTTGCTCCTTTCCTACGACCGGTATGTTATTTTCCGATTGGCATGCCAGCACGCACGCGTTGCAGCCGACGCATGAGTTGAGGTCGATCGTCATTCCCCATTTATGGTTCTCGGCGTACTGTTTCTGATAAACCTCGGCCCCGCTGCCGTACATGGTCAGCGGGTATTCGTCTTTCTGGTGTCCGATATTGTGGTCGGCTTCGAAAACATCCACATCGAAAACCCGGAGAATATCACGGCCTTCCATGTTGAAATGAATCTGCGTCGAGGCTATGTTCGCCTTTTCACCGGTCTTGACGATCTCCCCAAAACCGAAATTCATCGCATCCGATCGGCGCACATCGAAGGCGTTGTAACCCAATCCGGTTCCGACTTTCCCGGCGCGAGTACGCCCATATCCCATAAACAGCGTGATCACGTCATCGGGTTGGCCGGGTGATATCCATACCGGCACAGGCTTTTTAATCTTTTCACCCTGAAAAGTGAGCGTCACCGTATCCGCCGACATGTTCGAACCTTTCGTGTTGATGAAGGCCGTTCCTCGTTCGCCGCCGGATATTTCATCCGGATCGTTGCCGCGATTTAGGTTCAATTTCGCTGCGGTAGCCGGACTAACCAGAGCAACGTTTTCCCAGGTGATCTTAGTCAGCGGATTCGGCAATTCCTGCAGCCAACCGTTGTTTGTAAATCGTCCATCGTAGATGCTCGGGTCGGGCAATATCGAGAATTCAAGGCTGCCCGACGACGCGGGGTTGGCCACCGGCTGTGACAGAAACGCCGTGTTAACAGACATCGATTTTGCCGCGAACGTAGTATTTGGAACAACGCCGTCGTGAACGGCTTTTCTCCAATTGTCCTCGAAAGTTTTAGGCCCGGATGTCGCGGGAGACGCGTCAGGCTGAGGTACTGCCGCTACTACCGGGGCAGGCGTAAGTGTTTGCGTCTGCCAAAATTCCTTGACGATGTCGTAATCTTTTTTGTCGTAGTTTTCCTTCATGAAAAGCTGAAGTACTTCGTGTGAGTTTCGGCTTTCGTAAAGTGGTTTTACGAGAGGTTGAACTATGGAGACAGTACCATCATATGCCCTGGCATCGCTCCACATTTCCAGATAGTGCTTTTCGGAGATGTGCCAATGACAGTATTCGGCGGTTTCATCTACGTACCGGCCAAGATGGACACGAAGCCCGATACTATTAAGCCTGTCGGGCGTCAATTTCAGGTCTGAGGGTGAATTGTAAACCGGATTTCCGCCCAAAATCACTAGCAATTTTACCCGTCCGCCATCTATATCGCCTATGAGTTCACGAAACTGCTCGACCTGTGTCTTTTCTGACGGAGTGAACGTATCGGTGTAAATAACCGTCTTGCCGACATTTTCAAGCGTAGCATTAATGGCGTGTGCAATCGCGTGAACTATCGGCGGCTGGTTATCGCCGACAACGACGATCGATTTGCCTTTATGCTCGACCAGATCCTTGGCCATCGCAGCTATCCATTGCGCGTTTTCTGTATACGTCGAGGCTGCGCCGGAAACGCCGACCGCTTTTGCCACGGCTTTTGCGATCTCGGCCATTTGGCTCGGCTTTATGGCCAGACGGTGATCCGCCTTAGCTCCCATCAACGATGTTGTCGTCTCGATTGCGTAAAACCGGTTGATTTCTTTTTTTTCGTCGGTCAGGGATCGTCCTTTAGCAAAGTCGGCAATATATCGGACGTTAAAGCCTGAAAAAATGTCAGCGTCGAGCGACAGTATTCGCTCGGCCTCGTCAAACTTGTAAACGGTGTTGACTGGCGAACCGAAAGCTAGTTTGGCACCGCCAATTGCGTTGTCGTTATTAACTGGTTCGTATTGGACCCATCTCGCGTTCGGAAGCTCTGTCGA
>JBQTJB010000146.1:0-2689 GCA_052387555.1 Blastocatellia bacterium | reverse complement strand
GCACAGCCGACCGACTTACCGAAACTTTTTCCATCCGCATTTACGGTGGCAGTTTACGGGGATTAGATTGGCTAAATCTGAACCGCCTGCATCAGCGGGCGACTAAGATTTAATCATGGTTCAATTGGAAAAATAATGGACTTCCGGCCACCCATTGACGGAGGTGGTTCTGACTTTTATGGAATCTACATCACCCGAACTCAACGCATTTGCCGAAGACGTTCTTCGCGGGCTGACTTCAACGCCGAAACAGCTTTCGTCAAAATACTTTTACGACGACGAGGGTTCGCGGCTGTTTCAGGAGATAATGAAGCTGCCGGAATATTACCCGACGCGTGCTGAGTTCAAGATCTTCAACGAACAGGCTGACGCAATTTACAAAGCATTCACTGATAATGCCAAATCCATAGACCTGATCGAACTCGGTGCCGGCGATGGAACTAAGACCGCCGTTTTGATCGAATATTTCCTTTCTCAAAAAACCGATTTCACATATTCTCCGATTGATATCTCCAAGGAAGCGTGCGATGCGCTCTCGGAGAAATTCAACGCAAAGTTTCCAGACCTCAAGATCAACCCGCACCACGGCGATTACTTCAAGATCCTTCATTCGTTAAAGAACGGCAACGGCCGCCGAAAGGTGATTCTGTTTTTGGGTTCGAATATCGGCAACTTCAATCGTGAACAAGCCGTAGATTTCTTTCGACAGATCCGTGATGTGATGAACGACAACGATCGGCTGTTCATAGGCTTCGATATGCAGAAGGATCCGCGCGTTATCGTTCGCGCGTATGATGATTCACAGGGTATTACGGCCGCCTTTAACCTGAACTTGCTGCTCCGAATCAACCGCGAACTCGGCGCCGATTTCGATCTCGATAAATTTTCACACTACGCACAGTACCGCCCTGTCGAATGTGCCGCACGCTCGTTTCTGATCAGCCGTGAAAAGCAGGCCGTACACATATCAGCCTTAAATCGCAGCTTCGAGCTCGACCAATGGGAACCGATCTTTATGGAGATCTCGCAAAAATACACTCGGGCGATGATCGAAGAACTCGCGGCAGAAAGCGGTTTCGAGATCGCCTTTACATTTTTGGATAAGGAGAATTTCTATTCCGATTCGCTGTGGCAGCCAAGTCGGAACCACCTGCGGTAGCGGGCGGCTTGACTTGAATACTTTAGTCAACTTCAGCCTTCCGGTTCTGACAAGATGAACTTCACCCTGCTTTCCTTCGACACCATCGATTCCACCAACACCGAAGCCCTGAAACAGGCTCGTCTCGGCGCGGATGAGGGATTGTGTATCATCGCCCTCCAGCAGACTGCGGGACGTGGACGACACGGGCGGGTTTGGGTTTCGGAAATAGATGCCGGTTTGTATTTCAGCATAGTCCTGCGTCCGAAGATCGAGACTAAATATTTGCCTCTTATCACATTGATGGCAGGTGTGGCGGTGCATGACACGCTCGAAGAATTCGGCATAAAATCCGATATCAAATGGGTCAACGACCTGATGGTAAACGAAAAAAAAATAAGCGGCATTCTTGCGGAAACGACAGAAACCAACAAAGGCCTTGCGGTTATCGTCGGCATTGGGATAAATCTCAAATCAACAAATTTCCCGCCGGAGATCGCGGACATTGCCACGTCTATCGAGGCAGAGACGAACGTAATGCCGGATGCTGCGAATGTAAGTTTGATTGAAATCCTTTCAAACTATCTCGCTTACTTTTACAGCATGATGCACGGCGAAAATGGTCCCGCCGAAATTCTCAGTGAATGGCGGCGGCGCTCGTCTTATTTTTCAGGCAAATCGGTCAGCGTTATGCTGGAAAGTGAAACTCTCGTAGGGACGACCGACGGCCTCGAAGAAAATGGAGCATTGCGTCTGCGGATGTCGGACGGTGGCGTCACGATCATACAGGCGGGGGACGTGCAAAACCTTCGGGCCGATGTCCGCGATTGAACTTTTTCCCGCAAGGGTGTAAGTTCTATTTACGTTTTATGAATAACGAGTTTGATTTCAAACCCGACTTCGATTTCGAAGAGGACTTCGACGACGAACTGGCTGAATTCGAGGATTTCGACGCCGAGTTGGACGATGTTCAAGTCCGTACGGCGGTTTTGCAAAAGAACAACATGGTCGCTTTGCTCTGTATAAAGAGCGCGACCGAGGGTGCGGCGATTTGCCGTGTAGACCCGCGTGAGAACCATCCGGCGGTGCAAATCTACGAGGATCCGAATGCAGCTTTGGAATGGTTCACCCGCAGCCTTCGCACAAGCAGAAAGAATGGCTGGAACGTGGTTTACGACGGACTTCCGCTGCAAGGCTGAAGCCCAATGGACATTTGAGAATGGAAAATGGAGAATTAAGTCTGAATCTTGATTCTCCATTTCTCATTCTCAATTATGCTTTTGGCTGTCGACATCGGCAATTCTTCCATAAAATTCGGCATTTTCGAAGGCTCCGATCTTTTTCAGAAATTCACCATTCAAACCAAACGCGATTACACGGCCGAGGAACTTCTGTTCGACCGGTTCAAGCTGCACGAATCCCGTTTTATTCAACTGGACATCAACATGGTTGTAATTTCTTCGGTCGTGCCGGAGCTTGATGCGGTTATCTCGGAGGTTTGCCAAAAGCTTTTCAAAGTAACTGCCGCTTTTGTCGACAGTTCTTCCAACT
>JBQTJB010000145.1:0-4144 GCA_052387555.1 Blastocatellia bacterium | reverse complement strand
AACGCAGCGTCATTGACGAGAAATACGAAGAAGCTATTGATGAGATTTGCGGAAGTTGACTATCGCTTTTCACTTGAAACGGAATTTATTTCGGCGATCAGTTTTTCTATAGAGCTTGCGGAGCGCTCTTTAGCGAGCAGAGCTTCGGCTAGTTCGAAAAGAGGCTCGGGCATTATGGACGGCTCGACCTGATCCTCGGCGGGCGGGTAATGCTCATAAAATTCCACTTCGGAAGCGCAAAATTCGCATGCAGCCAAATGCCTGCGGATATCACCACTGCTCTCAATCGGAAGATCGCCTAATTGAAACGCCAGAAGCTCTTGCGAGGTCGGGCAGTCCTCATTTTTACAAAAATTCGCCATTGCTGTAACAATCCAAAACTCAAAATGCGCACACCGTTTCGCCGTGCCGCATTAAGCCGAAAACCTCGCTAACTCTACACTTTAAGTAAATCCGCAATGCCTTGCAGGTTCCAAAAGTCCTGTTTATAACTGTTATGCCGTTTTCCAGCCTAAATATAGCAATATTCAGGGTTTGTTCCATAGGTGCGAAAAGCATAATTCAAACATACACCAACATTGTAAAAACTTGTTGCCCAAAACCAAAATCCTTGCTACTATCTATCCTGTAGGACGAAAGGGAATTCCCAAAGTCCCACCAGCCAATAAGATCGCTTTGCTCAGCGGTCGATTCCGAAGAGATTTCTTCTAAAAAAAATCCCAGACTGCGACCGAAAGCCTTTGAATAGGACATTTGGCCAACCCATTTGCCCAATGATCTTGAGTGGACGGTTTTGTCGGGAGGCGATCTTGAAACAGGAAACAATGTTGGCACGAGCGAGCATTCCGCATACCCACAAACGATCATTATGAACTCACTCAAGCAGAAGGATACGCCAGTTCGTACCAATTCAGGGCGGCAGATAAAGGTTGGGAAGTGGAACGAAAGCCTTAAGGTTTCGGACGTCAACCAGATCTGGATCGAACTGCATCGCATAGTTTCCTCGCATCCGTTGGTAAGGGCGTCGAAACGGGCGGGTTTTCTTGTCGAGGAAGGGAAGTACAACGCATACACAGACCTGACGCAGGAGCTTTTTGTTGCTCTACTTAGCAAGGAACGGTTTCAGCACTACATTGAAACCGGAATGACCGACGCCGAGGTCGAAGCGGAGATCAGCCAGATCGAGCTGACGAACATGCTTACGGCCGAGTTGAGGAAGCGGTATCCGGAATCGTACAGGCTTGCGCGGCGAATTTCGACGCTGGTTCAGACGAGCGCCGTATTCAAGAGATTTGATAACGTAGGAAATCCCGAGGCTCATCGCCGTCTGGCCGACCGCCTTTACGGGCTGGCCGATTGGAAGGTAGAAAAGTCGCGGCGCGACGTTCAGGAAATGGACGAGCGAGTGAAGGTGGTTTCGTTTCAGAGCCGAGATACGAGAATGGTCGGCTGCACGGGTGATGCGCAGATCGTCATCAGCAACGCCGAACTCGAGAAGTTGATAATCAGAGTTTTTAAGGCGATAGATTCGCCGGTTGACGTCCGCAGCCTGCGTTCGTTCGTAATGTCGCGGCTGCCGATAATGGATATTCACCTTGTTCCGGTCGGCGGTTCGGGTGAAAGCGATGAAGACGACCGTATACAATTTGAAATTCCAGATACACGCGAAACTCCGGAAGAGGATTTTCTCCGACACGAAGGCGAAGCCGAAGCCGTAGGGTTCGTAGACAACTTTCTCCAGAATCTAAATAAGTCGGTCCGCGGAAAGGCCAAACAGTACGACCGGATGATAAGCGTCCTTTGGCACTGTTACCTTATTTCGAACAGCGGAACACAGCTTGAGGTTGCGGAGATGCTCGGCGTTTCCGACTCGCTGGTTTCCGATTACCGCAAACGCATCGAAGCCAATCTGCAGCAGCTTTCTTTCGGCGGCGTGAACGAAGCAAGGCAATTCGAGAAGGCCCTCAAACGCAAAGTCCGCGAGATGATAGCGGTCGAAAACGAAAGTGTGCACGCTTAGCACGGATCAAAGACCTGAAGCAATGCTGCATCGATTTAATTGATGCGGCATTTTTGTTTCATTTTGGGACTAATCGCCGTTGTTCATTTTTGACATTGCTTCGGCAAAACGCGGGTCGTCGCGGAGAGAATCCATGCTGTGGTCGTGTTCGAAATGGGGCCGATTCTCATTGCCGAGCTTGATGGCCTTATTCAGCCACTTAAAAGCGAGGTCTTTTTCCCCAACAAGAGCGTATGTCGAGCTGACCCAGTAGGCCATGTCGTGGTCGGCTTTCGATACCGCGAGAACGTCATCGGTAAGCTGGTTGCGGGCTTCCTGTTCGTGGCCGGAACCAGCCAGATAGATGGAATATAAGGGGCGGATGCCATCCATGTCGGGATGCTGTTCGAGCACGGTTGTCATTAATTCGATAGCGTCTGCGGCGTCGCCGCGATAGTAATAGACGGCCGACCGGAAAATCTTGAGCATCGGGTGATCGGGTTCGGCTTTTTCGCCGCGTTCGATCTCCTTGATGGCTTTTTCGTATTCGCGTTTGTAGATAAAGATACGTGCCCGATTGTAGGCAGAAACCGCTCGGGCGGCCGGGTCGAGCCGCGACAGTTTTTCAAACGCCTTCAGGGAATCGTCGTATTCGCCGTCAAGCCGGTGCATCACGCCCTTGACGAAATAAAGCGGAGCCTCGTTTGGAAACTGTTTTTGCAGCATTTCAATCTCGGCCCTTGCCTTTTTCTTCTCGCCGCGTGCCATGTAGATCATCACCATTAGCACGCGTGCCTCGACCACGTTCGGATCGTAAAAGAAAGCTTTGGTAAAAGCAGTTTCTGCGTGGGTGTAATCTTCGGCCTCGCCAAGGCCCTTAAAAAAACGGTTTGCGTAACAGGCTCCGAGACCGCTGTACGCAAGTGCAAAATGCGGATCCAGCTCCACCGCGTTCTTGAAATTTTGGATGGCGGCGTCGCAATCTTCGGTCGAAAGAGTGCGGAAAATGAAGCGGCCGAAATTGTCGCGTCCGCGAAGATACTCTTCCCAGGCTTCGTGATTTTCGGTAAGCCGTCGGCCGAGACGTTCCTGTTCGTTGTCGGAGAGTTCGAGCCGCAAGCCTTCCAAAATCCGCTTGGCGATTCCGTCCTGAAGGGTAAGTATGTCGCCGCCCTCGGCGTCGATGCGGTCGCTCCAGAGAATATCGCCGGTCTCTACGTCGAGAAGCTGGGCAGTTACGCGAAACTTTTCGCCGCTCCGCAAAAAACCCGCCGAAAGCACCGCGTTTGTACGAAGCTCGCGTCCCGCTTCACGCGGGTCGATGTCATTACCCTGATACTTTGCGATAACGGAACTTGGGCGGACGATCAGCGACCGAAGCTGCGCAAGCTCGGTTATTACCGAATCGGCGAGAGCGAACTCATAAAAATTCGAACTCGCTTCCTGACCAAGATTCTTGAACGGCAGTATTGCCACGCTTTTTTTATCGGTTCCTGTGGCGGTCAGGTTAATGTCTTGAATAAACGAAGGGGAATTCGAAACGGACGGCGTTCGTCCGGTGGACATTTCCGGAGTGGATTTTCCGGTGAACCAATTCAACGCGCGCTTGAAAACGCCGCTGTCCACGTGGCTCGGCGAATAGGTGTCACCGCTCATCAGAGGTGCTCCGGCTACCTCCTGAAGGACAGCTCGCAGCTCGTCACGCATCACGGATATTTTTTGGTAGCGGTCCCTGGGATCTTTTGAGAGTGCCTTGTCGATGATCTGCTGAAGCTGCGGCGGAACGGGATCGCGGCGCATCTCGGCTATCGGTTTCGGGACTCCATAAAGCACCTGATGGCGTACGTCGATTACGGTCTTTCCCTGAAACGCCCAAATTCCAGTCAGCATTTCGTACAGCAGAACGCCGGTCGAAAAAATATCCGAACGCGCATCTGCCCTTTCGCCCCTGGCTTGTTCGGGGGCGGCATAAGTAGCTGTGCCGTAAGGAATTCCCAGCTCCGTGATCTCGGTTCTGTCCATGCCGCGATGCTGATCTTCCTGTTCGTCCTCAAGCAGTTTTGCGAGTCCGAAATCAAGAATCTTTGCCTGGCCGGAATCGTTGACCATGATGTTACCGGCCTTTATGTCCCGATGAATGATGCT
>JBQTJB010000144.1:0-16707 GCA_052387555.1 Blastocatellia bacterium | reverse complement strand
GCCGGAGATGAGATTCTCGGCCTTGCTCGCGGATTTCTGTCTGCCGGAGCTTTGTCGCTTGTATTAAGTTTATGGACGGTGAACGACAAAGCCGCCGCAGAATTAATGAAGGAATTCTATACGTACCTACAACGCGGAGATACGGTTCCCGCATCATTGGGAAAGGCACAAAGAAAACTAATCAGACGCAACACGCACCCCTATTATTGGGCGCCGTTTATTTGTTTAGGAAAATAATCCTATTGTCTTTTTCGTAATTTTGTCCGCACTGTGTTGAGAAGCGAACGTTTCTACGTTGTCTGAGGTTTAATGATGAGATTTTTAATAACATTTTCACTAGCATTTGTGGCACTGGCGGGAATTTGCGGATTTAGCGTCTTAAGTGTTTTTGGACAGGGCAGCCCTAACGAAATGCGTGTACCGGATGAAATAATTATCGAGTTGACGGTTGGCAATCAGGGAACTCTTCCGGCTGTAGCCGCGCAATATGGACTTCAACCGGCTCCACTTGCACAAGTAGGCACTCCTCCTACATACAGGATGCGCATTACCGATGGTCAAACACCGGAGCAAAAGCTGACGGCAATGCAAGGAGATGTCCGAATTCTCACTAAAGAAGTTAATCGGAAGCTTGTACAGGTTGAAAAAGAAGGTTTGCCGTGGACAATAGGCAGATCGTGGGCGATCGGACGTTCGTGGGCCATTGGCAGCAGTTCGAAGGGATATGCAAAACAATGGTTTCCGCGAATGATCCGACTGGAACAGGCTCACAATGATCCGCAGCATGGGTCGAAAGGTTTTGGCGTGACGATAGCTGTTCTGGACACTGGAATCGATTTTAATCATCCCGCATTTGCGGGCCGCCTCGTTCCGGGTTTCGATTTTGTAGATAACGATTCCAATCCAAACGAAGAAGGCACAATACGGCTAGATAGTTCCTTCGGTCACGGAACCCACGTGGCTGGAATTATTGCTATGGTTGCTCCCGAGGCAAAGATAATGCCCCTGCGAGTACTCGACTCAGATGGATCCGGCGAATTGTGGCGCATTCAGGCGGCACTGATCTGGGCGGCGCAGAACGGTGCCGACATTGCCAACCTCAGCGTTGCCTACCCACCGGACACTCTACCGCAAGATAACAAGGTACTTAAAAAGCTCATGGATTTCTGCGACGACGGTGTTGAAGTCGGCGGCAAGACTTATTCGGAAATCGGAACCGGACGGCTCATTGTAGTCACGGGAGCAGGAAATGGAGGAAATAGCGCGCAGGTATATCCTGCTGCCCTAAAAGCCGAGAGTGTTGACCTCATAGCTGCTGCAGCGAGTACACGTGTCGACAAGCTCGCCGTGTTTACAACAATAAATAACAGTTTTATGACAGGCGGCGGCGAACAATGGGTTCGCACTATCGCCCCAGGTGACGATATTGTCAGCGCCATTCCCGGTGGTCGGTACGGTGTTTGGTCAGGAACGTCTATGTCCTCGCCAATCGTTGCAGGAATTGCCGCTCTTGTGAGAGCCAGAAATCCTTTGTTGACCATTGAGCAGTGGGCAGATCGCATCGAGAATACCGGTATTAAGTGGAATTGTTTTGTCACCTCGCGAGGAAACAACTACGAAATCGATGCATCGCGTGTAGACGCGTTTTGTGCTGTAAACAACAACATAGCGTGTGCACCACCACGAGTGGGGAATTGCCCCGAATAAATGAGAAAAGAAAACCTACTCTTGTAAAAAAGGCTGCCTTTTTGCTGGCGGCCCTTTTCTTTTTACTTACCTTCAAAAGTGTCTTTTTTAGTTCCGGCTTCGCACAGTGCTTTTGACATGCCGGATTGGCGGGTAAATGCCGTTGCCAGACCGGACATGCAATGAAGCAAACAGGAAGGTAAATGAAATGAAAAAGCAAGAAAAAACAAATAGGCACATCGCAAAAATAGCGTTGGTAGTGCTGGCTGTCGCAGCTTGGGTATCAATACCGCTATTTAATCGCGGGGTAGAGGCCGGCGGCGTCCCGATCCTTGTCAGGACGGCCAATCTGGCTTCCCCGACTGGCAGCGTCGACCCGCATGGACACGCAGAATGGCAGCTATATGCAAACGGACACCGCGAACTCGAGGTCGAAATAGAGGACTTAAATATGCCCTCTGGAACGTCGCTAACCGCAACCGTTGATGGTGCTTCGGTAGGTCAGATAATTTTAGCGGCCGATCAACGCGGCAGGTTGAAACTTCGCACTGAGGACGGTCAGAACTTTCCGGTCACCAATGATGGTTCCGTTGTACAAGTTTTGAGTGGAACTACAGTGCTCGTTTCCGGCGTTCTTGGCGGTGGCGGCCCGAATCCGACCCCTACCGCTTCGCCGACAGGAACACCGGGCGGAACGCCGAGCCCGTCCCCAACCGGATCACCGAATCCGAGCCCGAGCCCCACCGGAACACCGAATGCAGGCGATCTTTTCGCGGGATTAACCGGCCCGACATTGAATGGCGTCGTGCCGCGGGGGTTTTCGCAATTTGAAATCCATAGCAGCCGCGTGGAGCTGGAAACGCGCATCCGGCAGATCAACCTGCCCGGGGGATCTACGTTGAGTGTTGAGGTCAATAATGCCTTTGTCGGCAACATCATCCTGGAAAGCAATGGCGAGGGCGAGCTTCGTCTGCGTTCCGATCGCGGGCAAACCGTTCCGCAGGTAGTGTCAGGTTCGACAATCGCTATCAAGAACGGCGGAACGACCATTATTTCAGGTGTATATACACTGTTCACCGGCCCGACTCCGAGTCCCAGCCCGACGGCTTCGCCATCACCGGCACCAGGCCGCAGGTTTGAGGCTCATCTGCTCGGAAGCGGTGTGACGCCGCCCGTTAACACTAATGCAAGAGGCGAGATCAAAGTGACACTGAATGCGGCAGAAACTCAAGCCACGATCTTTGGCGAGTTTCATAATCTCGGAAGCAATCAGACCGGAGCACGAATCGAAACGACGCTTGGAACTTCAATCGTAATTCGTGACCTTGGCGTAGTCGGCGGAACGAACGGCAACTTCCCGAGCTTGACCATAGACGTTTCAGGAGCGCAGGTCCAGCAATTGAGAGCAGGCCTTTGGTCGACTGTCATCACGAGTGTCGATAATCCAGTCGGCGAGATTCGCGGTACGCTCACGCAGCACTCGAACGCCAGCGATTTCGACGGCGACGGAAGCAACGACTTTGCTGTTTTTCGGCCTTCAAACAGTGTGTGGTACATGCAAAACGGATCAGGCTTCGACGCGCAGATATTCGGAGCATCCGGCGACAAGGTTGTATCCGGTGATTATGATGGCGACGGAAGAACCGATTCGGCGGTGTTCAAAAACCGAAATGGCGCCGCAGTCTGGGAGATCAAGCGGAGCTCCGACTCTGGCGTAACAGCAAGCCAGTTCGGCTTTGCAACGGATGTCCCTACACGCGGAGATTTTGATGGCGACGGACGCGCCGATCTGGCGGTGTTCCGGCCATCGACCGGAGTCTGGTATATCCAGCGAAGCAATAATACGGGCTTTACCATCGTTCAATTCGGCCTAGAGGAGGACATGCCATTGCCATCCGATATGGACGGCGATGGGCTGGAAGATATCGTCGTGTTCCGGCCCTCAACCGGTATCTGGTATTGGCTGAGAAGCTCAGATGGGCAGTTCGGGGCTTCTCACTTCGGCATGAATGGAGATATTCCCGTACGCGGTGATTTCGACGGTGATGGCCTGCAGGACCTCACTGTCTTCAGGCCATCGACAGGTGTTTGGTACACAATGAGAAGCACCGATGGCGGCTTCAACATTGTACAGTTCGGACTGAACGGAGATATACCGGTCGCGGGAAATTATGACAGTGACGGAAAGGCCGATGTCGCAGTCTTTCGTCCGTCTGATGGCTACTGGTACATATTAAGAAGCTTCGACGGTTCTTTCCAGACATTCAGGTTTGGTCTCGACGGGGACATTCCCATAATCGCAAGGTAAGTTAAATGCAAACGTTCCGTAGGGCAACTAAAATTGGCATTCTGGTGCAAACTCTGAAACATCCAAACGTAGTCTTCATAGAAATTTATTGAATTTCGTGCGAAGCTTTTGTTTGGACTTTGGCCCCCGGCTACATTCCCCTCCTCGTCGCTGGGGGCCATTTTTATCCGATCCTCTTCAAAAGCCTTTTGATTTGCCCGATGTGCCTTGCTTCATGCCCGCCGCGAAGAGCAAGCCAGTCTTGAGCGGAAAGATCGCCGAAGAAAGGATGCGGAAATTTATGCTGGGTTCCGTCTATCGTTTCGAACCGAATACGCATTTCACTTAGCCGAACATCATTTTCATCAAGCTTTGCCAAAGATTCGGGAATCGATTTCATGCCCAACGGCTTAACAAAATCTGGAGCTTCCAGTTTCTTGTCAACGGCTTTCGCGCCGTTTTCAAGAAAGTTCTGAGAGATCGTTGCGCTCCCGTCTGAGGTAAGACCTTCCGCCTCTGCCTTTCCGAGCAGCTTTGAGCATATTCGAATCATGCTTTCATCGACCATCGAAACGTGTTCGACGATCTGCGATATGGTCCAGGCCTCGCCGCCAGGCAGAGTATTGGCCTTATTCTCATCCGCTTCGGCGAGTACATTTTTTAGCTTTTCCCGAATGGCACTATTATTAGCATAGATCTCTTCTATAGTTTTGTAGTTCATATTAATTAGCCTGTGTCTGAGCTTGCGGCGTGAGGATCAACCGATGCCAGCGCGGAAAACTTGTAACGCTGTCGGCCTCGTTCTTCATTTGTTTTATAAACGCCGTTTGAAAATAAAGAGTGTCGTCCGAGAGCCAATTTAGTCCGACGATAGGATTAAAAGACACCAGCGTTTTTTCGTCCGGCAGGGTAGAGGCAACTTGAGCATTACTCGGCTTAACATTCTGGGCGGAGTCCGGTTGAGTATTCGACACCTGAAGCTTGTCGGCCTGTTCTAGGTCGAACGCCTGCGACGAAATAAGCAGATTGTTCTTCAACGGTATCGCGGCTTGCGTCGGGGAATTGCCTCCGGCGTCGTAAATGCGCAGCTGCGTGTCGAAGGCACAAGCGACTTTCGACGAATCCAGCGACCAAACAGGCTGAACGGCGGTCAAAGCATCATCCAGGCGGCGTTCCCGCCCGGTTTTTTCCACGATACGCGGACGCCCGACGGGCACGAAGATCTCGCCTTTGCTCTCGGCAAGCTGGCTCAGGTATGTCCATTCGCGGGCCGTCGCCGCAAGCGCGGCAAGGGCCGAGCTGTCCGGCGACCAGGCATAATAGAAATAGATCAAACCCTCGTTCTGCGTTATCGGTTTAGTCGCCATGCCATCCGCATTACAAATATAGATCTGTTCCGTGCGAAAAGTCAGAACACCCACCGGAGGCGTCGGGGTTGCCGCCGGAGGAGTGTTTGTATTCGATGTTTCCAAATTTGCATCCGCGTTTACGTTCGAGTTGGATATGCTGCTTGAGTCCGTAATAGTTTTATCGCCGGTGTCCGATAGGTTTGGCAGATCATCGTCTTCCGATTGCGCACCGCGAAGCATCGCCACGAGCGCTAGATTGGCCGAATCCGGCGACCAGCGGATCGTATCCGGAAAATGAACCGCCATCAGATCGGAAGTGATCTTGTTCAAAAGCTTGCCGTCTGCCGAATACATATCCAACCGAAACTCCGATGACAGATCGTTCGGTTTATGATAAACGGCAAGGATGCGTTTGCCGTCCGGAGATGTAATAGTTTTATCGAGAAGTTCCTGCGGCCGATTCTGATCGAAATCGTTCTGGACGGAAGGATTCTTCTCTTCGACGATAGCCCCTTTGCTAGTGTCCGTAGGAGCCGGGACGTCCGCTTCGTAACGATAATTCAAACGGACGGACGGCACTTCGCTTAGATGCGACGGCAATCCGCCGCCATTTTGCTGCGTACTTTTGGAGCAGCCCGCAGCAGCGACAAAAGCCAATGCCACGATAAATGCCCTGAGTAGCCCCAAACGCCGATTTAATTTCTTCTTCACGTCCGCGTTCTATAGCTCACTATTAAAATATCCGCGATAAAGCACTCTCTGAGATTCAGTCGGCGAATCAACGGGTGAAAAAGAGTAATCCATCCTGCCGCTTGTTCCGAGCGTAAACGCAACTTCCCGCAATTTATCGAAGCGGAAGATGGTCAGCCGGACTGTGTCGTTCGGTTTCTTTTCGCCGATGTAGGTCTGCAAAAACTGCGAACTAGCGCGGTAACCGTCGATCGCCACGATCTGATCGCCAGTGTTCAGCCCCTGTTCGTATGCCGGCGTTCCGGCCGGAACAGAGCGAATAGTCAAACGGCCGTTTTCCTCAACCGTATCTGCTCCGATATAAGATTTGCCCCTGTTCGACTGCGACCCTTCAAGCTTCAAGCCAATACCACCGACGATCGCGTTTACATCGATATCGGCCTCGCCACGCACGTATTTCGAGAAAAAATCGTCCAAACTTCTTCCGGCCATCATTTCAGAGATCTTTTGATAATCTTCCGCTGTGAAGTTTCTTCCCTTTTTGTAGAACTCGTTGTTGAGATGCCGCATAACGTCATCGAGCGATTTTGATCCGTTCGAAGCCGTGCGGATCGACAGGTCGAGCATCATGTTCACCAACTCGCCCTTATCGTAATAAGAGATTTGGTTGTTTACCGAGTTTTCATCCTGCCGGTAAAACTTGATCCAGGCGTCCATGCTGGCCTCTTCCAAACTCGTTTCGAATCGACCGGGACGCGATTGCAGATCGCTGATCAGCGTTGCCTTGCCGTTGAGCACTTCTTTATCGGAAACGAGTCCGGCACGGCGAAGAAGCACGCCCTCGTAGTAAGCAGTTGCGCCTTCCGCAACCCAAAGCAGCTTTGTATAATTCTCGTTTTCGTAATCGAAAGGCCCGAGCGCGTCCGGCCGAATGCGCTTCACGTTCCACAAATGAAAATACTCGTGAGCAACCAGGTTGAGAAACGCCGTGTACCGGGATTTTGGTTTGAAACCGAAACGGTTCCATTGCAGAGCGGTCGAGTTCAAATGCTCCAAACCGCCGCCGCCGCGAAGATTTACTATAAATGTATAGTCTTCGTAAGGAAGTTCACCGAATATCTTGTAGGCTTCCTCGATTATCTTTGTCGTGTCGCGGGCAAGAGCTTTCAGGTCGTAATTGCCTTCGCCGGTGACCACATAACGGTGAGGTTTTCCTTGAACCGTGAAGGTTGTCTCATTAAAATTGCTGACCTCAAAAGGTGAATCGTAAAGAACGTCGAAGTTCTCTGCTCGGAATGTGTTGTCCTCGCTCGTCTTTGGCAAACCGGTTGCTACTTTCCAGTTTCCGAAAGGATTTACTTTGACGGTTGACGCCGCTTTCAATTGACCCTTGGGGAACATCAGTAACGCCGCGTTGTTCCAAAAAGCGTGCTCGTCATTAAGCTCGTTAGTACGAACGGTCAGTTCGTTTGAGTAAACCCGATAGGTCGCCACTGTTTCAACTATCCCTTTCGAATCGACCTGCCAGGTATTCTTGTTTATCTTTCGCCAATTCAACTTACGGCCCGATCCGTCTGTTACCGAAAAATCTTGTACGTGACGAGCGTATTCGCGCACCAGATAGCTACCGGGCGTCCAGACAGGCATTTTCAGCTCGGCCTGATCGGGCATTTGCACCCATTTCATGCGCATTTCGACTTCCAGTAAATGCGTCGCTGGTTTCGACATCGAGATCGTGTAGCTTATCTCCGGCAAAACTTCGGCCGCCTGTACGAGTTTCGGTTTGCCGGCCTTTGCGGGTTTAGCCTGGGCGTTTGTTTCTTTGTACATAAACGAAATGCCTGTGAGCAAAAAAAATAGAAGCAAGATCGAACGTCTGAACTGACGGATGTTGTTGGCTGTTTTCATAAGTCTCAATACTCTTTTGCGATATTCTACTATGAATCGATACTCTGCTAAAATTCAGTGTTCTTTTAAGCGACTGATAGCACAATTGCCGAACCGTCGAATCGAGCTTTATTTTCCTCTATCGAATATGCCAACCGAACCAGCCAACGAGCGATTTCTTACAAAACCGCTTCTGATAATTTTCTTGACGATCTTTATCGATCTTGTCGGTTTCGGCATCGTTATTCCTTTGCTTCCTTTCTTTGCTGAGGAGTTTAATGCAACGCCGGTGGACATAGGGCTGCTTGTATCGTCGTATTCGCTGATGCAGTTCAATTTCGCCCCGATTTGGGGTAATCTGTCGGACAAGTACGGACGCCGCCCGATACTTTTCCTGACGATACTTGGGTCGGCCATAGGATATTTGATGCTTGGTTTTGCCGGAAGCCTCTGGATAATCTATGCGGGACGTATTTTGGCCGGAATTACCGGTGGGAACCTCTCGACCGCTCAGGCTTACATTGCCGATGTAACAAGCCGTGAGAACCGTGCAAGAGGCATGGGGCTTTTTGGAATGGCGTTCGGACTGGGGTTTATTCTCGGCCCGGCCATTTCGGGCGTTTTGAGCAAGTTCGGCATGCACGTGCCGTTTTTGTTTGCCGCCGCGCTAAGCCTCTTGAACGCAATACTCTTGTACTTCATTCTTCCCGAATCCATGAAAGCTGTTAAGGGTGAAGCGGCGGCGACAAAAAGGAACCGGATATCGGAGATGTTTTCTGCCCTGCGTGATTCGCGTTTCACTACGATCACGATCGAGTACTTTTTGCTGGTCACGGCCTTTTCGATGATGACCACCGCTTTTGCATACTACACCATGGTCAAATTCGGATATGATGCCGAAAAGACGGGCTATTTGCTCACTTTTGTAGGGTTTCTCGCAGCAGTTATGCAGGGCGGTGTTTTCGGCCTTCTTGTAAAGCGATTCGGAGAATCTGCTCTTGCCATAGCCGGAACTTTGATGCTCGTCGTGAGTCTTTTTGCCGTGCCTTATATCGGAAGCGATTTTGGTGGATTGGGTGCTCTCCTGGCAGGCATTGCATTCTTTGCGGTCGGCAATTCGATGGCCTCACCTGCCCTAACGAGCCTCGCTTCGAAAACGGCCGGTGAAGAAGAACAGGGCAGCGCGCTCGGCGTAATGCAATCGGGCGCTAGTTTGGCTAGGGTGATCGGGCCATTGCTGTGCGGTGTTCTCTTAAATAATCAGTTCAACAAGGTCGACAATTCTACGCTCTTCAGAACGTTCTGGGCCGCATCGGCGATAATGGTCGCGGCGCTTATTACCTCGATCTATTTTGCAGGAACATTTAGAACAAAGACGGTGAGTTAGCTAACTGCACGCTGCCGCTGTTTTGAGGCTACAGGAAAGGAGAGCTTGAAGGTGGCGCCGCTTCCGTATTCGCTCTTGACTTCGATAGTTCCCGCGTGTTCCTGGACGATGCCGTATGTTACGGCAAGGCCAAGACCTGTGCCGTTTCCGACGCCTTTCGTCGTGAAGAACGGATCGAAGATCTTGTTGAGATTTTCCTGCGGAATGCCCTCGCCATCGTCCGCGACCTCAACGACAATTTCGTCTTCGTTGACTACAGCCGTCCGCAGAGTTATCTGCCCGCCGCCGAACATTGCATCCCTTGCGTTAAGAATCAGGTTAGTAAAAACCTGTTGAAGCTTGCCGCCGTTTCCGAAAATCAGAGACATTGGCTTTGTATATTCTTTCTCGATGCCGACGTTCGATTTGCGCAGCTGCGGTTCAAGAAGCTGAAGCGTGTCATCGAGCAGTTTGTTAACATTGATCTCTCTCGATTCTATTGCATTTCCGGTTCGCGAAAAATTCAGCAAATTTCCGACAATATTCGTCGCCCGATCCGTTTGCCGCTGCATCTTCTGCAAAAGAGCATGTTTCGGATCGGTTTCGGGGATCATCCCAAGCAGCATCTGCGTGTAGCTCGAAACGCCTGTCAAAGGCGTGTTTACTTCATGGGCAACACCAGCAGCGAGCAGGCCGATGCTCGAAAGCTTCTCGTTCTGCTGAAGAGCTTCTTCAAGCTTTACGCGTGACGACACATTTTCGAGAACGACGATGGCACCGGTTTGCGAGTTTGATATTGAGCGCAATGGTGCAACCGCAACATTAAGGATCAAAGATTTGCCGAGAGCGTCGTAGGTATGCAGTTTGTAAGCGTTTCGAATCTCGGTTAAATGCCAGCGCGATTTGCCCAGAATATTCGATAGGTTCAGCGCAAAGCTTTCGTCGAAAACGTCTTCGACCAATTTGCCGACTGCATGTTCGCGAGGAAGAGACATCAAATCCTCAAAAGTGGAGTTGCAACGGGTGATCCTGCCGTCTTCATCAACTGCGAGCAACCCGACATTGACGGATTCGACAATTGATTCGTTGAATTCTTTTAGAAGAGCAAGTTCTTCAGTGTGCTCTTGTTGTTCCTGATATAGCCGGCTGTTCTCGATCGCTACCGCAATATAGCCCGAAACCGTCCTTAGAATCTCAAGGTCCTCGGATGAAAGAAGCGAACCGTCGCCCGCTCGTCCGAGGCCGATAACGGCTACCATCTTGCTTCGGACGACACATGGAACAAAATAATGAAGCTCTTGTCTTACGGGGATTTTCGAATGGCCGTTGCCTTCGAAGTTTGCCGGTTCGGCGTCCTGCAAATCGAATTCGTCCGCTCTCACAATGCCCTTTTCGGCCGATTTCTGCCGGATCATCAGCCTGAAATCGTGAGGAATAACGTACTCCTCGCTCAGCCCTTCGGACTTAGCAACACGATAGCGGGACACTTCGTTTTTGTCCTCGATAAATATTGCAACTTTTTCGACATCCAAAACCTGTTTCAACCTCTCGATCAACCCGACAAGAAGCGGCTCCATCGCCGTGGTTGCCGAAAGCGTCCGGCCAAAATCGAGCAACCCCTGCCGCAGGTCGTAACGCTTGCCGTAAAAGAAACGGTCGGCCCGCTCTTGCAGAAAATTCTTCAGCGGCTCGCTTAGCATCACTATCGCGGCCATGGCAATTACCGCGATCAAAGCACGCAGCGTTATCTCGGTCGTCGAAAGATTGCTTCCGACTGCCAGGAACACAAGTCCCAAAGCGACTGCGCCGATCATCATTGCGATCGCAACCGTCGTCAGCGCGTAAACCAACGCCCGCCGTACAACGACGTCTACGTCCATCAAGCGATACCGAACCACGGAATGGCCGAAGCTCAGCGGAATAAGCGCGAGCGGAAGCGTCGTCAAGGCAACCGTCAAGGTATCTTCGGGAAGATAAACGAATCGGCGGGCTATCTGGAATGCAAGTATCGGGATGACCGACAGGATCGTTCCCCACATTGCCCACTTCAATCGCTGTCGGACGAGTGGTTGCTTGCTGGTAAGGAATCGCCACAGAAGAACGCTGGCACCGGCGGAGACACCCGCGACAAAATGAACCAGCAATGCCGTATACAGAATGGGAAATACGCCGTTGGCAGCCACGAAGCCGAGGAATCTTGCCTGGGAACCTTCGACCGGGATCAACCCGCCAAGGGAAAAAATAAGAACCGCAACCGTCAGCAATGTTGCAGGCAAATATAAAACGTAAGTCTTCCAACGGGATACTTCAAATACCTCGCTTCGGACCGGGTATCTAAGGCAAAAATGAAGAAAAAGAGGTACGAAGAAAGCAAAGGCAATATCGTCGAGAATTTGAATTGCGAGATCGAAATCCTGTCCGAGGTTCAAAGGCTTGTACACATGGAAAACGAACGCGGCAAGGCAGACCGTAGCAAAATGCAGGACGAACGGCGAGCGGCTTCCTTGTTTGAAAAGAACAAAAATGCCGACGCCTAACCAAATAATGCCGACGATGCCAAGAAGCACGATCGAGGGCGTCCATCTCGGAAGCGTGTCGATGTTTTTCAAGTCCGCATAGTAATAGTTATCGGAGAACGTGTACGAGCGTTTTTGGTAAAAATATGTAAGGTTTCCGCCTACGCCCGCAGTCTCCAGATACATCGGAACATCGGATATCGAAGTTATCTCGTCAAATGTCTCGCCGTCGAGGCTGGCCGTCAAAAGCTTATCGCCCGGAGAAATTCCTGCACGTGACGCGGCCAGGCCGGGAATCACCTTTTCGGCATAAATGCCGTCGGCCCTCTGGCCCCAAAGCACGCCGTCGGTCGGAGGAAGTTGATGAACGGCCCTTTGAGAGAGATTGAGCGCCCCGCCGGCAACAAATAAAACCGTCACCACGAGCCATATCAAAGTCCAACTTGTCAGAACTTTTCCTTTCATCAAAATCGGGCAAACTTAACCAAGCAGTTCAAGACGCAAACCGTGTTCCACCAAGCAAACAGACCCCCGTTTCACGCGACCCTTGATTTTTCGGTCGTTTATTTTATTTTGCACTCTTTAGTAAACGACTAGAGCCTATAATATTCAGATTTTTGCTCGATAATCCGAGAATTTGGAAATTTCAGAATGCAAAAAATTAAGAGTACATGGAGAAATCTATGCATCTCCATGAACTCTAAGCTCTTCCTGATCTGACTCTAAAATCTGACAAGGATTCCGCCACGCAATGCCCGCCGTTGAGAATTGATCCTGAGGGATCCATCTTCTCCGACGACACCTGTTTGAAGATCGAAAAGGTTGCGGGCGTCGACAACCGCCTCCGCATTGAAAGGCAGTCCCAGCGTTGGAAGGCTTTGAGTTACGAGAATGCTAAGGCTCGGGTCGTATATTGCAAGCCGCCCCTGAAACGGGTCGATTGCAAAAACTGTTGCGCTCGGTGAAAGCCGGAAGATCGTCTTGACGTTCGTGCCCGTTTTCAGATCCGCTTCGAACTGGCCGAAGAAAGTATGGAAAAAATCGTTCTGGAATAGCGATGCCGGGTCGGAAATTGCCAGGTTAGATAGTTTTTGGCCGCTTCCAAAACTGTATCCGACGGCTGTGCTGAATTCGCCAGATAGCCGTCTGGAGTAAGCAAGCCGTAAACCTTGAGCCTTTCCGCTCTGATTGCCGACAAACTCTTCAAACGCACCGGAGATCGAATTGAACGGCAGATTTGCCAAGCCAACGCCGCGTCCGAGAGTTGTGTCAAAAAACGCGTTCGCTTCGATGCTTGATTTATTGTCCAGAACGCGCTCAATGCCGAATTCCAATCGGCTGCTCTTGTTCATCAGCGGTTTTCCGCTTTCGACAAACAAGTCGTTTACGGCGACGGGTTCGCGGAAAATCACTTGAGCATTTTCAAGCTCAATGGCCTTGGACCATGTGCGCTCTTCGGTTATCGAGGTAAACGCGGCTCGTACACGAGTTTTTGAATCGATATCGAACTGAAAACCGAGCCGCGGGCTGATCGAGAAGTCATCGCCCGCTCCGACAAAGCGCGAATAATCAAAACCGTAGACAAGAATTATGCCCTCGCGGACTTTCCACTCATCAAGCGCCTGAACGGAAAATTGGCCAAGAGACTTCTCTTCTTTTGCGAGAAGTAGGTTTCCGAGACTGCCGAAAGATGCCTTAAGCCGAATCTGATGTGAATCGTTCGGCCGGAAATTGACCTGTGATTCGAATCGTTGTGGAGCATTTCTTCCGATTCCTGTTTGTGCCGCGAGAACCAGATCGACATCATCGGTTACGGGCAGAAACGTTGCAAAATTGGTTCCGGCAAAGGTGCCTTCTTCGTTCGCGGAAACGTAGGTTTCAACGACAGATTGTCCTTTACGTTTGGAAGTTTCTTCGCTTCTGTCGGCTTCTCCGACATTCTTTTCAACGTTTTCGGCAGTAGAATCACCTTCAGTGTTTTGATAGATAGACCGGCTTGTTTGGGCCGAGCGGATAACCCATTTCGGATTGTTTCGATCAAGCCTTTTTTCCGGCAGAGTATTTCCGCCGCCGGCACGCTCGAGTTTGAAACCGTAATTGAGCTGCGAGGCTCGGCCAACCTCAACCTCGGATAATGTCACGGGATTGTAGCCTTGGGCTACGGCTAGAACCGTATACGTTCCTGGCAATATCCTTGCAAAAAAGGTGCCGTCGGTTGCCGACCTCACCTGTTTGAGCACCTTGGTTGTACCGACACGAAATATCGCAACAGTCGCGTCGGCAATCGGGATTCCACTATGATCCCTGACGACGCCGCGTATCGTCCCTAAATTGCTACCATTTGAGACAACAGTTTCTGCGCGTGTTTCCGTGGCAAGAAAAACCAGGCATGTAAGGATAGCCGAAACGCTGAAAAACGTTTGGAAAGTCCTGTTTGTATTACGAAAGCTCATTTTTCAAAATACGAACCAATGACAGGTAAGCAGTATTTTGTTTACACTGATTTACTTTTTAAATGGCCGGAAAGTAGCTTCTCCTAGCGACTATTATATTTTCTAAGCAAAAATCAAATGTGTCAAGCGATTTATGCACCTGTCGTTGGGACTTAGGATGCGAATAACTTGACAAAGTTTGCCCTTAGGCTAGAATTGGAAGTTACTTTCGGCGCTTGCGGAGACGTGGCTGAGTGGCTGAAAGCGGCGGTTTGCTAAATCGTTGTACCTCAAAAGGGTACCACAGGTTCGAATCCTGTCGTCTCCGCCATCCCTTTTTAGAATGGCTATCAAACCGTTGGTTTGGTAGCTTTTCTCGTTTTGCCGGCTGGTTCGATTCTATAAGTGTTCGCTCAGTTGGGAAAATTGTCCATTTGATTGCGTTAATCGTCCATTCAATCCTCTGCGTAAAGCGGATATTTTCTTACTTGTCGCTGAGACAAACAAAGTAACGAAGGGGAAAAAAATGACACGATTAAATGCTCTAAGCCCTGAAAATGCGACAGGGAAAACCAAGGAATTGTTTACCGCGATCAAGGGTAAATTGGGTATGGTCCCGAATATGATGAGAACGATGGGAAACTCGTCGGAGCTTTTAGATGGATATTTGAGTTTTAGCGGCGCATTGGGCGGCGGAATTCTTGGAGGAAAAATCGGTGAGCTGATCGCGTTGGCGGTCGCGGAAAGTAACGATTGCGATTACTGCTTATCGGCACACACGTATATCGGCGAAAATCTCGTTAACCTCGATTCCGAGACCTTGTCTTCTGCAAGAGGTGGCAATTCATCTGAAGCAAAAACGGATGCGATTTTGAAGTTTGCTAAAATCCTGGTCGCCAAGAAAGGGTTGGTCAGTGATGCCGACGTTGATTCCGTGAAAAATGCCGGAGTAACCGAAGGTGAAATTGGCGAGATCGTCGGACACGTTGCACTTAACATTTTCACCAATTATTTTAACAACACGGCAAACACGGAAATTGATTTTCCGGCGGTTAAAGCTTTTACTGCTTAATTAGAACTCAGAAGCCTGCACGAAATAAGGGTAAAAAAACACGCCACTACTCCGTGCAGGCTTCTGCAATTAATAAAAACTATGGGAAACGAAAGATTGCCTATTCCTCCATTTACTCTGGAGACTGCCTTGCAAAAAGTTCAAGCTGCCGAAGATGCTTGGAACACAAAAGACCCTGAAAAAGTTTGTATGGCTTACACCATTGACACGGAATGGCGAAATCGCACCGAATTTATCAACGGTCGAGAAGAAGTAAAGCAGTTTTTAACCGGAAAGTGGGAAAAAGAATTAGATTACAAACTAAAAAAAGAACTCTGGGGATTTCGTGAAAATAGAATGGCTGTCCGGTTTGAATACGAATGGCACGACACTACGGGACAGTGGTTCAGAAGCTACGGCAACGAACTTTGGGAATTCGACGAAAATGGTTACATGCGAAAACGCTTTGCGAGCATCAACGATTTAGCGATTGAAGAAAATGACCGAAAACTTGAATAACAAAATGAATTTTAAAATTGCCGAATATCGAAAAGAAGACTATTCAACACTTGAGAAAATGATTTTGCTGTTTTACGAAGAAGATAGTTTCGAGACAGGTTATGAAAATAAAATGACGGACGCGAAGATACGAAATACGGCGGACAGAGCTTTTTTGTATCCCGACCAGGTTGCAATAAAACTATTCAAAGTAAGTGATGAAATTGCCGGTTATTCAATCCTGACGTTTTATTGGAGTAATGAATACGGCGGTCCGGTAACAAGCATAGACGAAGTATTTGTAACTCCGAAACACCGAAATCAAGGAATTGCCACTCTTTTCATCTCTCAACTAGCCGCTCGCAAAGAAAGCGTAATGTTGGATTTACAAGTTTTAAAGGAAAATACGAAAGCCCTGAACTTATATCGGAGATTGGGATTTGAAGCAGTTGACAGAATTTTTATGCAAAAGTTTGTATGAGCAATCAGGAAGTGTTCACACTTGTCAATCCAAACAACGGAAACTTAGCGTTCAAGATATTTTCTTTCGCGGGAAATTGTGCGTTCGATCACATCCAACGTAATAATTACTATTCGCTGATTTGGGTATTGGAAGGCGATGGAAAAGCGAAAGCCGATTTTGCCGAATACGATTTTGACAAAGGAAGTTTGTTTGCATTTTCGCCGTATCAGCCGTTTATGTTTTCAACCGAAACTGATTTAAGCGGTGTAGTTATTCAGTTTCATCCAGATTTTTATTGCATCCACATGCACCAAAGAGAAGTGGCTTGCAATGGGGTTTTATTCAATAATATTTATCAGCCGCCAGTTACATTTGTTGATGATGAGGCCGCGAGCACCTTACGGATGGTGATCGAACAGATGAAGGCCGAGATGCAAATTCCGGCGTTGGCTCAATATGAATTGCTGGTTTCTTATCTAAAA
>JBQTJB010000143.1:0-52861 GCA_052387555.1 Blastocatellia bacterium | reverse complement strand
GGGTTCGCCCCATTCGGCGACGATATACCCGTTACGGACAACGATTCCCGTCGCCGCGCCTCGATCTTTGAACTGCCCGACCGGCTCGCCATACGGTTCGCGCCCAAACGTTTGGTAATGCGCTAGTTCCAGATTTCGCGGAGCTTTCGATTCGCTTGCAATGGCGAAATCTACGGCTTCCTTGAGTTTTACCGGGTCGAGCTTTGCCTGTTCCGGCGTACGATGTTCCCAGTTGCCGTCGGGCGGGACGTAGGTCTGTTGCGGAAGCGCGACAGCTGAGAGCAATACGGCTAATAGGAGAGATTTGAAAACATTCCGTTTCATAATAATTCGTTTCGAATGCTCTGGTGGAAACCAGTTGTTTGTTTTGCCCTTACTAAAGTGCGGGCTTCTGCATCTTATGACCGGGCCGCCCTAATGATATCCGCGAACACGCCGGCAGCCGTGACGTCTGCTCCGGCACCGGCTCCTTTTATTACAAGCGGTTGTTCGGCGTAACGGTTTGTATAAAAAAGAACGGCGTTGTCCTTTCCCGAAAGATTTGCGAAATTGTGTTCCGGCCCGATCTGCTGCAACCCGACCGAAGCCTTGCCGTTTTCCAAAAAGGCAATGTATTTTAATGACTTTCCGTTTGCGGCAGCATCGTCCACTAATTTTCGAAAGTGATTTTCATGGCGATCCATTTCCGCATAAAAATCCTCGACGCTTCCTTCTAAACACGATTCAGGAAGAAACGTATTATTTTCGATGTCGTCCATTTCCAGCGGTAAACCGGCTTCGCGTGCGAGTATAAGTATCTTTCGGGCAACGTCGGTTCCGCTAAGGTCGAGTCGCGGATCGGGTTCTGTATAGCCTTCATCCTGAGCCTGACGAACGACCTCGGCAAATTTCCGCTTGCCGTCGTAATTGTTAAAAACAAAGTTGAGCGTGCCCGACAGAACGGCTTCGATACGGTTCACCTTGTCGCCGCTTCTGATCAAATCGCTGAGAGTTGTAATCACCGGCAATCCGGCGCCGACATTTGTTTCAAAGAAAAAATTCGCGTTATATTCGCGGGCAAGACCTTTTAGACGCAAATAATTTTCGTATTCGGATGACGCGGCAATCTTATTGCAGGCAATCACCGATACGCTGCGTTCTAGAAGCTTTGGATACATTTCGACGACATTCGCGCTTGCGGTCATATCGACGAATATCGAGTTGCGGAGATTGCGTTCGAGAATCTCGTCCGTAAAGCCGACGATATTCATTTGCGGAGAAGATGCGACAGCATTCGGAACATTATCAAGAGAAAGGCCTTCGTCGGTCATCAAGGCTCGCGTGCTGTTTGCGATGCCTACAATGCGAAGGTTTAAGCGCAGATCGTCGGAAATATGTTGGCGTTGCTGCCGGATTTGATCGAGAAGTTTCGAACCCACCGTTCCAATGCCGGCCGCAAAAATATTAATCTGCTTTTTGCCGTCGGAGAAAAACTCTTCGTGCAGTGTGTTTACCGCTTTTTGGACATCATTCGAATTAATGATCGCCGAGATATTGCGCTCGGACGAACCCTGGGCGATTGCATGAATGTTTATGCCGTTATGGCCGAGCGTCGTAAACATCTTTCCGCTGACGCCGGTGTGAGCCTTCATGTTGTCGCCGACAAGCGCAAGAATCGAAAAACCTCTTTCGACGCCGAGCGGTTCGATCTTGCCGACCGCGATCTCATTCTCGAATTCACGATCGACCACTTCTTTAGCAAGGACGCTGAATTTATCCTCGATGGCAACGCAGATCGAATGCTCCGAGGAGCTTTGGGTGATAAGGATAACGTTTATCTGCGATCGCGAGAGCGCATCGAATAGGCGTCTTGAGAAGCCCGGTATCCCGACCATGCCGCTGCCCTCGAGGCTCAGGACAGAAATTTTATCAATGCTTGAAATTCCGCGAATAATGTCGGTTGCATCTGCATTATCCGCTTCTACCAGCGTGCCGAAATCTTCTGGCGCAAAGGTGTTCTTGATCCAGAGCGGAATCCCCTTTGCCATTACGGGCTGAATCGTCGGCGGATAAATCACCTTTGCACCGAAGTGCGAAAGCTCCATCGCCTCGCGGTAAGTGATACGCGGAATCTGCCGGACATTTCGTACAAAGCGCGGATCGGCGGTCATCATTCCGCTTACATCCGTCCAAATTTCCAGCACTTCCGCACCTAAAGCAGCAGCGAATATCGCGGACGTATAATCAGACCCGCCGCGGCCAAGCGTAGTCGTATATCCGCCCGGATCTGACGCGATGAAACCGGGAAAAATCGTTATTTTGGCTTGCGACTTTTCAAAGTACACCTTGATCCGCTTATTTGTCTCCGCAAAATCAACTGCGGCGAATCCGTGATTTGAGTCCGTCCGGATCAAAAGCCGGCTGTCCGCCCAAACATTATCAAGACCGTCTGCGGCCAGCTTTTCGGAGAGCATCTTTGACGAAACGATCTCGCCGAAACTCAGCACGCGGTCGAGAGTTTTCGGCGAAAGCTCGCGAACGCGTCTCACGCCTTCAATGATGCTTTCCAATTCTCTAATGGTAGATTCGACAAAGTCCGGTATCGACAAATGCAGATCTTTTGGCAGCAGCTCAACCATGGCATCGGTATGCTGCGACTCGATTTCTGCAAGCTTTTCAAAATAACCGTCGTCGCCGCGTTCCGCCGCTCGTCCCGCTTCGATCAAGCGATCGGTCGTGCCCCGCATTGCCGACACGACAACCGCAATCTTGCTGTTCTCGCCGGCGTCGCGGATAATTTGTACAACCTTTACGATGTTTTCGGCATTAGCCACGGATGAACCGCCGAATTTCAGAACCTTCATATTTTACTGGTCAGCAGAGCTTTCAGATCTTCGTAGCTGACATCAATTTCAATACTTTCCTTTTTTCGCAAAAGAAGTTCACTGACAGACTCTGGTACATTACCATTCGTTCCAAGAATCTTCTCGACCGAATCAAATTTTACGGGATGAGCAGTTTCAAGAAAAATGCCTTTTTCATCGGGGTGGCGGCCAATATAGTCAGCAAGCGCCCGGTAACCGACCGCCCCGTGCGGATCGAGAACATAGTCAAACTCACTGTAAGCGTCGAGCATAGTTTTTGCCGTCGTTTCGTCCGAGACGCTTACGGCTTCGACTGTCTGTTTCAACTTCGCCGGATCGGCTTCAAGCATTTCGAGAATTCGAACAAAATTACTCGGATCGCCAACGTCCATCGCGTTCGAAAGAGTAGCGACCGAAGATTTTGGCCGATATTCGCCGGACAAAAAAAACTCGGGAACGACATCGTTTGCATTGCATGCCGCAATGAACTTTCGCGCGGGAAGCCCCGAAAGATGCGCTATCAGGCCGGCGGCAATGTTTCCGAAATTGCCGCTCGGCACGCTGATAACCGGCGGCTTGGCTTCCCATTGCTTAAGTGCATAGAAGTAGTAAAACTGCTGAGGAAGCCAGCGGGCAACGTTGATTGAATTTGCCGAGGTAAGCGCCACTTTTTTCTTTAAGTTTTCATCAGCAAGAGCTGTTTTCGCCAATCGCTGGCAATCGTCAAAATTGCCGCGTACTTCCAATGTAATTACATTTCCGCCCAATGTAGTTAGTTGCAGTTCCTGCACCCGGCTGACCTTGCCTTTCGGGTAAAGAATCACGACTTCGACCTCGTCGACATTGTGGAATCCGTTCGCCACTGCTCCGCCGGTGTCGCCGGAAGTAGCGACGATAACTATCGTTTTTCGAGATTCTTCCAAGGAAAAATACCGCAGACAGCGGCTCATAAATCTCGCTCCGACATCTTTGAATGCCAATGTCGGCCCATGAAATAACTCCAAAGCCGAGATCGAGGGAGAGATTTCCACAAGTGGAAATGGGAAATTTACAGTTTCGGAACAGATTCCGTAAAGAATTTCATCCGGGATAGCCTCACCGATATAAGGACGGATAGCATCGAACGCTATTTGCTCGTTTGTGACACGGCATAAGCGGTCAATAAAAATTTTTGGGATTTTGGGAATGCGTTCGGGAAAATAAAGACCTTTATCTGCCGGTTGTCCGTTTAGTACGGCCGAGCGGAAATCGACATTTGGCGATTTTCGGTTTGTGCTAAAGTAATGCATTTACGAGAATGTGGTGAATACTACATTAATCATAATACCTTTACAGCCTTATCAAAAATATGGATGAAGTTCGTGTTCACGCTCCGGCAACAGTATCCAACGTCGTCTGCGGATTCGATTGCCTCGGTTTTGCTTTGGAAGAACCGTTCGACGAACTCACGGTTCGCAAGATCGGCGAGCGTACTGTTCGCATCGTTAACCGAGACGATTTCGGTTTGCCGACCGAGCCGAAAGACAATGTTATCGGCGTCTCGTTTTTCGCCCTTCTTGATGCGATCGAAGCCGATTTTGGTTTCGAGGTCGAGGTAACAAAGCACATAAAGCCCGGCAGCGGAATCGGGTCGAGTTCTGCGAGCTCTTGCGGAGCGGTCGTTGCCGCCAACCATATTCTGGGTAATAAATTGTCGAATACGGAATTAGTTAATTTTGCGATGGAAGGAGAAAGGCTTGCCTCCGGTGCAAAACATGCCGACAATGTTGCACCTTGTATTTTTGGCGGATTTACATTGGTTCGCTCGGCCGATCCGTTGGATATTGTTTCGATAGAATTTCCGCCGCTGTTTGCCACGGTCATACATCCGCAGATCGAGGTCAAAACATCCGAGGCACGCGCGATTCTTCCCGTAAATGTGCCGCTAACGGATGCGGTCCGCAATTGGAGCAATCTCGGCGCTCTTGTTTCAGCTTTGGCCAAACACGACTACAGTTTGATCTCACGGTCAATGAAAGATTATATCGTCGAGCCCGTGCGAAAGTCGCTTATTCCGAAGTTTGACGAATTAAAAGCAGCGTCAATCGCAGTCGGAGCTCTCGGCGGAGGCATTTCGGGTTCTGGGCCGTCGGTCTTTATGTTGAGTGAAACAGAAGATAAGGCAAACCTGGTAAATAAAGCGATGAGAAATATCTATTCCGAAACTACCATTGAATTCAACACTTACGTGTCCAGAATCAGCCCGCACGGCGTCCGTTTATCCTGACAAACTGCGTGTAAGTACTCTCTACGCCATTAAAACTGATAGAATATACTTAGATGTTAACCCGTGAATTAGAAGAAACACTGAGCTTTGCGGTCGATGAGGCCGTGAAGTACAGACACGAGTACGTTACGCTCGAACATCTTCTTTTTGCGCTACTCGAAGATCAGTCGGCGCGCGAGATTTTATTCAACTGCGGCGCGCAGATCGAGGAGATCGGGAAATCGCTGGAAGAATATTTTGCGAACGTGCTCGAAAAGATGCCCGAGGATGTGAAACACATGCCGGAGCTTACCGCGACGTTTCAATCCACGATTAATTACGCCGTTCTTCAGGCGGAAGGCAGCGGCCAGCCGACGGTCGACGGCGGAAACATTCTCGCGGCGTTTTACCAAGCCGAACAAAGCTACGCGGTTTACCTACTCTTGCAGCAGGGCGTGACGCGGCTCGATATTTTGAACTATATCGCCCACGGAATTTCAAAAGTAGATCACGGCGAGCCTTTTCCAGATGGGTTCGACGATGAAGAATTTCCCGGAATGGGATCGCAGCAGCGCGCGAAACCGCTAGAAAGTTTTACGGTCGAATTGGTTGAGCGAGCTAAAGAAGGACATATCGATCCGATAGTAGGGCGCTTGGCCGAAATCGAGCGGACCATTCAGGTACTATGCCGACGCAAGAAAAATAATCCGCTCTATGTCGGCGAAGCCGGCGTCGGGAAAACCGCATTGGCCGAAGGACTTGCATTGAAAATCAGCGAAGGCAACGTGCCCGAAGTTTTGATCAACGCAAAAGTTTTTGCTCTTGACATGGGCGCGGTGCTGGCGGGAACGCGTTATCGCGGGGATTTCGAACAGCGTTTCAAGGCAATCATCAACGATCTTAAGAAAGAAGAAAACGCAATTCTTTTCATTGACGAGATACATACGATCGTCGGTGCCGGCTCGGTATCCGGGGGTTCAATGGATGCGTCGAACATTTTGAAACCCGCCCTTGCCGCCGGTGAGCTGCGCTGCATTGGCTCGACGACATTTGCTGAATACAAAGCCGCATTCGACCGCGACCGCGCTTTGGCTCGCCGATTCCAAAAAATTGAAATAGGCGAACCGACGGTCGAAGAAACCTATCAGATATTGAAAGGCTTGAAGAAATTCTACGAGGAATACCACAGCGTCAAGTATTCTAATGAGTCGCTGAAGACTGCATCGGAGCTCGCCGGCAAATACATCAACGAACGATACCTTCCCGACAAAGCGATCGATGTCATCGACGAAGTTGGAGCATCTGTAAAACTTCTTCCCGCAAACAAACGGCCGAAGAAAGTTTCAGTGCAGATGGTTGAGAATACAATTGCCCGCATGGCAAAAATTCCGCCGAAGACCGTTGTCGCCGATGAGAAGGTTCGGCTTAAATCGCTTCGCGAAGACATGAAGAAATTTATCTTCGGGCAGGACGAAGCCATCGACCGAGTTGTAGATGCGATACAGATCTCTCGCGCCGGCCTCGGGCATCAGACAAAACCGGTCGGCTCATTTCTTTTTTCGGGTCCGACGGGCGTCGGCAAGACGGAAGTTTCAAAACAGCTGGCAGAGATTTTGGGCGTCGAATTTATTCGTTTTGATATGAGCGAATACGCCGAACCGCACACTGTGTCGCGTTTGATCGGCGCGCCGCCGGGATATGTAGGGTTCGATCAGGGCGGTCTGCTTACCGAAGCGATAATGCGAACACCTCACGCGGTCCTGGTTTTGGACGAGATAGAAAAAGCTCACCCGAATCTTTTCAATCTGCTTCTCCAAGTTATGGATTCGGCAACACTGACGGATAACAACGGCAAAAAAGCAGATTTCCGAAACGTGATCCTGATCATGACGACGAACGCCGGCGCCCGCGAACTTTCGTCGGGTGGCGTCGGATTTCGAAATAGTTCGGACACGAAAGGAAACGCAAAAGGCGTGATAGAACGCACATTCACGCCCGAGTTTCGAAACCGACTCGATGCGTGGGTTCCGTTTAAGGCGCTCGACATCGAAGTTATCAAATTGATCGTCGACAAATTTATCAACGAACTCAACGGTCAACTTGCAGAAAAACGCGTACTGGTGAAGTTGGAAGAGTCGGCTCGCGAATGGCTCGCAAACAACGGATTTGACGCGCGCTATGGAGCCCGCCCGATGTCGCGTTTGATTCACGAAAAGTTAAAGCAGCCGCTTGCACACGAAATACTGTTCGGTAAATTGACGCAAGGCGGCAGCGTCGCAGTAGAAGCAACCGCAGATCAACTCTCCCTGATATTTTGATTGGCACGTCTCTTTAGTCGTGCTAGAATTTTTGTTAGTTCAAATAAAGCCTGCTTTTTTTGCTGGCTTATCTCTTAACTCCCGTTCAAATTTCCACAATCAGTCGATTTACAAAAGGAGGACGTAGTATGTCCGTTATCAAGTTGACCCGAATTCTCACGGTTTCATTATCGTTGATGTTGGCAGTGAATTTTGTTTCGGCGCAGGAAAAAATATTTGTACCGGATTTAACCGTGTCCGGCATCAAGCTGGGCGACCGTGCGTCGGCTAAAGCATTTCTGGCGGGCACGGGCCAGCGGATCGGCGAAGACGGTCGGCCGAATTATTTTCTTTACAACAGTTTTGCCACGCAGGTAATAAAGCTTACGGCTTTATCTTTTGACGATCCGCATTTCATCACCGAGATCGAGGTGTTCGCGGTCGGGCGGAGCTATCGCAACCAGCATACTCAGGCGGAAAAGATCGGTTACTTCGAAACTGAGAGCGGGATATTCATTGGGAACCGAGTATCTGCACTAACAATTATCGTGGGCATTCCGGGTGTTGCGCGCCGCGATCGCATCGGGCCGAAGGATATCGTCGCGATAAAGGGTGAGCCGGTAGCTCGCGAAAAAAGCGAAGATAAAGAACTATTCACTTATCGTACTTCGGATGTTCGCATTGGCGATGGCGAAGCGGCAGGTTCGGCCGGTTTTATGTATGAATCCTCATTCGCATTTTCAAAAAACAAGCTGATGCGATATTCGCTTAAATTAAAAGGGGCGATTGTTGCAGCGAAATAGTTTGTTCACACGCTTCTGCCGTGTGTTCGATGTAGCGACAAAAGTTATTCTGTTTCAGGAGTCTTTCTTTCTAGATTTCAGTAGGCGGCAAAATTAAAAAAGCCCGGCGAATTTCGTCGGGCTTTTTAACTTGCAGAATCACCAATTGCTTGGCTATTTCTTCTTAGCTGCCGGTTTTTTTGCGGCTGCTTTTTTAGGAGCTGCTTTCTTCGCTGCCGGTTTCTTAGGTGCCGGTTCTTTTGCGGCTGCTTTCTTCGGAGCTGCTTTCTTCGCTGCCGGTTTCTTAGCTGCAGTTTTCTTTGCTGCTGCTTTCTTCGGAGCGGCTTTCTTTGCGGCCGGTTTCTTTGCTGCTGGTTTTTTTGCTGCTGGTTTTTTTGCTGTTGCCATATTTTTTTATTGTTGTTGTTGAGATTGAATTAAGGTAGAACGTTCGTAACCGATATTAACTTATCACATCTGTGTTAAAAAGTGATATTTTTTTTTAAATTTTAAATTTTTTTTTGACAAAGATTTTTTCTATTTAAGCAAAAAAATAACTTGCGCGTTCACGCGCGCAATGAAGAAATTATTTGTGTCGCAAAAAAAGAAAAATAAGGACGAGAGAATTTCGCACAAGAAATTTATTACTCTTCTTCTTCGAGTGTCATTTCCAAAATTTTTTCATCATTATCAAATACGAAACGCCAAAGAAAAATTCGTCTGGGAGTTTCGGCAATGCCGCGATATATTTTTCTTCCTTCATGTAAAACTTCGCCGACAAAAACAAATTTTGTAATAGGACCGAAAGAAGAAATTCGTTTATTCGCAGACTTTGCTCTTTCGGTCGAAAGCGATCTGATCAACGCGTCAGAAAAGTTATCTGGGTTAAGGTTGTTTTCCATTCGCTGTGCGATGGCGGCAGATATTTTCAATAATAAGGCGGAGTTGGGCAATACGTTAGAAGCCTGCATTTTCCGTAGCGAAAGCGATGTTACGTACATTTTTGCAACAGATGAGGCGAGTAGGCTGCCCATTCCGCTTTCTCCGAGATTTGTGAGCGCGATCACGGTTGTATCGTTATCTACATATCGGAAAATCGCCGCACCGAAGCCTGCGGTTTGTCCGGTGTGGCCGATGAGTTTGTGGCCGCGAATATCCGAAATACGCCAGCCGAGGCCATACTGCGAAAGCTGTCCATTATTGAAAGTAAACTGTTTCCATAACTCGGCTTTGCTTTCCTTCTTGAGAAATTTTTCACCGCGTAGTGCGGCTTCCCATTTTGTCATGTCCGTGATCGTCGACACGATCGAGCCGGCGCCCATCAGATCGGTAAGATTTCCGTCGCGTCCGGTCAGCCTATCGATGCTCCATTCATAACCGATAGCGCGTAGCGGAATGATAAACTGCGGGTCGCGGTCGCCGGTATTTTTCATTCCAAGCGGAAGAAAAATTTTTTCGCGCATGAATTGCATGTACTTTTTTTCGGAAACCGATTCGATAATATATGCGAGAAGATTGAATCCGCTATTGCTGTAAATGTTTCGTTCGCCGGGCGTGAACTCCAGCGCATGCGGCGAAAGTTGTTTGATAAAATCCTGCACCTTCAATCGGCGCGACAATTCAAATCCGTCGAGACTTGAGTAACTTTTTATTCCGGATGTGTGCGTAAGAAGATTGCGGACGGTTATATCTTTCCATGTGTCTGGAGTAGTCGGAAGATATTTCGAGATCTTTTCATCCAGAAAAATCTTGCCGTCTTCGACGAGCAGCATTATCGCTGCCGCCGTCATTTGTTTGGAAACGGAACCTATCTCGAACACAGTTTGATTGGTGACCGGAGCGCTGAATTCCACGCTTGCCAAACCGTAACCTTTGATCTTTACAATGCGTCCATTCTTAACCACGGCAATCGCGGCTCCCGGAATGTTACGTTCCTTCATTCGCGAACGAACGAGATCGTCCACTGTGTCTGCTTGTATATAAGAAGCACTTAACACAAGCAGGAAGAAGCCGGTTACGAATCTTAAGGCTTGGCGCGATTGGCTTGTCATAGTTTTTTGAATTTGATTGTTCGAAAATATATTGTTCGGAGTAAGTGATAACGAACTCAGCGTCAGCATTTTCAGGTTTTACTTTTCAATTTATACGAAGGTGATGTTCTGCCGGCAGCCGATATTGATCTTATTTGCCCGATTTGTTCTTTCTTAATGTAACAAGGATTGCGTCGCCGACTTTGCGTTCGCCTTCTTTGTCGGAGGGCGTGTTGACGACCTGGCCGTCCAGAAACATCGTCGTCGAACCGCCGCCGTCTAGATTCATAGCATCGACCGCGCCGAGACCGAGCAAATATTCCGCAAGCTCGTTTAAATTCATCCCGACACTAACACCCGGCTGCCGGCCATCGACCGTCACCATCAAAAACTTTCCGTCCTTCATCTTCGCCACCGCCGTCCGCGGATGCCGAGTTTCGACAAATGACTTGCTCGCTTTTTCCAGCTCCCAGGTAATGTCGATTTTTCCGTCATTGATGAGTTGCGGGACACCGGAGACAACATCAATGTTTTCGATGAATTTAGTGAGTTTATTATTTAAATCTTCAGCTTTTATGAACAGCGATTTATTTCTTAGAGAAAGGGATAAAAATACATTTAGTTCGTTAAGCAGCAATTCTTTATCCCGGAATGTGTCTTTGCTGATCGATATGACGTAGCCGTTCCGGGGAATCGAAATCGATGTACTGTGATCGTGTACCGAAACATCTTTGCAGTAAACTAAATTCCTCCATGATTTCTTTCCACGTTCGCAACGATCCAGCACAATTTCTGTGCTTGGCTGCGACGTCGGGGTTGAAGGGCCAAAGCTTGCAGTGTATAGAACCATTTCCCTCTCGGTCTTCGGTCTGTTGACGCCTGTAAGGCGAATTGTGAAGCGCGAATCAGACGAACCTAGCCATGCGGTTAGATTTGTGTGATCAATCGAAATTAAAGTCCGCTTTTTTTCGTTCGCCAACAAAAGTGCGATTCGACCATGGTTACCTTCGCTTACCAGTTCGCCGTCTAACATCAAGGAATCGGTCGCATCACCCGCAAACTCACTTTTATCCAACCGAAAGAAACCCGCATTAATAGCCGCAACGGCGCTTTTGCGTTTCGCTATCGAGGAGGTTGTTTCGATGCCAATGGCTTTGTCGAGAGCGTGATGAACGTCGAGGCGGACCTTGGTCAGATCGAGGCGGAGTAGATTTATCTTCACCGGATCGTCGCCGATCTTGTGCTGAACTTGTGCGTACTCGACGCCGTCGTGAATTTTCTTAAAATCCTGAGCGGATGTTGAACCACAGAGAACACAGAGGGCACAGAGAAATGCAACCAATTGCGTGTGCCGGACGAATTTGAGTATGTCTAGTGAATCGATTAATGAATAAGAATTTTGTCTCATATAACTCTGTGTCCTCTGTGCGCTCTGTGGTTAAATAAAATCTATAATACCTACCAATGCGAATCAACGAAAGAGTCGTCCAGCTAAACGACGCCGAGATAAATGGCAAGGCAAGTTACGTGCTGTATTGGATGCAGATGTTCAAAAGAACGTCGCAAAACCACGCGTTGATATTTGCGATACGAAAGGCGAACGAACTCAAGCTGCCGCTCATCGTTTATGAAGGGCTTAAATATTATTACCCGTGGGCGAGCGACCGCCTTCACTCATTTATTCTCGAAGGTGTTGAGGAAAAGCGAAAGGGGTTCGAGCAGCTTGGCATTAGATATATTTTCTATTTGCAGAAGGACGAAAATTCGCCGAAACAAACTGTTGCGAAACTAGCTAAAGACGCGGCCTGCATTATCACCGACGATTTTCCCTGCTTTATCATTCCACAGCATAACGAGCGAATTTCAAATAAAGCAAAGGTTCCCGTCTTCGCTGTCGATTCGAATGGAATCATTCCGATATCGAAGTTCGACAGGGAAGAATATGCCGCATACACGATCAGGCCGAAGATAAAGAAGCTGCTCGACCGCTATCTCAAACCGCTGCCTAATGAAACGGTCGATATTCCGAGCCTCGGCATCGAGGTTGATTGCCCGGAAACTCTGGTAACTTCTGCAACCGTCTCTAAACTGGTTTCCGAATGCGATATCGATCACACCGTAAAGCCGTCAAACTGTTACCACGGCGGCGCGGCAAATGGACGAAAGCGGCTAATGAAGTTTGTCGAAGAAATTTTACCGGACTACGACAAAGCCCGCAGCAAACCGGATCGTGATGGTTCATCGCGGCTGTCGCCGTATCTTCATTTCGGATTTCTTTCGCCGCTTGAGATCGCGTTGGCAGTGCAGGAAACAGAGGCACCACAGGAATCAAAAGACGCTTATCTCGAAGAACTGATCGTCCGCCGCGAGCTTTCTTATAATTTCACGCTTTTTAACGATAAGTACGACTCGCTCGAATCACTTCCCGCGTGGGTTCAAAAAACCATGCGCGAGCACGCCGATGACAAACGGCAGTTTCTTTACACGCTCGAAGAACTGGAGAATGGTGAAACGCACGACGAGCTTTGGAACGCCGCCCAACGCGAAATGGTCGTTACCGGCGAGATGCACAATTATGTGCGGATGTTGTGGGGGAAGAATGTGATCGCATGGTCGCCTTCGTATGAAGTCGCGTTCGAAACGCTGGTTCATCTTAATAACAAATATTGCCTCGACGGACGCAACCCGAATTCATACACCGGCATTCTATGGTGCTTCGGCAAACACGACCGGGCGTGGTTCGAGCGGCCCGTCTTCGGAACCATCCGCTACATGACAAGCGGCAGCACGGGCAAGAAATTCGATTCGAAGAAATACATCGAGTGGACGAAGACGTTAACTTAATTTTTCAGACTTTCTCTATCTGTTGGTGACTCATAATCGCATCCTTCGTTTCTTCAAGGTTAACCATCATCCCGAAAAATGAGAACTTTCCTTCGCTAGCTGGCGGCGGGGAAACCGGCGGCGAAACCGCTGGCTGCCCGAAGGATTGAGATACTTGAAATCCGAATATCCCGCAAACGAAACCAACGACTATAGCACATAACGCGCTTGCGACTCGTTGGAGTTTTTCTTTTGCTGCTTTAAAACCGACCGGACAGTTTCGGGTAATGACAGATCCATCATTACGTCGAAACATCTTGACGCATACCCGTCCTTCGGACCTCAATAAGAAGTTCTCGGCTTCCTCCCGAGTCATGTCTGACAGGTTGTAAACGTTGAGGCTGCATTCTGAACAGAATCGCTTCCGTTGATTGCCGAACATCAGGTTCCAGTCAGACGAGCAAGGGCTTGCTATCCGCACGCTATCGAGCGGGTTTGTGAAATGGTTCATTTTACGCCTCCCGTCTATTAGACACTGCGAACACACTTTTGTTCCCAATTCGATACTGATTGATACGTATCGCTCAATTTTGTCGCGTTAAACGTTGACGGAGATAATCTCCGATTTATATGGCAGGAGGCTTATCGCAATGATCAATCATATTTCCATCGCGGTTAATGAACCGGAAAGAGTGGCGGATTTTTTTGCTGAGCTGTGGGACGGGTATGTTTTTCCGTTTCCACCGGCGCCAAATTCGTTTTTTGTCTTGGCCGATGACGGCAAAGGGTCGGCTGTTGAGGTTACGCCGGCAGGTACGGTGCTTATTCCGGGAGAAGGGTTTCCGGACGAGAACGACCTCACATCAAAAACGGAAATGTACGAGGCCCAATTTGTGAAAAACGAATTAGTGCCGCGCTATGTTGCGACGCATCTGAATATCAACACGAATAAAAGCATCGAAGAGATTCGCGAGATGGCAAACCGCGAAGGCTGGCGTGTTTTGGTCTGTAATCGCGGCAAAGGTTTGTTTCAGCTCGTCTAGCTTTGGGTCGAAAATACGTTCATGCCCGAGGTCATGACGCCGGAGCAGACGCAGCGTTACATTGAGATAACCGAGCCGAAATTTATGTCCGCAGCGTTCGATGCCGCCCTGCAAAACTCCGGGCCGGCCGTTCCGGTCCCGGCCGAGCTGAATCTTATTGGTTAATTATGTTTACCGCAGATACGCAGAGAAACATTTGATTGAAATCTTTCTTTTTTACTGATCTTCGCGACTCTGCGTCTCTGCGGTAAAGGTGTCCCATCTCCCTTTCCAATCGAACGCTTCCGTGCCGCGAAAGCGTTTCTTATAGTCGTAGAAAGATTCGCCTTCGTAACAATATCCCTGGTAATAGAATTCTTTTTCGCTATCGATCGAAAATTCTATTTCCTTGAGCATCGTAAAAATGCCGAGGCTGCGTTTCACCGCATCGGGTTCGAACATTGCATAAATGCCGGAAGTTGAGCTTTCGCAGATGTCGAAATAGCTGACCGCGAGTGTTTTTTCACCATTTAATACGCGAATCTCCTTCGCTTCGCATGGTGAGCAGGCCGGGTCGTCCGAAAGAAAATCGTAAATGGAATCGGGAACGCCGTATTCGAACCGCTGCTTGTGGCGATCGAAAAGCTCTTCCGCGTCTTCGTCGATTTTGACCGGTTGAACCAGAGCGTCGAGATCGGAGTTTTTTCGAAGTACACGGCGTTGGCTTTTAGAAAAAGAGAAATCTGCGAGCCTGATTCGAAGCGGAATAACGCGGCGAATATCGAATTTGTGAAAACCAAAATTGTACCTGAAGAAGTGTGCGCCGAAGTGCCGCCAGCCGTTTGCCAAAAGCAGCTCCATTTGGCCGGGTGAAACCTGTGCCGCATCAAATGCTTCGTTTATGTAATGAAGATCGGCGTCCCGCAGCATAATGGTCCGGGGTTGACTTAGCCAGAAACTACCAACTAACCGAACCTTCTTTCGAAGTGTCGATCTGTGTAAGCTCAACGCCTTCGTTGTAAAAGAAGATCCTCATATTGTCGAAAAGAAACTGATGCGAATCGGGGTTCGAAACGTCGAGGCCGAAATGATTGATGAGCTGCATCTGTTTTTTCTGCCACTCCGCCCAGCAATCTTTGCACATTTCTTCGCCTATCTTTTGCCCTAATTCCGTAGGAACCGGAGCATAGCCGATAGGTTCGCTTTTTGTGCCGCAGCGGGCGCATTTGAATTTGTCACCGAATAAAGCCATACAAGAATTTTACCACAGACAAGACGCGAGAGATGTATTCACCGCCGAGACGCAAAGGCGCAGAGCAAATAATACTAAAAATCGATGAAGCAATAGCACATCAACTTTTCACTTTAATCTCGGCGTACCAGCGTCTCTGCGGTGAAATTACTGTGCAGATTTTATCGCCGCCAGCACGTCGTCGTCTGCCGGCCTGAAGAGGCTCAGTGCCTGGGTTTTGTGATAAGCAATCTTGCCGTCTTTATCTATGACCACTACCCCGCGAGCGGAACGACCGGGAAGCCATGATTTCATATCGTAAGCGGTCGAGACTTTTCTGTCAGAATCCGACAGCAAACGGAGCGGCAATTGGTTCTTTTCGGCAAAGCCTTTATGCGATTCGACGGTATCAGTTGAGATGCCGACGACCTCTGCTCCGGTCTCCTGATACTCCGACCAATGATCGCGCACCGAACAAAGCTGCGCCGTGCAGACGGGCGTGTTGTCGCCGGGATAGAAAAGCAGCACGACTGTTTTCCCGATGTGATCGCCTAGCTTCCAGTCGCTCCCATCGCCGTCTTTCAACGTAAAGTCGGGTGCATCACTGCCGATATTCATTTGTGTCATTTTTTCCTCGCCTCTATTATGGCGAAAATTCCCGTTGCGATAAACGGTATTGTCGAAAGAAGTATCTTGTAAATCAAGGAGAGCAAATCTATTAGAAACATGAAGAGCAGTAAAATACTCAAACATCCAGGTCCGATGAAAGTGAGAATCTTGCCTGGTTCTTTTTGAAACAAAGTTATGAGCAGGATCACTTGCCCACACAAAGGGAGCAGCGTGAAGGGATGGGTGGCCGAGAGCGGGAAACGTCGCAAGAAAACTTTTCTGAAACTTGCGAGTTGGGACGAAAACTTCGCTTTTTAAAAGCTTGTCGTAACCGATCGATGTGAACTCGTTATTCGGCTTCGGATGACGGAACAGAAATTCATAATCGTGCGTAATGAACAAAATACTGAACGGCGCGGTGCTCCACCCAGTCCAAAGCTCATCTTGAAGCCTCTCGCCGATACGATATGCCTCGGCGATGCGAATGCGGTCGATCTCAGGGATGGCAGGAGCTGCATTCGCAACTAAGACCGAAGATGCGAAAATTAATACTGCAATGATGCTCTTTCTCATATCTACATTTACAAAAATACCTGCCGGAAACGGACATATTTACTTTACCGAAAATCTCGAATATCCTTGAACGGCTTTTCTTTGTCGGTAAAATCCGGCCGGTAATAGAACGATGCGCGTTCGTATTCCTGCATAAAGCCTTTTTGCATTCCAAGTTCTTCGAAAAGCTCAACGGCTTTGAACCATTCACCATGAGAGATGCGGCGGGAAAGCAGAATGTAACGCGGGTCGGTCGCGGCTTTATTAGTTGCGTAGTATTGGGCCATGAGCGATATAGCCGTCTTTGGCGAAAGCTCGTCATGTATCCAACGAAGACTTTCCTCGATACCGGCGATGTCGTTCGGCAGAACAAGCAGGCGGATCATCAGCCCGCGTTGCAGCAGCCCGTTATCGTCAAAAACTAATTCATCGCCCATTTGCCGGTGCATCTCTTTGATAGCGGCACGGGCGTGGAGCGTGTAATCGCGAACCTTAGAGTATTGAAAACCGGCGTCGGAATCGGCGTATTTCAGATCGGGCAGATAGATATCGACGATGCCATCGAGCAATTTTAAAACCTCGACCGAGTCGTAGGCGTTGGTGTTGTAAACTATGGGAATCTGCAATCCTTTTTCGGCAGCGATCAAAATTGCTCGCGCCATTTGCGGAGCGAAATGAGTGGGCGACACGAAGCCGATGTTGTGGCAGCCGCGATCCTGCAATTCGAGCATCATTTCGGCCAGCCGCTCGTGGGTTACTTCGTTTCGCTTTTGCTCTTTCCAGGTTTGAGAGATCTGATAATTTTGGCAGTAAACACAGCGAAGATTACAGTTCCCGAAAAATATGTTGCCGACGCCCCGCGTGCCGCTTAAACAAGGCTCCTCGCCAAAATGCGCCGTGTAGCTTGAAACGATCGGCAGACGGCCTGAATAACACGCGGCAATCTCATCATTCAAGCGGTCATTGCCGCAATCTTTTGGGCAAACGGTGCACGAGCGCAGCATTTCCTCGAGCGCAATAATGCGTTCTTCGAGCTTATTCTCCGCCAAGAGTGTTAGATACTTTGGGCCTTGCCTTGAACTCACCTGTTTCGATCCTTTTGTATTTACTTGCCACTTCCTTAGGAGCAACCCTGCGTGCAAGCTCCCATGTAAAATCCATCTCGGCATTTATGGTGGCCGTCGCCATTCGCGTCTCTTTCAGCATCAGCAGGCTGCCGTAAAACAAGAACATGATGCCGACTATTCCGATAGGAATCGGCATCCATTTATAAATATTAAAAATTCCGGCAACTGCAATGGTCACGCTGGTAAGCACAAAAAACCCGAGGCCGTAGTAAAACGCCCCCATAGCCCGCTGAAGAAGGCGCGAACGGCTCGTCACCTTATCGAGCAGATCGACGATCACTTCGACGCGTTTGTCATAGAGCGGCACCTCCGACTTGTCTTCGGCATAGATCAACTCGCCAAGCCGGACCTCGAGATGGCGAACACGGTCGACCACGCGCCCGAGCCGCGTCGAGGTCGAAAGCACAAGCGAACCCGTCGCCGAGATCAGCAAAGCGGGCGTGATCATCGCCGTCAAAAACTCGATAGTCGCATTCAGATTATTCGGATTTACATTGACCAATTCGCTGGCAAGCATATATCGAATTCTACGCTATAAATTTGGAAAATTGAATGCGTGGCCGAAAAGCCTTTTCGTCATAGCTCATGTCCAATAATAATTTGGCGAATGGCTTATTAACACTTCCCGGCTTCATCATAATTGGCTGGAGATGTTTACATGTACCTTTCTGGTTAGCCTATGATAGAATCAGGAGCAAATTTAACTCCCGCAAAGGAGACCGGATATGCGCCACACGCTTCTTTCTGTCTTTCTCCTCCTTTTTTCGATCACGTATTTCGCTCAACAGCCAAACCAGTCATCGCCCTGGGCTGTCACCGTACAGCAAAATACAACCGCGTCGAGCAGTATCGCATTCGTAAACCAATGCCGCGGCAGCCATAACTTTCAAATTCAGGGTCAAAACGTGCCGTTCCTGAATATCATTCGGAACCAGGTACAGGTAAACGGCGGGCAGACAGTGAATGTTCCGGTTCAATTCAATACGCATAATTTGTCGGTTGGCGTGCATCAGGGTCAGGTTTTGGTTGCCTGTCTCACATGCCGGAATGAACCCACGTGTATGCAGGATCGCGACGTTCTGCGAGTTGTCCTGACCGTATCACCACCGGCGAACCCGACTGGAAATCCGCCAGGTCAGAGTCCCCAACCGGTAAACCGTTCGGGACCCGTCGACAGGCCTCCGCGCCTGTTGCCGAATGTAGCCGAAGATCTGAACAAATTTCTAAAGGGCCCATGTCCCGAAAAGGAGAAAGATTGCGAAAAGCTGCGACAGAAAGCCGCCGCCTTTGAACAGGCGGCAGCCGAGGCTCAGGCAAAAGCCGATGCCGCAAGCAAAGCAGCTAGTGAGGCAGAGGCGAGGGCGGCCACAGCCGAAAAGGCAGTACGCGATGCCGAACGCGCCGCACAGCCTGCTCCGCAAGGCGGAACTATTACCTCCGGTGGCGAAACTTTTTCGGAAGCAGACAACGCCTGGCTTGAAGCCAAGAGAAAGAAGCTGATGGACGATTGGAAGGCCGGAAAGATCAGCGCCGAAGAGCAGCAGCGTCTAAGGCAAGAGCTTTCGGGTACGGACGCTTTGAAAAAAGCCAGGGAAGAAAGACTTGCCCACGAAGCCAAGCTCAAGAAAGAGGCGGAAGCCGCAAAGGCAGCAGCAGAAAAGACGCGTGCTGAAGCGGACAAAGCGAAACGAGAGGCCGATGCTGCCCGAAAAGCAGCAGACTACGCAAAAGCTGCCGCCGATGCCGCTCTGGAAGCCTATAAAAAGTGTCTAAAGGAGATCGAGGACGAATGTGCGCGGGCCGCCGATGAGAAAAAGAAAAAAGATGCTGCGTCTGCGTCCGCGGCAGCAAAGAAAGGTGACGAGGAACGTCGAAAGAGAGAGGCAGATGCTCGTGCAAAAGCCCTGCAGGACGAGCTCGATTATCTACTGGATAATTTCAAACGGCTCGGGCTTATCACTCATCTGCCAAATGCAAACGTCCCCGATCCGCTCGACCCAGCCTTTGACGCGCTACAAAAGATCACAGGCGAGTCTATCCGCAACTTTCTTCAGCAGGTTGCCGGTCAGGTCGGCGGAGGGCCGATCGATCCGACATATATTTCTGCGCTAGGCGAAGCGTACAAAGCAATGAGCGCTCTTTTCAATATGCGGACAAAGGCCGGTCTGGAACGGGTGCACCGCCTTTTAACCACTAAGATCATCAATCCGAAAACAGGAAAGATTTATACTGAGGACCAAGCGTGGAACAAGATCAAACGAATGGAAGATCTGATGAATAAAATAAAGGCAGGTCTCGGGAAATAACCTAGTCACCCAAAACACGCGTGACCTCTCGGCCCATGCGGCCGGTTATCATATACCAGATCATTTTGAAATCGCTGATGAACGACCAGACGGGGTATTTAAAACTGGCGGGTTTGTTTGTTTCGACAACAAAATGCGCGAACCAGGCAAAGGCGTATCCGACAACAAAGAAAACAGGAAAGAAGTACCATTGACCACGGGCGACGAAAAAGACAAGCAAAATTATTCCGAGCGAAGTGCCGATAAAATGCAGGACGCGCGTCAGCGGCTTTGAGTGCTCCCGCACATAGAAATCCCAAAATTCATCGTAGGTTTCTATCATCGATCTGTACGGTTTTGGTAACGCTATTTATCCGTCGCGGTATGATAACATACATCGACAATTCTCAGGTTGTTCGTGATTCTACCGCTTGTCGCAATATTATCAGGGAGAGTGTAATGAATACGGATCGACGAGATTTCCTCAAGGGCCTTGCGGCGGCGCCGGTTTTCCAAACGCTGCTGCCTCTGGACATTCACGCCGAACGGGCGCAGCTTCGGCGAGTTCGACCAGGTGATCCGTTATGGCCGTCGGCATCGAAATGGGCAAAGCTGATGACCGAGGTCGGCGGCAGGCTTATCAAGCTCGAATCGCCGCTTTTACCGTGCAAAACGGCTCCGCAGAGCGCGGCGTGCGGCGATGTATTGAAGAATCTAACCAATCCGTATTACATCAGCGACGAGCCGGCCTTTACGCAGGCCTCCGGTTGGGTAGATGCGTGGACATCTGCGCCGAGTGCGTACGCGGTGGCGGCAGAAACGACGGAGGATGTCGTCGCGACGGTAAATTTTGCACGGGAAAACAACCTGAGGCTTGTCGTTAAGGGCGGCGGGCACAGCTATCTGGGAACATCGAGTTCGCCGGATTCGCTGCTGATCTGGACGCACCGGATGAACAAGGTGACGCTGCACGAGGCATTCGTTGCCGCCGCGTGCTCGGGAAAGCACGAACCGCAGCCCGCCGTTACGGTCGAGTCCGGTGCGATCTGGATGCACACATATGACGAGGTTACGACAAAGGGTGGACGCTATGTCCAGGGCGGTGGCTGCGCGACTGTTGGCGTCGCGGGGCTGATACAGAGTGGCGGATTTGGCAGTTTTTCAAAAAATTACGGCCTGGCGGCAGCCGCGCTTTTAGAGGCCGAGGTCGTGACGGCGGACGGTAAGGTGCGAACCGCAAATGCGTGCGTCAACCGGGAACTCTTTTGGGCATTGAAAGGCGGCGGGGGCGGAAGCTTCGGCGTTGTAACAAAAGTGACGCTGCGGACACGCGAGCTGCCTGATTTTTTTGGCGGGGTCTTTGGAAGTATAAAGGCAAATTCGGATGCAGCCTTTCGCAAGCTTATTGCTAGGGTCATCAGCTTTTATAAGGAAAGGTTGTTTAATCGACATTGGGGTGAACAGATCGCTTTCAGGCCAAGCAACAGGATCGACCTCCGTATGGTCTTTTGCGGGTTGGATCAAAAACAGGCACAAGGCGTGTGGGAACCTTTCAGCAAATGGCTCGCCGAATCGCCACAGGATTTTACTATCGAACAGCCGATCACGATCGCCGCCTTGCCGGCAAGACACTTTTGGGACGGCGCGTTTTGGAAAAAGAACCTTCCCGCGTTTATTGTTTCCGACAACCGTCCGGGCGCGCCGGAACGCAATATTTTTTGGATCGGAGATGCGGAGCAGCCGGGCCAATTCATTCACGGCTATCGATCCGCTTGGCTGCCCTCTTCACTATTGACGAACTCCGACCAGCAGCGTTTTGCCGATGCGGTGTTCGAGAGTACACGGCACTGGGGATTCTCACTGCATTTCAACAAAGGCCTGGCCGGTTCGCCGCCCGACGAGATAGAGGCGGCAAGGAATACCGCAACTAACCCGGACGTTCTCGAGGCTTTTGCGCTTGCGATCACAGGCAGCAACGACCGTGCGTTTCCAGGAGTCGGTGGCCATGAGCCCGATCTTGCGGATGCCCGGCGAAACGGCATCGCGGTCGGCAAGTGCATGGACGAATTGTTAAAAGCAGCGCCGAATACTGGTTCGTACGTTTCCGAAAGTGACTTTTTCGAGCGCAACTGGCAGCGTTCGTATTGGGGAGCAAACTATAAACGACTATCCGCCGTGAAGAAAAAGTATGACCCGAACGGCCTGTTCTTTGTCCACCATGGCGTCGGCAGCGAAGAGTGGAGTGCGGATGGATTTGAACGACTGAAATAGCGCTGCGTATTTTAGTGCTTAGCAAACAGTTTCGATACGGGTCCTCCCGCGTTTGGGTTCTGTTCCCTGTAATCAAGTCTGAGGAATTTGCATAGTGTTGCCGCGGCCTGATTTTGATAGATAGTTTCGGCGTTTTCCCATTCGCCGCGAAGCGACGAATCGGGGCTGATGAACGCCATCCAGATATGCTGTGCCTCCGGGACATCTTCCCCGTGGTCCGACCAGTCTTTCACGGAGTTTCCGCGGCCGTGATCGACGGTGATGATCATTGAGGTCTTGCCTCTATATCGAGGATCGCTTTGCAGAAACTCCCAAAGCTCTTTTATCCAGCTATCCGTCAGATGCAGTGAATCCAAAACTCGCTCGTAGTTCTTATCGTGGGCGTAATCGTCTGTTTCATCAAATCCGATATGGATCGCCCGCGTTCGGTGCTGCTTCATATGGGCCTGCGCGATCTTAAAGGTAAAATAATCGTGACGAACGCTCGGCCACGGAGAGACAACCTGAGATTGAAGGCGCAACAGTTCCTCGATCTCGCGATTTTTAGCGGGATATGTCTCGTAGGCCGCATTTACGACGAACGATCCAGGCTTATTTGTCGCGATGCGCATAAAGGCATCCCAGGACGAGAATTCAGCCACCGCATTCGGTCCAGTTGCTAACTTTCGATTTAGAAAATCGAGTACCGACGGATACGGATTCTGTGGATGGTCGTTGCTATTTATAACGTCATCGTGGGCCTGACCGGTCAAGATCTCGGAATAGCCGGGATATGAGAACCAAAGCTTGTTCGTCGTCTGCACCGAGCTTTTAAGATCGCGATTACCGGCGACCGAACCGTGCGCGTTCATCAGCGTGCCCCAGAAGAAAGGCATCAGCTTTTCTCGTCGCTGCTCTGGCGTAGCTGCCCAAAATCGCTTGTAAGCCGCAGATTTTTCAAAGTTTTTGTCGGCTGACTTAAAAACCTCGGCATCCAACCCGCCGAACATCTCCTGAGTCCTAACTCCGTCAAGCGTGATTAGCACAACGTTCCGGGTTTTACTCTGTGCGGAAACTTCAGCAATCAGAAGCAGTACGAACATCAATGAGCAAACCACTGCTCGCTGCCCGGAGGAACTTACTCCAAATTGAATCATATCCCCGAATAATAGATGTTTATGCCGCGTGTTTCAATTCCACGGCTACAGGTTTTGTATCCGGTGTTCTGATCTGTTTAGCCCAGCCGAGTTTTTCAAAAATGCGGATGGCGATCCAGTTCATGTCGAACTGATACCACCGCAAACCGTGACGTGCGGATGTCGGGAAGGCATGGTGGTTGTTGTGCCATCCCTCGCCGAATGTAAGAAGAGCTACAAACCAGTTATTTGTTGAATCGTCGCTGGTTTCATGGGGGCGCGAACCGTAGAGGTGCGAAAGCGAATTGACGAACCATGTCGTGTGCCAGCCGACGACGACGCGTGCGACGACGCCCCAAACAACCATCGTCCAGCCGCCTATAGCAAACAAAATAAAGGCAGATAAAATGATCGGCAGGTAATAGAAACGCGATATCAGAACCTGGCCGCGGTCTTTTAGCAGGTCAGGAACGTAGCGTTGCAGCGTTTTTTTGTCGTGGTCTTGGGCCGTTCCCCAAACGATCCAGCCGATCTGCGCCCACCAGAAACCGGGCCGCGTCGAATGCGGATCCTTATCGGTTTCGACAAACGCGTGATGAATGCGGTGCGTGGCGACCCATTTGTCGGGCGAATCCTGAACCGACATCGTGCCAAGGATCGTCAAGATATATTCAAGCCACTTAGGCGCTTTGAAACTGCGGTGCGTGAGTAAGCGATGCCAACCGAGGCCAACGCCGAGACTCCCGACGATCCAGTTCCCGATCAGCAACGCCGCCAGATTCTGCCAGCTAAAAGTGAAAAACGCCGGAATTGAGAGAAGGTGGAAAGATGTAATTATGACTACGTTTTTCCAGTTGATCGTTTGGCGGGCCCGTTCAAACGTAAGGATATTTTGCATTAAGAATCCCGATGATCGCTAAATTAAGTCAGGTTTAGAGTAACAGGTTGGGCGCAAGCGTAATGTAATAGTTGGGTAAGAGTTATTAAGTTTTTTCTTTGGTCCTGAATTTTACTATTCGAGTGATCAGGCCGTAGTCAATCTTTTCATCGAGCGGAAATTGAACCGTGCCCTTTCCACCCTTGTATTTCGCCATGTCAGCCTCAAATTCCTCGACACCGCGCGGCGCCGGGTATATGCTGACGTGATTTTTGAACGCGGCAAAGTAGATCATATTCTTGCCGTCGATTCGGAAAGTAGGTATCTGGTAACTGATCGCTTCCTCCGCCTGCGGGGCGGCCTTTCGAATTGCTGATCGTATCTTTTGCAGGACCGTTTGAATCTCCGTCGGAAAGGCTGAAAAGTAATCGTCAATGTCTTTGGGTGCTTTTCGCATTGCTATTTACGGCGCATGTGCTGCAAATCTTGGCATTCGCAGTCTAGCGATCAGTTCCAAAGCAACTTCAATCCGTCAGGTTTAAATCGCTGAAATTGTTCGTCTCCGCTGACGAGAACCATCTTTCGCGAGATCGCCTGCCAGATCAGCATGCGATCAAAGGGATCAAAATGTGTATCTTCTTTCAATTCAGCGTGGGAAGCGGCTTCGTCGGGCTCGAGATTGATCAGCTCAATGTTCATTCGCTCCGCGTCCCCAACGAGCCGGGCCGGTGCCACCTTGCCAAGCTCAAGACGCCCTGCACGCACCTTGATCGCGATCTCCCATAAACTGACCGAGCTTAGATAGACTGCGATCGATGGATCCTCGATCGCTGTTTTAACAGTTGCCGGCAGCCTCCGAGATTCGCCCCAAAGCCAAAGGAAGGTGTGCGTGTCCAGTAGATAGCGCATTCAACCTCGAAGGTCGAGCAACTCTTCGTCAGTCATTTTGAAATTATCCGCAAAGACGATCTTCACCTTGCCGTCCATGATCCCGATCTTGCGTTTCTTTTTAGGTTTCAGGTCGTTTATCGGTACAAGATGAGCCACAGGCGTCTTTTTCTTGCCGAATACGACCTCGATGGTTTCGCCCCGCTGAACCTCTTCAAGCAGTTCGGAAAGCTGAGCCTTAAATTCTCCGACTGGTAGGCTTTTCATAGGACCATTGTATCAAATGTTCTTGACAAGTTGACAAGAATATTGAACGGGTGCCGATTTTTTCTATGGATTTAAATGGCCTCCAAAGCCACGCCTTCGATTGAAATCCAAGAAAAGCGGCGAAAGAAACTCTTGGAATGCCAAGGCGGGAATATTTCCGGCGATTTCTTTCATCCCCAGGGCTTCCGCGCCTATCACGTCGGCTTCCGCCTGCAACATCATTCTTCGTTCGGCGGCTTCAGCTTGAGCTTTTAAGGGTAAGTAAGCCGATTTACAAGCGTCTACAGCAGCGGCATAAATCTCCTGCGGTAGTTTTACTTCCTGTAGAGCTATGCGATGAATCTCAAGACCGTATTCGCTTGCTAACGACGCAAAATCCGATCGAATCACTTCGGCTAATCCATCAGCGGCGCTCCGATAGCTACTTGAGGCCGCAGGAAGCGGTCTTTGAGGAAGGGAGTTCGGAAGATCCGAAGCGAGCTGGTCGGCAATAAGTAGACCTGTCCCGGTTCTGGATACGATGGCACGAGTCTTGGATTCCGCCATAGCACGGAGCCACTGTTCTGCAACTTCCATTTGAGGACGTAGCGAATTCGTTGTTACAGAATGACCGCCATTGTCAGTCGCTGAATGTATTTCCTTGCTGATCGAAAGGTAGAAGCGTGTAATGTTGGATATTTTCCAATATAGAGTTCCCTGTATGGTTAGGGGCATATACTCAAGCGTTAAAACCTCTGAATCGCGAAAGGTAAGTGTTTGAATTTCCAAGGGCACTTTTAGAATTAGTTCATATCCAAGAAGCGGATAAATTACGTGTACGCCACCGCCATCATTCGGATTGTCATCGGCAAAATCCGGTTGCTTATTCCTCAGAAAAAGTACACCTTCAGTAGGGTTCCAAGACAAAATCTCCGCCAAGCCATTCCAAACGGTTGCCCGACCACTCTTAATCGCCCGACCTCTAGCAAAAATCAATTGGCCAGCCCCGACACTTGCACCAAGGATTCCTAGCAATAGAAAGAAAGCTCCGACATAAAAATGGACGATTGCCATCAATAGAAGAGAGACGATAAAAACCGCTCCCAAGAAGATAGCGACTATTTGAAGCGGCCCACGAAGGCCGGAGCCGCCGACCTGCACCGAAGTAGTACTCATCTGATTTCCTCCAAGTTCAAAAGTACAGAAACGATTGCTTCTCGCAACTCTCCTTTGAGGGAGCGCGGTGCAAAGTCGGTTTGTTATCTGTTTAGAACTGAGTGTTTGTACTAATCTTCTCGCCTTATGTCAAGCAAAAAATAGCCGACCAACCGAACTGAACTAACGTCACTCGCTCAATCCGCAAACGCGATGCTTAGCTGATTCAACTTGATTGAACCACTTCGGTCGAGAGATTCAACGTTTTCGCGATCAATGTAATTGTAAAGAATGTCGCGTTGCTGCGGGACAAATCCGGCTTCGCGGATCTGGTAGCGGAGGTCTCGCTCGTTGGCGCAGGTCGAGGCACCGGCGGCGGAGACAACGTTTTCTTCGATCATTATTGAGCCCATGTCGTCGGCACCGAAGCGAAGCGCGGTTTGGCCTAGTTTCAAACCCTGAGTGAGCCACGACGCCTGGATGTGTTGGATGTTATCCAAAAACAGGCGTGATACGGCCAGCATTTGCAGGTAGTCGATGCCGGTAGGTTCTTCGGTGATTTTGCGGCCGAGGGCGGTGTTTTCGCGTTGGAAAGTCCACGGGATGAACGCCGTAAACCCGCCTGTTTCATCCTGAACGTCGCGGATGCGTTGAAGGTGGCGAACGCGATGCTCGATGCGGTCGCCGATGCCGAACATCATCGTCGCGGTCGAACGCAGGCCTACCTTGTGGACGGCGCGCATAACGTCGAGCCATTCCTGCGTGTTGCATTTGGTCGAAACGCGTTTACGCACCTCGTCATCGAGGATCTCGCCACCGCCGCCCGGAAGTGAATTCAAACCCGCCGCCTTCAGTCGCCGCATTATCGTTTCGTAATCGAGTTTTGAGATCAGCGAGATGTTGTGGATCTCGGGTGGCGAAAAACAATGCAGTTGAAACTTTGGATACTTCGCGTGCAGCGTCGTCAATAGCTCTTCGTACCACTCTATATTGAAATCCGGGTGAAGGCCGCCCTGCATCAGCACGCCCGTGCCGCCGAGGGCTATAGTTTCATCGATGCGTTTGCAGATCTCTTCGATCGAATGAACATACGTGTCAGGCTTTCCCGGCCGGCGATAGAATGCGCAGAATGTGCAAACGACGTTGCAAACGTTGGTATAATTGATGTTGCGATCGATTATGTATGTAACAACTTCGCCCGGATTTTTACGTTGGCGGATCTCGTCCGCCGCAAGGCCGATCCGGACAAAATCGCGTGATTCGAGCAAGGCGGTGCAGTCTTCGGCGGTCAATCGCACACCGCCGAGTGCTTTGTCGAGAATTGGCTGAGTATCGCTTTTCATTGTCTTTATTTTAACAAAATACATAGTCTTTATTTTAACAAAATACATAATTAAACTATACGAAACGGCGTGGGTTTCGATTTAGGAAACTTTGCGGCCTTGCGGGAATCCGTCTTTCGAGAAAGCAAAAACGCCAAGATAGCAAAGGTTTGGAAGTAGGAAAATGTCGAAGACTCTAAAACAAGTAAAATTCAAAACGGAACTCTCCAAATCACCGGTCGAATCCGGGTGGCGTTTTTTGATCGTGCCGAAAGCGATCGAGGTAAAGTTTGGTTTTGAAGGTAAGTCTCGTCGCGTCGTCTGTTCTATAAACGGCAGCGAGAGTTTCCAGTGCGCGCTGCTGCCGTGGGGCGATATGTTTTACATCATCGTCAATAAGAAGAAACGCGATGCTCTAGGAATAGTAGTGGGCGACACGGTTGATGTCGTGCTCGTCAAAGACGAAAGCAAATACGGCTTGCCTGTGCCGGAGGATTTTGAAGAAGTCCTGCAGCAGGATGAAGAAGGCAGCCGGCTATTCCACGCTCTCACAGCTGGAAAGCAACGAAGCTTGCTTTACATGATCGGCAGCGTTAAGAACATCGACCGGCGGATTCACCTTGGCCTCATAGTTTTAGAACATCTGAAAGAAAACGGCGGCAAGATTGTCGGCGAGCGGTTACAGCAAGATATAAAAAGGCCTGTTTTCTGACAGCAGCCACGCTTGGACGCTTTGCTGACAGAATTCCTCACTTCTTATATGACAAAAATCCGGACTTTGCTAAAGAACCGGAGACGATGCTATTTCACGCAAAATCATTTTGACCGAAACGTCATCATTCTGACGGCAAATATTTCTGTACTTGATACAAAACCATCGGTTTTTTCGCGTATTGAATTGAGGAACGCTGTTTGCTTAAGGGAAGATTATGATGAGAGATCATCGAGAACAACTAGGAACTAACGATCTCGGCCTGCTGGTATTTGTACTTGTGGCGGGCTGGATGATCATCTTTCAATCAGGGCTTGTTTAACTGCCGCCGCGCTTCCCGCCTTTCTTTTTCCTTACAATTTTTTCTGCTCAAGGCTGAGTAAAGATCAGCTCTTTCCTGCCTTCTATAAGCCCGTGTTTGCCGGCTAACTCGAGATAGAGGTTGAGGCCATTCCGCATCGGTTCATCAACGGAATAAGAAATATTGTTTGACAAATACTCGGTCATTTCCTCGTGGTTAAGCGCGATATCTGAACTGTAGTTCGCAACAATTTCGCCGATGTGCGCCAAGCCCTCGTCACGCGCCGCAGCAAAATCGATCTCGCATTGCTCGCGCCGCGTCATCCACATCGCGAAAACAAAACCGAGGCCGGCGTGAGCATGCCAGAGTTCGGCAAGATCAAACGATCTTAGATTTTGAATTTGGGATTCGGGATTTGGGAGCCCAGTCGCTAGCGCTACCGATTCTGACAATTCCGGATTCCGCATTCCGCATTCCGCAATGGACAGCGCCGGGTCGCCTATCAGCAAAGCACAATCGGCTTCGGCAAGCATTGCGTCGATGTCCGGCGCGCAGTCTTTCCATTCGGGTTCGAAACCAAGAAATTCTCGGAAAATGATTTTTGTCAGCACAACCGAAGTTCGGGACGAAATATCGAGCGCGACGGATTTTACGTTTTCGAGATCTTCTCCTTTGGTTACGAGGCAAACGCTTCGCACGCGCACTTTTGCGCCGACGCAAACATCCGGTATCAAACGAATGCCTTCGATAAACTGCGACGCGATCACGGGAACCAATGCAGCATCGACTCGGTCTTGAGCAAGCAGCTCCGCCGAGCGCGCCGGTGCGTTATCGAGAATTATCTCGACCTTCCCGTGATTGGAGCCATAGAGAAAGCTCCAAATCAGCGGAGCCGTGTTCGAATAGCTTGAAGCAGAAATTCGTGGCGAGTTCATTTGAGAAAATTCTCACGCAAAGATGCGAAGAACGCAAAGTCAGTTCCAAGTCTTGCTATGGTTTTCAGGCTAAACTATTCTCATCAATATGAGATGTTACGACGTGACGGTTGCCGTAAGTGAATCGATGCCGATCTATGAAGGCGATCCGAAGGTAAAGATCGACGCCTTTATGTCGATGAAAAACGGTGGGGCGGCGAACGTCTCGCATGCATGCTTTGGCGCTCACACGGGAACTCACGTCGATGCGCCGAATCACTTCATCGACGGAACCCGCCGCGTGGACGAACTTGATCTTGATAAGCTCGTTGGTAATTGTCGCGTGATTGAAATTGAAGCGAACGTGGCCGCGATCGGCCAGCAGCATCTCGGTGATCTCAATTGCGTCGAGCGTGTTATTTTCAAAACTCGCAATTCCGCATTTTGGAACGAACCCGAGAAGGGTTTTCGAACAGACTTCACACACCTAACTCTTGACGCCGCTCGCATTATCGCTGACCGAGGCATGAAACTCGTCGGTATAGACTATCTTTCAATCGAGGCATTCGGGTCGCCCGACCATGCAGTTCATATAACGCTTCTGGAAAAAGAAGTTGTTATTCTGGAGGGCGTTGACCTTCGCGGCGTTACGGCGGGCGACTATGAGTTGATTTGCCTGCCGCTGAAATATATCGGCGGAATGGGCGACGGAGCGCCGGCACGAACGCTTTTGCGCGAAATAGTTTGATGAACGTCAACGACCGAGCATATAAGGAAATGGTTTATGGGCTTGTCCGGCAAATTCCACGCGGACGGGTGATGACCTACGGGCAGCTCGCGGTAATACTTGGCGATGGCTATTCGCCGCGAACAGTCGGCTACGTAATGCATGGAGCTGACGGCGAAAGTGTTCCGTGGCAGCGCGTTATTAACTCGCAGGGTAAATGTTCGACGGGTCGGCTGACGATCCCGGTTAACCTGCAACAGAATATGCTGGAACAGGAAGGTATTGTCTTTGACGCGAAAGGGTGTTGCGATCTGAAGACTTTTCAGTGGTTTCCAGACGGATCGGAACCGGAAGAAATTCAGCCGTCGCTTTTGATGTAAATGGCTTCTCCTGCTTTTTCCTGGTTAGCGTATTTCGTGTATCAATCTTTTTTCATCCACGAAAATACAAAAAAAAACCAAGAAAGTCTATGTCTAGCGGCCCCACTTTAGTTTGTTTCTTAACACATCGAAATAATTCCGGTTTGGCGGCTGCATTAGATTAAAGGTCGTCCGGCTTTTGCGGATGCGGACGCGGTCGTTCGCTTTCATTGGGTGGCCGATCTGCCCGTCCAGGGTAAGCACGACGCCTTCGTTCTCATTAACCAGCCTTAATTCGATTTCGGCGTTGTCCGGGACCACTATCGGCCGATTTGTAAGCGTAAAAGGGCAGATCGGCGTGAGAACAACGGCGTTCATGGATGGGTAAATTATCGGTCCGCCTGCGGAAAGGTTGTAGGCGGTCGATCCGGTCGGCGTCGAAGCTATCAGGCCGTCGGCTCGGAATGAATTGACAAACAATCCATTAAGGCTTACTTCGATCTCGATGATGCGGGCGAGAGCAGCCTTGTTTATAACTACATCGTTCAGAACGCGGCCTTTTGCGATTTCGTCGTCACTGCGCCAAAGCTCGGCGTGCAGCATAACGCGGCGATCAACCTCGTACTCGCCATCGAAAATCGCTTCGAGCGCCGGAAACATCTCCTCGATCCGGAAATCGGTCAGGTAGCCCAGGCTGCCGTAATTTATCCCGAGCACAAGAACCTCGGCATCGCCGATCATTCTGGCGGTCGAGATCATCGTTCCGTCGCCGCCGAGCACGACGATCAAATCGGCCTGGTCCGCATAGTCAGCGTTTCCGGCGTCCGCCTCGCTCGCCGGATTTTCGGACCATACTCGCGGTTCGCCGACCAGCGGAATGTTGCGTGCCGCCAGCCACCCCGAAAGCTCGCCCGCCGTCCGCCAAGCTTCGGGATGATTAGGCTTAACGACAATGCCAACAGTATTTATCGGCTTCTTTTCCATTCGAAATACTGACTAATCATTGAATAAAACGTTGCAAACCGCAAGCGATTTGCCGAAATTGGCCAATACCGGTACCGTTCAAACATTGGATATAGCTGCCATGTTTGCTATGATTACGGTTTGTCCCAAGCGGCAATTTATATTAAATCTGTAGGTATTAACTGATGTTAAAGTTTTTCAACCGGCTCGAGAAAACGCGCAATTTCGTTCTTCTTCTTTTCGCTATCGTGATGGTCGCCAGTCTTGTCTTCTTTTACGCGCCGACGCGCGGCGACCTCGGCGGCAATCTTGCTCGCAGCGAAGAAACCGCGGCAAGCGTTTCCGGCGAGAAGATAACGGTAGGGGAGATATTCCGTCAAAAAGAAAGTTTCAGCCGAATGATGCAGGGCCGCCCGTATCCGGCAAAATCAGTCTTGAACAGCCTGATCGGCAGCCGTATTTCTCGAGTAGAGGCCGAAAGGCTTGGGCTTACGGCATCCGACGCCGAAGTCGCGACGGCCATCCGCGAACAGTTCAAACCGGAAGATGGCAAACCGTTTGACCAAAAACGCTATGAACAGAGCGTTGCAGATCAGTATGGCAGTGTTTCGGCTTTTGAAGCGATGATCCGCGACGACATCAGCGCGGCGAAATTACGGACGTTCGTGTCATCCGGTGTTACGGTTTCAGAAGAAGAGGTATTGAAGGATTTTCAACGAAAGAATTCGAAATTCGACCTTTCTTACGTTTCGGTCAGCACCGCTGATCTTGCAAAGTCTATCATTCCAACCGACCAGGAACTGCGTGATTATTTCGAAAAAAACAAACAAAGCTATTATATCGGCGTGCCGCAAAAGAAGATTCGCTACGTGTTTGTGAACACGGCAAAGATCGGTGAAAAGCTGCCGATCAGCGACGCCGACCTTCGCGCCGAGTACGACAAGCTTCCGGCGGACAAGAAAAAGGCCGGCGTGTTCGGGCGCGAGATCGTTCTCCGGGTTCCGAAACCGGAATTTGACGGCCAAGTGCTGGAAAAAGCCGGCCAGCTTGTCGAACGTCTGAAAAAAGACGGCCCGGTCGTCGATGAAAATACATTTGCCGAGCTTGCAAAGGGTCAATCGGAGAGCGCCGCAAGTGCCGCAAAAGGCGGTGAGCTTCCCGGACCCGTACGCGAAAATCCGAACAACCCGACCGATCCTTATCAGCGGCTGATTGCGATGGAACCGGGCGAGGTAACAGAACCGATCAGCTATCAGGGGCGCTACTTTATCTTGCGCCGCGGTGAGGACGTTCCGAAACCGTTCGAGGATGCCAAGAAAGAACTGGATGTAAGCCTCCGAAATCGACGTGCATACGAGGCCGCCGCCGTGCTTGCGCAAAAGGTTACCGAATCGCTGAAAGTGACGAAGGACCCGCAGAAAACCGCGCTGGAATTTGCAGCCCAGGCAAATATGAGCGTCGCGGATATGGTTCGTGAAACGGCTTACGTTAAGCCGGGCGACAATGTCGAGAACATCGGGACATCGCCGCAATTTGAGGACGGCATTGCTCCGCTCGAAAACGTTTCGGATGTCGGCGACAAGATTCCGGTGCAAAACGGCTTCGCTATACCGATGCTGGCCGACAAGAAAGAACCGCGTGACGCAGAGTTTGACGAGGTAAAGGCTAAACTGGTTGATCTGGTAAAGCTTGAAAAAGCCCAGAATATGATCGAATCAATTGCAAACCAAATTGCCGCCAATGCGGGATCGGCAAGCGGTCTTTCCGCGGCAGCGCAGTCGAGCAATATGAAAGCATTGGAGTCTAAAAGCTTTATTCTGGGGTCGCCGCTCGGCGAAGGCCCTTCGGCTACGACCAGCGAGGCTTTGCAGGAAGCGATCTATGGCATGAAGGTTGGCGAAGTGACGAAAACGCCGATCAAGATAGGGGACAGCTATTTCATCGTCGGCGTAACCAACCGCGAAGAAGCCAACATGGACGATTTCGCAAAGCAGCGAACCACGCTGATGGAACAGATGCTAAACCAAAAACGCGGCGAAGTTTTTTCGGAATATCTGACAGCAACGCGGCGCAGGCTTGAAACCGCAGGCGAGATAAAGATCTATAATGACGCCGTCGCAAAGCTGGACGAGCCGGCATTGCCGTTCGATCTTAATCAGTAGTCGGCTTTGGTTCAGGGTTTCGAGTCTGAATGTTTTTTGTTGGACTCGAAACTCCGAACTCGAAACGTTCTTTACCACCAACCCAGAACTTTCCACCAGGCCAGACCGGCGATCGACCAGATCAGAATGTTCAGGATCGAAGCTATCAGGCCGACTGTCCACCAGCGTTTCTGCGTGACGTAGCCGAGGCCGAAATAAACCGGCGCGGGCGTCGTTCCGTAATGGGTGAGTCCTGCGCTCAAGTTTGCAAAATACGTCAGTACCAGCACGGCGAGACCGGCCGGAGCACCAACCGCCGCAGTCACGGCCAGGAAAGGGATAAGCATCGCCGTGACATGCGCAGTAATAGACGCGAAGGCGTAATGAGCGTAAAAGAAAACGAGGGCGAGAATAGCGAGGGCGAGCGGCCAGCTCCAGCCGTTCGTTGCCGACGCGGCCGCTTCGGCGAAGAGCTTTGGAATATTCGTCTCGCTCAACGCCAACGCCATCATGACAAGCCCGCCATACCAGATAAAAACTTCCCACGCGTGTGTCTCGTCGATCAAATCGCGCCACGAAAGAACCCCGGAAACTAGCAGCGTCGATATTCCCAACAGCGCGATCACTGTGGAGTCGATGCCGTGAAGCCAAGCGGTTATCCAGAGCATCACCACCGCGACAAAGACGACAAGCAGAATCTTTTCGTGCATTCCGAGCGGTCCGAGCTTTTTCAGTTCTTCGTGCGCGAAAGTGACGGCATTCGGCGTCTCCTTAACCTCAGGCGGAAAGAACCGGTATATCATCAGCGGAATTACGGTGAGCGAGATCAAAGACGGGACAATCGCCGAAACGAACCAGATCGAATAGTTCAGGTCTATATTCGATTCCTGCGCGGCAATTCTTTGGATCATGATATTCGACGCCTGGCCTGTGAGAAATGTCGCGCAGAGAATTACCTCACATTGGTAAAGCATCGTCATCAAAAACGTCCCTAAACGCCCCTCGGTTCCGTCCTCTGGCCGCGAATCGTATGTCTCGGTCACGCTTCGTGCAATAGGCAGAATTATCCCGCCCGAACGGGCGCCGGTAGATGGAATAAACGATGCGAGAATGAAATCTGTAAATACAAGCGAATAGCCAAGCCCGAGCGTCTTCTTTCCAATCAACCGGACAAATATCAACGCAATGCGGTGGCCCAAACCCGTTTTGATCATCGCCCGCGAAATGAAAAACGCCGCAAGCACCAACCATACGTATTTGTCTGCGTAACCGCTGAGCGCCTTTTCAATAGGAACTGCCCGGAACAAGGCCAACGCAACGACGCCGAGCAGAACGATTGCGCTTCCCGTCAGTGGCTGAACGATCGAGCCGACAATAGTAGCAATAAATATCGCAAGCAGCGTCCACGCCTCGCGTGTAACGCTTTCGGGCCGAGGCAGCACGAAGATCAACACGCCCACCCCGATCGTTATCAGCCATTTGACCCGTGTCTTTTGCATAAAAAATTAGCCACAGAGATCACAGAGAAATTTGAACTCTGTGCTCTCTGTGGCAGTGTTTAACTGTGCCCGAATCTATTTGGCGTGCATTTCGGCGTAATGCATAAAGAACCAATAAGTGATTCCTGCCCACACTATCAAGTTGATTAATGAAGCAGCCAAACCGATTTTCTGAATCCGGGCATCGCTTCCGCCGCGATTGTCTTGTTTACCATACATCAACATCGCAACCAGAACGCCAGTGACGATCCAGGCAAAAAGACGAATTCCCAAGTTGAGCGGGATAGTCTCGGCTTTCAGATCCATTAGGTATGGAACCTGATACAAGGTCAAAGCGATCGTCAAAATGATTGCGATAATCGCGGCAATCGGCGGCGTAGTCCTTGATTCGGATTCATTCGCATCCGCATTCGAAACGTTTCGCAGATTACTGTGGTTGTAGCTGTACGCAAAGTAGATTACTAAGCCGATCGACATCCAGACGATCAGCCGGATCCAGGTATCAAGCGGCAAGCTGTTCATCAAATAGGCGGCAGAAACAACCGTCGCAATCGGAATGAACGGCGAAAGCGGCACCTTGAACGGGCGATGCAAAGCTGGATTCGACGACCGCAAAATAATGATGCCCACGCCGACGATCACGAACGCAAATAGCGTTCCAATACTTACCAGTTCGCCAAGCAAACTGATAGGAACAAAGCCGGCAAGGATCGCCACTATGGCTCCGGTGATTGCCGTGGTTATGTGCGGTGTCTGATACTTTGGATGGATCTTCGCGGCCCACGACGGCAGCAAACCGTCCTTGGACATTGAATAGAAAACACGCGGCTGACCCATTGTCATAACGACCATCGTTGAGCTAAGGCCAAGCACGGCACCTACCTTAATGATAGTTGGGAAGGCAAAAAGGATCGTTCCCATTGTAGTTCCCTGTGCCTGTTGAAGAGCAGCGTCAATGGCGACTGCAATTGGTGCGGCGGCGTTGGTGAGGAGCTTGTAATCGACCAATCCAACCATGATTCCGGCGACAAGAATGTACAAAACGGTACATATCGCTAAGCTGCCGAGAATACCGATAGGCATATCCCGCTGCGGATTCTTTGCTTCCTGAGAGGCCGTCGAAACAGCGTCAAAACCAATATAAGCGAAGAAAATAACCGCTGCTCCCGTAACTACGCCGCTAAAGCCAAAAGGCATAAATTCCGCACATCCAGGGGCTCCGACCGTGCAGCCGATGCCGATATTGTCTGGATTGACATAGCCGATACCCGCGATGATAAAGAGAACGACTACGAGCACCTTGACAACGACTATTATTGAATTAAAGCTGGCGGATTCTTTAATGCCGCGTATGAGTAGCAGCGTAACGGCAACCGCGATCAAAGCCGCCGGTAAATTAAACACTCCGGTCCCTATCACTGAGCCATCAGCCGCTTTTATCTCCATTCCGGGCGGCGCGCTCAACGCCAACGGGAAATTTATTCCCAATGTGTCTCTAAAAAGGCTGACGACATAACCTGACCATCCGACCGCGACTGTCGCCGCGCCGAACGCATATTCGAGGATAAGGTCCCACCCGATGATCCACGCGACAAATTCGCCAAGCGTACCGTACCCGTAGGCGTATGCGGATCCGGAAATTGGCACGCTTGCTGCGAATTCCGAGTAACAGAGTGCTGCAAACGCGCTCACAATACCGGCCAAGACCATTGAGATGATCACGGCTGGGCCGGCATGTTTGCCGGCTGCCTGCCCGGTCAAAACGAAGATACCGGTTCCGATAATGGCACCGATGCCGAGCATCGTCAGATCCAGCGATGTCAATGTTTTCTTGAGTGTGTGTGTGCCGGTTTCGGAAGCCTCGGCGATGATCTGTGAAATTGGTTTAGTCGCAAAAAGTGACATCAAAACCTCCTACAAGAGTGAAATATTATGATTGCTCTACGGCGGTGCCGCCGGACAAGCTTCTCCAAATAAAATAAACGGGCACGCCCGTCAAAACTATCAGCAGGCCGGGCCACGTCGCTGTTGTTTGATAAACGAACAACACTACCAGAATTATTGCTGCACCGACGCAGTATAGTGCCGGAACGATCGGGTATCCAAATGCTTTATACGGGCGTTCGGCGTCGGGTTGTTTCCGGCGAAGCACGAAAATTCCGATGATCGTCAAAATATAAAAGATCAACGCCGCCGAAATTACATACGTCAGTAGGTCGCCATAAAGATTGCCGTATGAAATTTTACCGTCCGCGGCCGTTTTAACCGTCTTGGGAAGTACATAAAAGGCCGCCCAAATTCCCTGAATGACTAAACCCCACGCGGGAACGTGATTAGCATTCAACTCTCCGGCGGATTTGAAAAACAAGCCGTCTTTTGCCATTGCGTAATAAGCGCGGGCACCGGCAAGGATCAAACCGTTGTTGCAGCCGAACGTGGAAACGATGATCGCAATTGCCATTATGGCCGCGCCGAGACCGGGAAAAATAACTTCGGCGGTGGCGGAGGCAACGCGGTCGCTCGGCACATTCTGTATCGTTTCGAACGGAAGCGTCGCCAAATAGGCAACATTTGCAAGCAGATAAAGCGTGATGACGAGGCCGGTTCCAAGCGCGAGCGAAAGCGGAATGTTGCGTTTCGGATCTTTTACCTCGCCCGCCGTAAACGTGATGTTGTTCCAAGCGTCAGCTGAGAAAAGCGAGTTGGTTTGAGCAACGCAGATCCCGACGAACAGGCCGAACGCAACGGCAGCCGTTAATCCGCCGCCGACATCCTGCAAATTGCCGCGTACCGTCCAAAGATCGCCAAAATTCGCTGCGGCAACATCCCAATGCCACACCAATCCCACTATCAGTCCCAGTAGGATCAGCCCGATCAACGAACCCGTCTTAGCAAAGGTAAACGTATTCTGAACGAATTTGCCGAGCTTCAGGCCGCGCGTGTTCATCCACGTCAGAAGCACGATCATCAGAATGCCGACAAGCTGCGCCGTCGAGAGCGAAAACGCATAGCTCGACGAACCGATGCGAATCGGCTCAATAATATAGTTCGTCTCTGAAATGGACGGAAAGAGAACGCCGATATAGCGCCCGAATCCGACTGCAACCGCCGCGATCGTTGCCGTTTGAATAACGAGAAACAATGTCCAGCCGTAAAGAAAGCCCCAAAATGGTGAATACGCCTCGCGAAGATATACGTATTGCCCGCCGGCTTTCGGCATCATCGCGGCAAGTTCGCCGTAGGAAAGAGCGCCGATCATCGTCAAAAGTCCGGTGATTATCCAGACGACGAGAAGCCATCCGGGCGAACCGACCTGTCGTGAAATGTCGGCCGAGACGATAAAAATGCCCGAACCGATCATCGATCCGGCGACGATCATCGTCGAATCGAGCAGCCCGAGCCCGCGTATAAATCCTTCTTTTGATTGTTGTTCCGTTTCAGCAACCTCTGTTGCCATAAGCTTTCCTCGTGTTAAAAAAGAAATGCCGTTACGCGAATCCGGGAAGATCGAAACTGTTCTTAAATCTTTAGTCTTAAGACGTTGGCGTGATATTCGTAGGTGATATTATACTTTTATTACAATAACTGTCGAGTGTTTAATTAACATTTACGAAACGAACTATTTAGAAAATACCATGGCGATCGTCTGACTTCGTGCTTTTTCCGTGTTCTTCAGCCTTTTTTGTGGATAAAAACGTCCATGCAACACAATGAAAGAACAGAAAAATTAATGGCGGCACGTTTCTTCATACTTGCTTTTCAGGCCCTATTTTATGGACGAACAAATAAAGACGCTTGGCGATATGCCTTCTGATGATTTTCGGCGTTACGGTTATCAGGTTGTCGATTGGATCGCAGATTATTTTGAGCGGATCGAGGAATTTCCTGTCCTGTCGCAGATCGAACCGAATACGCTCAAAAACAATTTGCCGCGGTCCGCACCCGAAATGGGTGAGGATTTCGGCGAAGTGCTAAAAGATGTCGATCGACTCATCCTGCCGGCCGTAACACATTGGAATCATCCGAATTTCCACGGCCTGTTTTCTACCTCGACTTCATCCTTAGGCGTATTCGGCGAGATGTTTGCGGCGGCGTTCGATATGAAGGCGATGTTGTGGCGGACCTCGCCGGCATCGACTGAGCTGGAAGACGTGGTGCTCGATTGGCTTCGGCAGATGATGGGGTTGCCAGCGTCATTCGAGGGAATTATCTACGACACGGCATCCGTATCGACGATGCACGCAATCGCCGCCGCACGCGAGCGGGCCGGGAACGCGGACTTTAGTCCGCAAAACCTCAACATACGAGAACTCGGAATGAGCGGCCGCGACGACCTTCCTCTGCTGCGGGTCTACACGAGCGAGCACGTTCATTCCTCTATCGACAAAGCCTGCATCACTCTCGGTTTGGGCACACGAAGCTTGCGAAAGATCGCATTGAACGAGAGGTTCGAGATGATTGCCGAAGCGCTTGCAGAAGCCATAGAAGAAGATATCGAAACCGGTTATCTGCCGATCTGCGTTATCCCGACGATCGGCACGACATCTAGTTCTAGCGTCGATCCGGTCGATGCCGTCGCCGACATTTGTGAAAAACATGGCATTTGGCTGCACGTCGATACGGCCTACGCCGGTTCAGCCGCGATTGTTCCCGAATTTCAGCATTATTTCAAAGGCTGTGAACGGGCCGACTCGATAGTTACGAATCCTCATAAATGGCTTTTCACGCCGTTTGACCTGTCGGTGTTGTATTGCAAGGACCTGAGTGTCTTGAAAGGCGCTTTTTCGCTTGTCGCCGAGTATTTAAGGACCAGCGATGAGCAGGCAGTAAAAAACGGAATGGATTACGGCATACAGCTTGGGCGAAGGTTTAGGGCGCTGAAACTCTGGTTCGTTATTCGCTATTTCGGCCGCGAAGGTCTTATCGACCGGCTCCGTGAACATTGCCGTCTGGCACGTCTGTTCGCTTCGTGGGTCGAAGAATCGCCGGATTTCGAACTGCTTGCGCCTGTGCCGTTCGCTCTGGTCTGTTTTCGCGCGTGTCCGAGCGGCGTTGACGATCTAGATTCACTGAACGAACGAATAATGAACGAGATCAACGCCTCGGGCGAAGCGTATTTGTCACACACTAAGCTCAATGGTAAGTTTATTTTGCGGCTTTCTGTCGGGAGTATCCGTGTCGAGGAAAAGCATCTGAAAAAAGTTTGGAATTTGCTGAACGAGCGATTGAAGGCAAAACCACCTGGGTAAGCGGGTGGGTTCTTCGTGACTGCGGCCACCATTTCGCGTAAACCAAAAATGCAGCGCGGTTCGGGATTCAACCTAAACTTCTTTTTGTGTGTTGAGTGCAAAGAACCTACCCGCTCACGCATGCGGCTCTGACCTGTTTAACTCTTCCCATATCTTATGCCCGTGAGTTTCCTTCAGGAAAATTGCACCAACGACGAACGTAATCGCGGCCACTACGATCGGATAGTAGAGTCCGGCATAGATATTTCCGGTTTGTGCGACGACCGACAGGCCGACCAACGGAAGCAGGCCGCCGAAGACGCCGTTGCCGATATGATATGGCAATGAAAGAGCGGTGTAGCGGATCTTCGCCGGGAAAGCTTCGACCAGGTATGCGGCTATCGGGCCATAAACCATCGTCACCCAGATCACCTGAATAAAAACCAAAAAGACAAGCGCCCACGTGGCAGAGTTCGAAACAAGATTGCCGAAGGTTGTGTAGGTCAAGACTTTTGGCGCAGGTTGAAGCGAGCTTGAATCGTTCAGCGATTGCGGTGTCAGCCTGATGGCACCGGTTACGGGATCGCTCTGCGATGTCGCGGTGACGACGTTCGATCCGGCGGCGGATTGCATTGCTTTGTAAATTGGAAAATAGGTCAACACAGCAAGCAAACAGCCAGCTAATATTATCCATTTTCGGCCGATGCGGTCGCTCAAACTCCCGAACACAACAAAGAACGGCATCCCGAGCAGCAAGGCGATCGCAATGATGTAATTCGCCGAGATCGCGTTTACGTTCAAAATCGATTGCATATAAAAAAGCGCGTAAAACTGGCCTGTGTACCAGACGACGCCCTGGCCGGCGGTTGCACCGAAAAGCGAAATGAGGACGATCTTAAGATTTTTCCATTTCGTAAATGCCTCGATCAGTGGATTTGCCGAAGTCATTCCGGAACTTTTGATCTGTTCAAAAATCGGCGATTCTTTCATCCGCAGGCGGATATAGAGCGAGATCACGACGAGAAAGATCGAAATCAAGAACGGAATCCGCCAGCCGCCTATACTGCCAGTTTTGCCGGCAAATTGATCGGCGGACATCATGTTCTGCACAATCAAAATAACCGCCAGCGACAAAAATAAGCCGAGCGTCGCCGTGATCTGGATGAAAGACGTGTAAAATCCGCGGCGATTGTCCGGCACGTGTTCAGCGACATATACGGCCGCGCCGCCATATTCGCCGCCGAGCGCCAATCCCTGCAGTACACGAATCAAAAGCAAAATTATAGGTGCGGCAATTCCGATCTGCGCATATGTCGGCAGAAATCCGATAACGGCTGTCGCGCCACCCATTATCAAGAGCGTAACGAGAAACGCGTATTTGCGCCCGACAATGTCGCCGATCCTGCCAAAGAATAATGCGCCGAAAGGCCGCACAACAAACCCGACGGCGAATGTTGCGAGATATGCGATGTATGCAAAGGTTTGATTCTCCGGCGGATAAAAAAGCGGAACCATCGTCGTGGTAAGGCTGCCGAAGATGTAGAAGTCGTACCATTCGATCATCGTCCCGACCGACGACGCGCCTATTACCTGCCAGATCTTGCGTTTCGATATTTGATCGTTGTATAACGCACCGAGGTCGTGCGCAGTTTCCGCCATTGAATGAGCTCCGTTTTTGCTTTGTTCCGTGTACCAGAGAACGGGTGGAACACGGGTTGTGTCATTAAAACAGTTCCGAACCGGGTTTTCAAAGCAAGCGCCTGAAATACGCGGAAAATGTGGCCTGTGATATTGTTGGATTGAGTGAATTTTGTAAAAGAAAGCATAATAAGGGCTTCGCCGGAGCTCGTTTTTTCGTTTCACGAACAGCCCGATGCTTTCGAGAGGCTTGTGCCGCCCTGGGAAAATGCTCAAATAATTCAGAAAGCCGATATTTCTCAAATTGGTTCGCAGGCAATAATCGAACAGAAGATCTTCGGAATTGTACCGTCGCGTTGGGTTGCCGAGCACACGGCTTACGATCCGCCGCATTCGTTCGAAGACGTGCAGATATCCGGGCCTTTCGCAAGCTGGCGTCATAAACACATTGTCCAGCCGCATTCGGACGGTGCCGTGCTTCGGGACGAGATCGAATTCGAACCGCCGATGTCGTTTCTGGGCCAGTTTGCTGCACCATATCTGATAATTCCGAAGCTCGAAAAGATGTTCGAGTTTCGACATAAAGTCACCAGGGATTGGTGCGAAAACAGTTCTGAGAGTTAGTCGATTTTATGGAGTCCGGGAACTTGTAAAGCCACCCATTCGCAACCTCTATGAACTCTATAAACTCCACTAACTATGATAACTCACATCGTTTGCTGGAAATACAAGCCGGAAACCTCCGCCGAACAGCGGCTCTATCATATTGCGCGGCTGCGGGCTTTGCCGACGGTAATACCGAATATAGTTTCGTTCAATGTCGGCAGCGACATTTTGCACCTTGAGCGTTCGTTCGATACCGGACTTGTTGCGATCTATCCTGACCGAGAAGCTCTGGACTTTTATACGGATCATCCGGCGCATGTCGAGGTTGCGGCTTTTGGTAAGCAGGTCGCAGAAAGAGTTGTATCTGTAGATTTCGAGTCTGACGAGCGTTTAGAGTCCACGCTTTAAAAGCGCCTTTCGGCTATAAGAGAACAAGCTGAAGTAAGAATTCTGAACGTGCATTTTTTCTATGAAAAAGTTTCTCAAAAGGATACTTTTAATTCTGCTCGCTGTTCTTGTGGCGATTCAGGCCCCATTCATCTACCGGCGGTACAAGGTCGGAAAACTGGCAGAAAAGGTCGCAACGCTAAACGCTGAGCGAACCTCGCTTACCGATGACCGGTTCACCGAATACAAGGGAATAATTCACGCACACACAAACCTGGGCGGGCACAGCACCGGTGGGTTTGATGAGTTGATCGCCGCCGCGAATGCGAACGACCTCGATTTCGTCATCATGACCGAACACTGGTCAGACACTATCGACACCGCCGCCCTGACCCTAAACGGTGTTTACGGCAAAACCCTTTTCGTCGGCGGAAACGAGATAGACACGGCCGATTCGGGCCGATTTTTGATGATTCCCGGTAGCGCCGACGCGGCAGGTTTGAGAAAAATTCCGACAACCGCAGTGATCGAGAAGCTTCATTCCGAGAATCGCCTTGCGTTGGTCACCTACCCGGAAAAATTCAATTCCTGGAATTCCGACTTCGACGGCATCGAGGTGTTCAACCTGCATACAAATGCCAAGACGATGAATCCGTTCATTGCTCTTTTCGACGTGATCTGGTCGTTCCCCGCTTACCCTGAACTAATGCTCGCGTCTTATTTCAAACGACCGGATGAGAACCTCAGAAAATTCGACGAGATCGCGGCAAATCGCAACATCACCCTGTTTGCGGGAACGGATGCACATTCGAATATAGGATTTCATCTGTTCGGTGACGATGCAGGAAATAAAGGCCTGAATTTTAAGTTTGATGATTATGCGACTATTTTTAGACTCGCCCGACAGCATGTGCAGATCGGGAAGGACAGGCCAATTACCCGTGAGAATTTGATCGAAGCTCTAAAGAGTGGAAGGTCTTTTATCGGCTTTGATGTTCTGGCGGACACGCGAGGGTTCACGTTCACTGCGTCGAGTTGCGAGGACAACGAGGGCCCTATGGGATCGGACATTGAGCTATGCGATGACATGGGAGCATCGACAGCCTATTTTAGTATCGAATCACCCTTGGAAAGCAGGATTGTGGCATTTCGCAACGGCGAAATTTTCCGTGAGGCTCCTAATACGAGAAATCTTGAATTTTCGTCCAAAGATCAACCAGGCACCTACCGCATCGAAGTTTATCTGGATCAACTCGGCCCGCCATTTGATAAAATGCCATGGATCATATCGAATCCCATTTACGTCAGGTAGCAAACCGTTTAAGATTTGTAAACATCATACCCAAGCAGCTTATTTGGGCTCAGGGTAAAAAGAACAGAATGAAGAATCTAGGCAGAATTTCTTTGTACGCAGCGGGAATATTGACGCTGTTTTCGGTTTCGGTATTTGCACAGCAGGCAAAGCGGCCGGGTTTTGACGTGACAAGCTACCGGATGGATGTCGAGATCGCGCCGGTCGAGAATAAATTGTCCGCAACGGTCGACGTAAACTTTGTCCCGCTTGAAGATACGCGGTCGGTGGCATTCGAGCTGAACGGATCGCTGAAGATAGACACGATCTCGCGACAGAGCGCAGCTCCGGTTACGGTGCAGCCGGCAACGCGTAATCAACCGCGAACAGCCGCGACGCCGCAACCTCAAATAACCTTCGTTCAGGATCAGGTTGGCGTCTCCGACCTCGGCCCTAGCGTTCGAATAGACCTGGGCGACACGGTATCAAAAGGAACTACTGTCACGCTGCGGTTCAAATACGGCGGCGTTTTGAATACGCCGAGCGGTGGCCCGCTGCTGAACAAACGGCTTGCAAACATTGGCTCCGGCCAGGGTTATTTGATGTATGCCGCACGGTGGTTTCCGTTTCACGATTACGCAGCCGATCTGGCGACAGCAGACATCACGGTTTCGATCCCGTCCGGCCTGCAGGTCGTCGGGACGAGCGACGCGCCGGTAACAAGCGCGGGCGGAAAATTCAGGTTCGTCCAATCGCGGCCCGGCCTTGTCGGTAACATTGCTTACGGCAGATATGTAAATAAAACGCTTCGCTTTGGCGAATACGAGATAAGTTTTAATACAAAGCCGGGCAGCGAACCGGTCATCAACGGCTATGCCGAAACGATAGGAAACGCGCTCGAATATTACACCAAATCTTTTGGATCGCCGGATTTCGGCAATCGCCTTACCATTGCCCAAATAGACGACGAAAGCGTTGATTTTTATTCCGGTCCGGGAATGCTCTTTATGTCCGACCGGCAGTTTTTACAGGCCCGCGAGATAACCGAGGAACGCCTGCAGCGTGAAACGGCATATCAATGGTGGGGCCTGACCACCGGGTTGAAATCGTTCGACGACGCATGGCTCTCGCAGGGCTTGGCGGAATTCAGCGCGTTCTCGCTTCGCGAGAGCAAATCCGGCGGCGCTCAATTGGACAACCTTCGCCGCGAACTGCTCGAAAAGGCTCTGACTTTCGAACAGACGGCCTCGCTGCTTCGCGTTCCGGCAAATCTTGACGACCAATCGATAGCCTATCAGTACATCATGTACGCCAAAGGTGCTCTGGTTTTTAAACTGCTCCGCGATACTCTGGGCACGCAGAAATTCGACCAGTTGATGCGTGCCTATCTGAACGAATTTCGCGGGAAGAATGCCTCCATCGACGATTTTGAAAAACTTACGTCCCGAATCGCCGGCCAGCCGATGCGTTATTTCTTTGCCCGTTGGGTTGAAAGCACCGGAGTTCCTGAATTTACCTCAGACTATCTGATTATCCGTACACGCGGCGGCAAATTCGTAGCCCGCGGAACAGTAAAGCAAAACTACGATAATCTGCGGCTTCCGGTCGAGGTACAGCTTCGCTCGGAAGGCGAGGGCGGAACTAAAACGATAACGCTGAATATGGAAGAGGCGAGTTCTGATTTCAATATCGAATCGGACGGCAAGCCGCTCGAGATAGTGATCGATCCGAATTACAAGCTTCTCCGTATTTCGCCCGATCTTAAAGTTTCGTCGATAGCCCGCCGCGGCATCGAACAGTTAAAGGAAGGTAATTACGTCGAGGCTCAGGCCCAATTCGAGGCCGCTTTGAAACTAGACCGCTCAAATTCGTGGATCTACTACCACCTCGGCCTGTTGTTTCTCGAACAGCGAAATTACGACCTTGCGATAGAGAATTTTAAGGCGACCCGAGACCTCGGAAGCCAGGGTTCGGCACGCCCCGCGTGGCTCTATGTCTGGGCGGAGATAAAAATGGGAAATGCGTATGACGCAAAAGGCGACCGCAACCGCGCCGTGGCTGCGTACAAGCGGGCTGAAAAGATCGGTGACGATTACGACAACGCCCAGGAATCCATAAAGAAGTATCAGGCAACTCCGTACGATCCGAAAGAGAAGCATGCAACAGCGATCAGATAAGTCGGGTATCGTTTGGGCAGTTCAAAAAAGGTTGTCTGAAAACGAGTCTAATGATAGTTAAGTAAGAAATCTGGTTTGTTTTATTTTAGTGCTTCTGTGTTCTCCGTGGTTTTGCTTAAAAGCCCTAACCACGGAAAACACAGAACAAAAACGTGTTGAACTGGCTTTTCAGAAAGCCTTTTTTGCTTTTTGGAAATGAACTGGCTTTCAATCGTCATCATCGTCTCTGCCGCCGCAACGGCCTATTGTGTTGATCTCGTAGATTGTAGTAGTTCCGCTTGTTTCGTTAGCTACCGAAAGCAGGGGTTTCCGGATCGGGCTGTCTCGTTTGGTGATGAAATGCAGACCCTCAGGGGCCAGATCTCCGGACTGCGGCAGGCCGAAAGGAACGAGAAAATTTCGGTTGTTGATGTACTGAACAAAGGTCGGCGAATCCGGCCTTGAGACGTCATATACAAGAATTCCTCCGATGCGTTCCAGTCCAATAAAAGCGTAGGTGCGGCCGCAAACCTTGCCGGTCGTCACGCTTTCCGGCTCCGGACCTTTATTGTCGCTGCGGTCGTCGCGAAAATTGTTCGTGCTGCTGGCGTTAAAGTGATTCGGATAACGTTCGGCTGTAATCTGTTCGATTTCGTCGCCGCTGTCGTAGACCTGTTCGCCTCTTGCATTCCAAATCGAGAACGAACGGGCGCCGAATACAAGGATTTTTTCAAACTCCGAATCAGTGTCTTCCTGGAAGTTCCCGGTGGATCTCGTAACGGTGAGCCGGCCGATGTTCGAATTCATCTTGAGCGTAGCGGCATCAGGAAACAGTATCGGGTCGAGCACATAAGACCCGCTCCCGACACGAATTTCTTCAACGAGGCCGCCGACACCCGTGTATTCACGCGCATCGCCTTCGTTTGCTGTGATCAGGTAGGTTCTGCCTCTATGTTTGAACGACGCGATGCCGTCTGGCTGATACATGCCGAAAACCGGCCAATTCGCTATGTTCACGACGCCACGCGGATCAGTATTGGTCGGCTGATCGCTTGCGTCGATCTTGTTCTCGGGCAAGCTATGGTCCTTGAAACCCAGCCCTACGAGATCGGTAAATTGTTCGGTTCGCAGATTCAGAATGCCGATGGCGTTGTTCTCCTGAAGAGTTACATAAGCGGTCTTGGAATCATCTGATACCGCGATGTATTCGGGTTCCAGATCGCTTGCAACCGACGCATTTGGCCCAAAGATGCGAATGGACGAATCAAGTGTCTCATCGTTATATTGTTCGAAACCAACGGTTGTCACGCTTAGGTCGAGCTCACGGCTGCCAAAGTCATCGTCTTTATCGTCATCGTCGTTCCGGCGTATGCTGATAATGCTGACTGAGCCGGCCGGATCGATAGAATAGTCGTTGTTAGGTTCGCCTTCGTTCGCCACGAGCACCTTTCTCCCATTGGGTGTAAACGTCAGCATATCCGGCAGGGAACCGACCAAAACATCGGCGATATAGGTGCCGTCAGCATCGAAGAAGACAACCTTTCCGGGGTCGGTTTTAATATTTGCTTCGATCGCAACCGCAACAAGTCCGCGATACACGTCGACGCTGTTTGCCTGTCTGCCGTATGGCGTTACATCGATCGGGGGCAAAGCGACCGGCAATGCAGGGTTTGATATATCCAGCACGTCCACGGTGGCTGCAAAGCCGTTCACAACGAAAAGGCGTTGCGTTCGTGGATCGTGAGCAACAATCTCAGCAGCAGCGCGGTCTATCGGCGCATTTGCAGAATAGGTACCGAGCACTGACAATTCGATGCCGCCCGAAGTAGCCACGGCAACCGAATTGAACGTAACGGACGATAACACGGTCAAGGTGAAGGTCCGAAAACAAAATCCGAAAAATCTCATATTATACTCTCCAATTACTTATATATGCGCGAGCGGCGCACGTTTTTTTTACCGGCGTTAAGATCGTGAAGGTGATTTGAAATGAATCTAATGTTTAGGTCTTAACTTAGTGTGAACACACGGTTAATTAAGGGTTACACGGCTTATGGAACAAAAAAAGGCGAGCCCGAATGGAACCGCCTTTTTTTACCCTTTTTTATAAATCTAGAACCTGAACTTTGCCCGGAACTGGCCGACGCGAGGGCCGCCGATCGAATTCGTTATGACGCCAAAATCGACCGAATCCTGAAGATCGCTGTTCGGATTTGCGAGATTTACTGTGTCGAAGACATTAAAAAGGTCAAAACCCAGTTCAAAGCTCATGCGTTCATTGATCTTTGTATTCTTGGCGAAGCTGATGTCGAAGCGCTTTTGTAGCGGCCCGCGGAACGTATTTCGGCCAAGATTACCGAAACCGCCAAGCGGTGAACTAAAGCACGGTGTGTTTATAACGTTCAGGTTGCTCGTGCTGTAGCCGCCGGCCGCGTCGCCCGCAACGCAGTTAATATTCGGCCGTCCGAAACCAAGACGGTAAATCCCGCCCGAACCCCGCGTTAGACTTGTGAGCTGGGCAGCCGTCTGGACTTCGGGTTCGGACGCGAAAACCGTGAAAGGCGTTCCCGATTGAGCCTGGAAAAAGCCCGATATCGACCAGCCTTTAACAAAAGCGTTGTCCATCTTTCCGGTCGGAATATCCCAAACGAAGTTCGTGCTGAAGCGGTGAGTACGGTCGAAGTCCGACAGCGCCCGGTTGTTTTCGAGGTTCCGTGCGTCTCCCTGGGCGATGAAGCCGGAGTTGGGAACGTCAGGTTTGCCGCTGCCGGCCGTGCTTCCCGGATCGGTTGACATAACGTCGATCGATTTAGAGAACGTGTAGGCTACGTTGAACTGAAGTCCCTGCGAAAGCCGCTTTGTAAGACTGAATTGGCCGCCGTGGTAATTGGAGTAACCTTTCGATTGGAGCAAAAGGGCTTCTGGCACGTTAAAGCCAAGAATTGGGACTCGGGCTTCGAAGTTAATGACCGTTCCATTGGCACTCGAAAGGTTAAGATCCGTTTGGCCTGTAACGGTATTAAGAAAACCGAATGCGCGTCCAAGTCCGCGTGCACGCGCCGTAGACCCCGCATTAAGAGCTCCGTTCGGTGAACCGGCCGTGACGTATGCCTGATTGAATCTTTCGAAAATATGATCGGGCGTGTTCGGATCGTTTAGATCAAAGCCCTGGTTGAGCGCGGTTGCGACCAACAGGTTTTTGCCAGCGGTTCCGATATATCGAGCCTCAAAAAGAAGGTCTTTGAATATCTCGTACTGCGCTCCGATGTTCCACTGATGGATATACGGAGTTTTCAAATCGCGGTCAACGGCACGAAATTCAAACGTCTCAGCGATATTGCCGCGGGTACAATTTACGCCGGTTGCCGGAACGCAGCCAGTGCCCTGAGGATTTCCCCGCGCATCTACAAAAACCGGCGTGTTGTCGCGAATCTGATATGCACCATTGGCACCGGAAGCGCGAACAATTCGGAACGGAAGCCATTGATTAAGCGGAATGTTCGTCGGAACGCCTGAGAATGCGGTCGCGATCGGGACATTGCCGCTTGGGACGGTGATCTCGACCTCTCGCAAAAACGGATAATTCGAAAATACGGTGTTGATGAACGCTGCCGACGGCCGGTCGTAGAACAACCCGTACCCGCCACGGAAAACAAGCTTATCGTTTATCGAATACGCAACGCCGATCCTCGGTGCAAAGTTGTTCAGATCCTGTCCGTTTAGCGTGTGCTTGTTCGAGACAATCTGTGTTGCGCCGATCGCCGTATCGACTATCGTTTGTCCGGTTTGCGTAACATTGCTCGGGACGATAAAGCCCGGTGTCGGGTTATCGCAAAGAGCGTTCGAACCACCGGTAGTTGCAAAGCACGGAAGAAACGGTTCGAGATCGAAGTTCCCTATGCGGCCATTCTTTTCCGTGGGCCACATGAACAATTCGTATCGAAGGCCGATATTTACGCTTAGCCTGCGATTTACCTTCCAGTCATCGGTTAAGTAAAAACCGAAGTCCATAAAGCGGAAACTTTTGTCCGTAATGCCGTATTGCGTATCGGCTTCGGTTGCGTTTCCGGTAAGGAACTGCGTGAATGAATCGAACTTTTCGAATTCGGTAGCCTGTTCTTCCGGTAGGTTCGTATCGTATTGGTGGCGTTTGAATTCGCCGCCGAACTTGAAACTGTGGTTTTTGTATATCCAGTTTACGTTGTCGCCAATGCTAAGCGTTACCTGTTTGCGTTTATTGAAAGAATCGTTCGGCCCGCCGAATGAAAAGTTGGCAATGTTGTTTCGGCCGATATAGTGTCCAAGACGCGTCGTTGCAACGCTCGTGTCAAAAGTCGAAGCCGGGTTCGTGACGCCTACCGCAGCATTGGTGAAATCGCCTGTCGAAAAATCGTCCGTCAATGCGCGGGTGTTGTTAAGGTAGAAATACCCGAATCGGATTTCGTTGATCCAATTAGGCGTGAAAATATGGGTGTCGCCTATCGAAAGCGTACGGTTGCGGTCGTCACGCTGAAGCGTTGTCGGCGAAGCAAGACTGTTAGGATCGGGGAACGAATCGAGTCCGGGAAAGTCAGAGAAGAAGAATGTTCCACTTAGGTTGTTCTTTTCGCTCAACTGTCCGTCCAAACGGGTCGTTACCTGATGCTGTTTGAATTTAGAAGGCTCGACGGTTATCACTTCCACAAGCGGATTGTTTCGCTGAATGGTTCGGCTTGTTATGCCGGGAAAGTTGCCGGATTGAAAACTTCCGGTTCCAGTTTGATCAACGATCCCAAGAGCACGAAAATTCGTTATGCTTGGAAGATAGAAACCGCCGGTCACCGGGTTACGCAAGTTTAGAATGTTTACGGCAACCGGGCTGATGTCCGACGCCAAAAGACAGGTCGTGCCAACCGTGCAGCCATTAAACTGGTTGAAAGCCGCCGCGATCGCTGCCGGCGAGCGATTGTCACCGAGAACGCTCAGAGCGAGCGGGAGGATCGTTCGCGTTCTTGCCGTCGGGACGAGGCCGGTGTTGGCGTTCGTGTATTGGTAACCGCCAAAGAAAAAGAATTTGTCCTTGATAACCGGACCGCCGACGGTAAAACCTGCCTCGGTTCGATCCGCCCTCGGCTTTTCGTTTCCACTTTCTTCGAGAAAAAACTCATTTGAATTTAAGGCCTTGTTTTGCAAATAGTAGTATGCGGAGCCGCTAAACTCGTTTCCACCCGCTTTTGTAACAAGCTGAAAATTGCCGCCGCCGCTGCGCCCAGTTGAGGCGTCGTAGAGCGAAGTTTGTAGCTTTACTTCCTGCAGTGTCTCTGGAGCGGGCGAGATGTTGTCGCTCAGGCTTCCTTCGTTGCTGGTAATGTTCGTTGCATCGACGCCATTGAAGAAAAGGCTTGTCGAAGTGGTTCGAGTTCCGTTAACCGATGGCGAAATGTTGCCGTTGCCGTTGACACCGACCGGTGAAAGCTCCGACGAAACCCCCGCTTCGGAAGCGAGAAGGCCGGTAAAGCTTCGAACCGACGTTGGAGTTCGTGTTAACTGTTCGCCGGTGATCTGCCGTGAGACGGCCGCGGATTCGGTCTGTACAAGCGGCTGATCGGTTGTAACATCAACGAAGATATCGGTGGCGCCGACCTCCAGCGTTACATCGATCGATCTGGTAACTGCGGCCTCGACCGCGGTATCCTGACTCACCGATTTCTTAAACCCTTCTTTTTCATAAGAAACGCTGTACGTCCCGACCGGCAGAAGCGTGATTGTCCATCGCCCGTCGTCGTTCGTTACCACGTTTCGCGTCAGATTTGTCGCCAAATTCTTGACGGTGACGGTCGCACCCAGAACAACAGCGTCGTTCTGGTCCTTTACGGTACCGCTCAAGCCTCCCGTAGACTGGGCAAGGGCCGCAGGCACGAAAGCCAATGTAAATGCGAATGTTAAAAGCTGCGCGAAAATGTTCGATTTCATGTTAACTCCTCGATACTTCTATTTTGGAAAAAAAATAGCGGTTTTAGCACGGCGTTGGCCGCCGACCGCTTGATACTTGATATTCCAGGATTGCAAGAAGCAGAATAGGTATAGGAAGTTAACGGAATGTAACTTGCGTGTTAAATAATTGTTAATTGTAACCTGTTCGGGATAGTTTGTTCGCAGGAACTACTTATTCAGGATGGGCTTCCATATTGACGGACAGTTATAATCGAGGTCAAAGTGGTGTTAAATCGATTAAATTAT
>JBQTJB010000142.1:0-13516 GCA_052387555.1 Blastocatellia bacterium | reverse complement strand
CTTAAAACGAAAGCTTGCCAGGCAGAATCTTACCGAGGACCAGATCATCGCCGAGACCGATAAATCGCACGGCGTGCTGATGGCCTCGGGTTATATCGCAGGCGGAGCGATCGCAGGCATTTTGATAGCGATTTTTGCTGTCGTGCCCTGGTTAAAGAATCTTCAGGATTCATCAAATAAATGGGCCACGGCGAGTAATCCTTTCTTCGGTGGCGACCACGCTTGGTGGCTCGGTTTGCTGCCTTTTATCGTCCTCTCGGTCGTGCTTTACCTCGTCGGACGCGAAATTCTGTTAAAAGGCAAGGATTCAGACTAATTTTTGCCGATTTTGGCAAAAAAATGTTTTCCTTTTTTGTACGAGACACGCTATACTTTCCTCTGGCGTGTCTCTTCTTTTTGTTCCCCGCACGCTATTCTGCAGTTACACTACTGAATTCCGCAGTTTTTTCGGAGACTAGATTGATGCATAGGATGAATGCGGTAATCGCTTTTTCCCTAACCATAGTAATCTTCGCCGCAACTTTCGCAGGCGGTTGTTCCGTTGAAGGCACAAAGGTAGCCGCGGACTCCAAAACAGTTGCTAATCCTTCCAATCCAGTAAATCCAGATTCCTTGACCTCAACGGAAACAGCTCCGAAAGGAGCCACTATCGAGATCGCGCCGAATTCGCCCGCAGACACTGTTCGGGCGTTTTACACTAAACTGCGTGAAAAGCGCTTCCGCGAAGCAATTTTTCTTACAAATATGCGTCCGGCGGTCGAAACGCTGACGGACGCCGAGCTTAGCGATTTTCAGGTCGATCTCGAATCCATCGCAAAATACGTTCCTTCCGAGATAGAGATTAACGGTGAGATCGTAACCGGTGAAAAGGCGTCGGTAACCGCGAGAATGCCCGACAACAAGAGCGATAAGATCGAACAGCAGGTTTTGCAGCTTCGTAAAGAAAACGGCGTTTGGGTGATCCAGACCGTGGACGAGGTCACCGAAGCCAAAATTCGAAGAGAAGGCAAAAACTATTTCTACTCGCTAAAGATCGAGACACACCACGACGAGGCAAAAAGCATGCTCGAACGGGTAGCCAAGGCACAATTGATTCATTCCCTCCAAAATCAGGGAACATACGCAGAGATGCCGATGCTGATCGAACAAGGCTTCCTTCCAACGGATATTGAGACCTCCGAATCGACCGGATACGTTTATGCCATTGAACTGTCGCCAAACAAAACCAGCTATACGGCAACGGCAACGCCGGCCATTTACGGGAAAAGCGGCATTATGTCCTACCGCCTCGATCTGGATAAAGGGAAAAAGGCACGGGTCAGCGGGAAAGATGTTAAAGGAAAGCCATTTGCGAAAATGAACAAATCGTAAGTTCCGGCGTATTTATTTTGCCGGGTGTTTAAGACAATGACTATGATTTAGAACATGTGAGTTAAACCGGGAAAATCGATGATAAGAGAACTGGCTGACAAGATCACGCGAATTTTTGCCGAACGTTCTCATTCCGCGCGAAAAAATTTCAATTTTCCGATCAAAATATCTTTCGAGCCACTAAAGACAACCGGGAAACTGCCTTCCTCGACCCAAAACCTTTACATAACTGGCGAGACAAACGATCTAAGCGGAACCGGTATTGGTTTTGTCGTATCGGCGATCCGCGTGCGTGAAAATTACCTGGTCGGGCAGGATCGTCGTCTTAACGTGGAAATCGATCTGCCAGGCGGAAAAATTCAGATGAAAGTTATCGGCCGCCGTTATGAGAAGGTCGGCCAGCATCTTTCGACCGAAAAGTATTTGATCGGAGCTGAAATAGTAGAGATCGGAAAAACTCAACGCGAAGCCTACGAGCACTTCCTGCGTTACGGAAACAAGCGTAAGAATGCCGCTGCACCGAGCTTCGAGATGGGAACCGATTAACTAAGCCATATATTTTTTGCGGAGCGTCAGGCGCGAGCCGGATGCTTTTTGTTTTCAATCTATTTTGTGTCTTAATTTTCCTGATGAAGGAAAAAATAGGAATCGGAATTATCGGAACCGGGTTTGCCAGAAAGGTGCAGATACCGGCTTTTTTAGCTTGTAGTGGAGCCAAGATCACATCAATTGCAAGCGGTTCATTGGCAAATGCCTGTGCGACAGCCGAGGAATTTAGCGTCGCACATTTTTCGGGCGATTGGCGGGAAACTGCTTCGCACGCTGATGTCGATCTCGTCTGCATAACGACGCCACCGAACCTTCATAAAGAGATGACGCTGTTTGCGTTGGAACACGGCAAACACATTCTTTGTGAAAAGCCGATGGCGATGAATGTCGCGGAGGCTGAAGCGATGGTTGAAGCGGCCAGATCGGCTGGTGTTTTGGTTCTAATCGATCACGAGCTGAGGTTTCAGCCCGGTCGGCAGAAAGCCTATGCGATGCTCCGCGAAGGGATGATCGGAAAAATTCGCCATGCCAAATACAACTTCCGTGCTCCACATCGCGGCGATCCGGATTTGCCTTGGAACTGGTGGTCCGACATCGAACAGGGCGGAGGAGCATTGGGTGCGATCAGCTCGCACATCCTCGATTCGTTCAACTTTTTTTTGCATACGGAAATATTGGGTGTTTTTTGTCAATTACAGACGCATGTGAAGCAACGCAATGATTCTTCGGGTAAAATGCATGATGTTACGTCGGATGACGAGGCTAATATGCTGCTTCGGTTTTCTGATTCGGAGCTGACCTATGACGCGACAGGACTCGTTTCCGTTTCGATGGTCGAGCAGCCCGAATACGTCAATTGTCTTGAATTTTTCGGAAGCGACGGCGCAATGCGTATCGATCATCGCGGTGAAGTTTTTCTTGCAAAGAACGGCGAGACGGAATGGACGTCTGTTGATGTCAATTTTGGCAAACCTATACCGGGCGTGACGGACACCGGGTTTTTGCGCGGATTTATGGAGTTTGCACCGAAGATGATCGACGCAATTCGTTCCGGTTCGACGGCGCTCGAGTATGCCGCTACATTCGAGGACGGTTTGAAAGTACAACGGGTTCTGGACGCTGCTCGCGAGTCGAACGCGACTGGGGCAGCAGTATCCCTGATTGCATGAACGTGCAGCGCGAACAAACAATTATAAGCCCCTTGGAAAAACGTATTTACGCGGCTACAGGCGTTGTAAACAAGTATGATTGCGATTTAGTCTTTTCATAGATTTATCAAGAAAATCGCCTGTGCCCGGGTACAAATCAAGCAGGTTTTTTGCTTTGAAATACCGTGTGGTTTCCAATAAAGTGTGAGAGGCAGATAGGAATTAATTAGAGATTCCTTGACACCCTAATTAGTTTTCGGATATTGCAATACACCGGACTGCCATCTCAGAAATTCGCTGCGTAGGTTTTTGAGCATATCAGGATGTGATTCTTTGAAGTCAGCCTGCTCTCGTTCATCGACAGAGAGATCGAAGAGATACTCATTCTCGCCGTCCCTAAAGTACTTCCATTTCCCGCTCCTCATAGCGTCTTGCCGTTTGGTGCGCCAGAAAAACGTCCTATCGTAGTTGGGTCTTAGGCCTTTAATGATCGAAAGCAGGTCATGGCCGTCCATTGGGTAGGTTGGGTCAGCTTTTGCTCCGGCTGCGGAAAGCAGCGTGGCCGTCCAATCCATTGTAATAGCAGCTTGTTCCGTTACTCGGCCGGCGGGCACGGTACCCAGCCAACGGACAATCGCCGGCACTCTTGTCCCGCCCTCGCGTAAGCCAAACTTCTGTCCGGAAAAGGGCCAGTTATATGAAAAACGCTCACCGCCGTTGTCGCTGGTGAAAATTACCAGGGTATTCCGGTCAAGTTTCGCCCGTTTCAGCGCACCCATAACCAGACCGATCCCATCGTCAAGACTCTTCATCATCGCTGCATAGGTTTTCACCGATCCGCCGGAAGTGGCACCCTCGTACCCCAATTTCAATTTAGCGCTGGTCTCCCTGTCGGACGGACCTTCCCATGGCCAATGCGGCGCCGTGTAATGCAGGCTTAAATAAAAGGGACGCGTGTGACGGCGCGAGATAAACCCGACCGCACGTTCCGTGAGCAGATCTGTGAGATAGCCGATACGTTCAACCGGAACATTGTCTTCGAATAGATCCGCTTCGCCGACCGCATCCTTGTATGTGAAATAATCAACGCCTCCGCTCATTATGCCGAAGAATCCATCAAACCCACTTTGAATCGGTCCGAACGTGGGGAGATAGCCTAAATGCCATTTACCCACAAGTGCTGTCGCGTAATTGTTTCGTTTTAGAAGCGACGCTATCGTTGGATGCTCGGGCGGGAGCCCGACTGTGTTTAACCTGTCGCCCGCCAAGTTCTTTCTCCACGTGATCGGCTCTTCAAGCCCTACCGCGGTTCTCGCAGGATAACGACCTGTTATAAATGCACAGCGCGTCGGAGTGCAGACCGGCGCGGCTGAATAGGCATTTGTAAATCTAACTCCTTCACTTGCCAGCCGGTCCAAATTAGGAGTTTCATAATCCGGCCGCCCGTAACAACTAAGGTCGCCCCAGCCAAGATCATCGGCGAGAATAAAAAGTAGATTGGGAGGCGAATTCGACTTTGATTGGGAGAAGGTCTGGTTACTAGAAAGAATACTTCCTGCAATCGCACTGCCAACAAATTCACGACGAGTAACAGTGCCTTTCTTTGATTTATGCATTTAGTTCTCCTTCAACCGATACCTATTTACGAAGTATGGTCGTGGACGATGCGCCAGCCGTCCCTGAATTTGCGGAAGACAAGGGTGAATTTGCCGTTCGGGTTGTCCTTTTCGCGTGCCAATGACCAACTTCCCAGAACGACGACAGCTTTTTTTGAAAGAACAGTTATTTCGAGGTCTGAAAACGTGAGTTGACCCATCTTATCTCGTGAGCTGTACGTCCTTTTATAACGATCGAGCGTCGGTTGCCAGCCGCGCGTTACCTGATTAGAAACAAAAACGAGTTTTTCGGAGTTCCAATAGCCGCGCATAAAGCTTTCAATATCGCCTTTATTCCAGTCGGCAGCTTGTTGGTTCATGACCGCGCGGATGTCGGTGGCAATCCTGGTCTTTTGGGCTTCCGATTGAGCAACCGTAGGAAAAGCAAAGACGAGAGCAATAAAAAAGGCCAATGTGAATTTCATATTATCGGCATAGACAAAAACACGACCGATTGTAAGTGCATCACACTTGTCGGCTTCTACTTGCTAGAACCCGTCGTTACCACTCCCGGTTTTGACAAATCCGCACACTCCCTACCGGTCGTGTTTCTGCCATCGGTTATTTGTTAGAATCAGCAGCGTCGGCCTTTTGCTTATCCGTCAACTCGACGCCCATTTTTTCGAGCGTTACCTGGTTCAGCGTGCCTGTTACTTTCAGACTATTGGCTTCCTGATATTTTTTTAGGCCTGCTCGGGTTGCGTCATCCAGCTTTCCGGTTTGTTCACCGACGTACATTCCGCCGCCCTTCAATATCTTTTGTGCTTCCATTACTTGATCCTTGGTCGCACGAAATATGGTTTTCTTCGGCTTTGGCTCTGTCGAGGCAGCCGTTGTTTTCATAACGGTCTTTTCTACCTTGGCTGGTTTTTTATTGGTTTCGGCAGAAGCGTATGAATTTTCCGATATCGGAATCGTTTTTTGTTTTTCGGTAAGCTCAATGCCCATCTTTTCGAGCGTTGCCCGGTTTAAGGTTCCAGTTTCCTTTAGTCCGTTGCCTTTCTGCCACGATCTGATCGATGAGCGGGTCGCATCGTCTAGTTTGCCAGTGGCCTCGCCGCTGTAAAGGTTCGCGGTCTTCAGTTTTGTTTGGACTTCCTTGATCTGATCCTTTGTCGCGCGGAAAATTACGGGTTTAGGCTTTTCGGTAGTTGTTCCATTGGTGGAAGTGCCCGTTTGCGCGGCGGCCGAAACGCTCAAGAGTGCTAAAATCAGTACAGAAAAGAGTAGAGTTTTCATTTTATCCATCTCCGAGTTTTTATGGGTTTTCTTACGGTTCTAGCAAAGCGGGAGAAGGGCGAAAACCCTTTCCGGATCAAAGATGCTTCGCTGGTTGAATTCGAGTTGAAGTATCCGACGATTTTCGAAACCTGTCAAGAGACTTTTCGTAAATTCAGGATAGAAGTGTGTCAATAGAAAGTGCCATCGAAGAAATGATCCGACAGGCAATTGCCAGAGGCGAATTCGACAATCTCGAAGGCAAAGGCAAACCGCTCGATCTCGATGCGTATTTCAACACCCCTGAAGAAGTGCGGATGGGATTTTCGATCCTAAAGGCAAATGATTTTGTTCCAGAAGAGGTTGAATGGCTAAAAGAGATAGCCGTATTGCGGGAAAAGATAAAAAATTCTAAAAATGAAGATGACACCAAGGCATTGACGAAAGAGCTTCGAGACAAATCGCTGGCCTTTAGCATGATCCTCGAAAGAAACAGGCGAAAGTCTTAAATCGCCCGATTTCGAAAAAGTAACTTGCTGAATGAATGCTCATTCAGTTATAATTCTTCTCACTCAAACGACAAGAAAAACCAAGAGATATAAAGAAATGACAAATACCGGAAAAGCTGCTGCAGAGGAAAAAAAACCGATCGCAATCGGACAAAAGTTTAATGTTGGAAAAGCCGCAGTGTTAGGAGCGGGAACAATGGGAGCCGGCATTGCCGCGCATCTTGCTAACGCGGGAATCCCTACGTTGTTATTAGATATTGCTCCATCAGAGCTGACTTCTGATGAAGAAAAGAAAGAATTGACACTCGAAACGCCCGCAGTTCGTAATCGCATAGTCAACTCGCTTTTCGAAGCGGCGAAAAAGCTCAAGCCTGCGCCATTCATGCTCGGTGATAACTCGAAACTGATAAAGACGGGCAACTTCACAGATGATCTTGCGAAGATAAAAGACTGTGATTTTGTGATCGAAGCGGTGGTCGAAAATCTCGATATAAAGCACAAGCTTTTCACAGAGGTTGAAAAACACCGCAAGCCGGGAGCAGTGATAGCATCGAACACCAGCGGCATTCCCATAGATTCGATCGCCGAGCCATTCTCCGAAGATTTCAAACAGCATTTTGTCGGAATACATTTTTTCAACCCGCCGAGGTACATGAAGCTTGTCGAGGTGATTCCGGGCTCGAAAACCAGCGGCGAGATCGCATGCAAGGTTTCAGGTTTTCTCGATCAACGGCTTGGAAAGGGTGTCGTTCCGGCAAAAGACCGCCCTAATTTTATCGCCAACCGCATCGGCGTTTTCGGGATGATGGCCACGATCCACGAGATGATTGCAATGGGATTTACCCCGACGGAGGTCGACCAGATGACCGGCAAAGCCATCGGCCATGCTTCGTCGGCGACCTTCAGAACATCCGATCTTGTCGGGCTGGACGTAACTGCGCACGTCACAACAAATCTATATCCGGCCGTTCCAGACGACGAGGACCGCGAAGTTTTTCAACTGCCCGATCTGATCAAAACGTTACTAGAGAAAAAACTGCTCGGCGACAAAACTAAAGGCGGATTCTTCAAGAAATCGGCGGATGATGAGGGCAAACGCATTATCTTGGAGTTGGATCTGAAAACCTTCGAATACAAACCGCAGACAAAGACAAGGTTCCCTTCGCTCGACGCAGCAAAGCAGATCGAAGACATACCTGCACGGCTGAAAAAACTTGTTTGGGGCGAAGACAATGTGGGCGAATTTCTTTGGAAAACAATGTCACGCACCTGTCGTTATTCGGCGAATCGAATTCCCGAGATCGCGGACACGATCGTTGAGGTCGACAATGCGATCAAATGGGGTTTCGGCTGGGAGATCGGCGTTTTCGAATCGTGGGATGCGATTGGCGTTGCCGAATCGGTCGAGCGGATGAAAAAAGAAGGCCAAACCGTCCCGACAAGTGTCGAGAAAATGCTTGGGTCAGGAGCGAATAGCTTTTACAAAAAAGAGAACGGCGAGCATTTCTTTTACGATCTTGTGAACGGCGGTTATAAACCGATGCCGGATCGTCCAGGCGTGACGATCCTCAAATCGGTGAAAGAACGCACGGGTACGATCAAGACGAATCCAGGTGCGTCGCTGATCGATATTGGCGACGGCGTTGCGTGTCTCGAGTTCCATTCAAAGATGAACTCGATCGGCGGCGATACCGTTACGATGATGAATGCGGCGATCGACGAGGTAGAGAAGAATTTCGTCGGGCTTGTCGTCGGCAATCAGGGCGGGAATTTCTCGGCCGGAGCAAACATAATGATGCTGCTGCTGGCCGCTCAAGAAGAGGAATGGGACGACATCAATCTGATGGTTGCCGCTCTTCAAAAAGCCGTGATGCGGCTCCGGTATTCGGCAAAACCTGTGGTGACGGCTCCATATGGACTGACACTAGGCGGCGGATGCGAAATTTCGATGCACGGCAATCACGCGAGGGCCGCCGCGGAAACCTATATGGGACAGGTCGAGGTCGGCGTCGGGTTAATTCCGGCAGGCTGCGGTACTAAGGAAATGACGATGCGGGCGATGGACGCGGCGCAAAAAGCTCCGGATGCCGACCCGCTCGCTTTTTTGAAAAAGACTTTCGAGCTGCTCGGAATGGGCAAGGTTGCGACATCGGCGCAAGAGGCAAAATCGTGGGGCTTGCTGCGGGACTCCGATTCGATCTCAATGAACGGCGACCGTCTCATAGCCGATGCCAAACAGGAAGTTTTGAACCTCGACGCGTCTGGTTACGTGCAGCCGGTTCCGCGTGAAGACATACTGGTCTTAGGCGAATCGGCTCAGGCCGCAATGAAGCTCGCATTGCACATGATGAAGAGCGGCGGTTTTATTTCGGGTCACGACGAGCTTATCGGAAAAAAACTCGCAAAGGTTATGAGCGGCGGCGATATAAACCACCAGTCGCATGTTTCGGAGCAGTACCTGATCGATCTGGAACGCGAGGCATTCGTTAGCTTATGCGGCGAGCGCAAAACCCAGGATCGGATCGCGGCTATGCTGAAAACCGGCAAACCGCTGCGGAATTAACAATCGTATCGTGGAAGTTTTTCGCGTTAGAGAACGGAAGAAAACTATGAGCGACAGAATCAAGGAAGTAACGAAAGCGATGACGGTGGTCGCCGAAGATGCGGGTGCCTCATTTGGTTCGCTGACCGAATTGCAACTCAATTGGAAACCTGCGGAGAAAAGCTGGAGCGTCGGGCAGTGCCTCGATCATATTATCAAGACAAATCATGAGTTTGATCCGGAGTTTGAACGGCTCGCTTCTGGTAACCGCAAGAATTCGTTTTGGGAAAACTGGTCGCCATTCACAGGAATGGGCGGACGGTTTTTGGTAAATGCGGTTTCCGAAGATTCTAAGAAAGCGAAAGCTCCGTCGAAGTCGATCGTGCCGCCGAGCGACATTGACGGCGATATCGTAAATAAGTTTGCCAAGCATATTTCAGAGGTAAATAAGAAAGTTGAGGCGTGTTCCAGTATTGATCTGGAAAAGACCGTTGTGACCTCGCCGTTTCTGGCGGTGTTTACTTACAAGTTTGATGACGCGTTGACGGTGCTGGTCGAGCATTCGAAACGTCACATAAGACAGGCGAAACGCGTGATGGAAGCGGACGGATTTCCAAACTAGTTCTTTGAATAATGGCCGAAAGTTTTAAAAGTCGCGTGTTTCGTTGGGGATTTAATTTTTTCCCGGCGTATCGCGGAACGGGCGGACGCCTGATATTTGTTGCGAAGGATTTTCGCGAGATTCGCATCAAGCTGCCTTTGAATTGGCGAACGCGAAATTATGTCGGGACGATCTACGGCGGCAGCATATACGCCAGCGTCGATCCGATCTATATGCTGATGTTGATCAGGATTCTTGGGCCGGAATATATCGTCTGGGACAAGTCGGCAAAGATTCGATTCAGGAAGCCGGGCAAGACGACGCTTTACGCGGATTTCAATCTTTCTAACGATGAGATCGAAGAGGTCAAGCGATTGGCCGAATCCGCAAAGTCTGTCGATAGGATCTACGAGGTCGAATTGAAAGATAAGGAAGGACTCGTCCACGCTCAGATAGAAAAAACTTTGTATATATCGAAAAAGAGATGAAACGCTGCGGCTGGGCAACAAACGAACTTTCGATCCATTACCACGACACGGAATGGGGCGTGCCGCTGCATGACGACCGCGGGCTCTTTGAATTTCTGATTTTGGAAGGAGCGCAAGCCGGTTTGAGTTGGGACACGATCCTCGCAAAACGGGAAAATTATCGAAAGGCTTTCGATAATTTCGATCCGGCAAAAGTGGCTCGATACAGCGAAGCCAAATGTTCGAAGCTCTTGCAGAACGAAGGCATCATCCGCAACCGGTTGAAGGTCGCGTCGGCTGTCAGTAATGCGAAGGCGTTCCTGAAAGTGCAGAAAGAGTTCGGCTCGTTCGACAAATACATCTGGTCTTTTGTCGGCGATAAGCCGAAAGTCAATAAGATCAAAATCATGTCGGATGTGCCTGCAAAGACGGAAATCTCGGATGCGTTGTCGAAAGACCTAAAAAAACGCGGATTCAACTTTGTCGGCTCGACGATAATGTATGCGTTTATGCAGGCAACAGGCATGGTGAACGACCACTTAACGACGTGTTTTCGGAATAAAGAGGTTGCCCGGGATGGGGCACTTTGAGGCCGTATTTTGAACAAATAGTGCCCCAAAACGGGGCAGGCAAACCATTGAAAACATATGGGTTGCAAGAACGTGTCAGATGGGGCACATGGGGCAGAAATGTTGATAGACGAATTTTTATCCGAGTACGACTTTGTGGAAACGCATGATATTGCGATCCGTGCGGGCGCTGCCGAAACCTATCGTGCGGCAAATGAGGTGGATTTTAGCGTATCGTTTGTTATTCGCTGGCTGATGCGTCTTCGGGGCATGTCGGTCGGGAATCTGACGCTTCGTAATTTGGGTGGATCAAAGTTTCAGATGCTCGGCGAGACACTGAACAAGGAAATGGTCATAGGCCTCGTCGGAAAATTTTGGACGCTTCGAGGCGGCCTGAAAAACATAGACGCCGAGAGTTTCAAAAAGTTCGACACGACCGGCTACGCAAAAGCCGCTTGGAACTTTTCGCTGGATGCTGACGGCGAAAATACGCGGCTCACAACCGAAACGCGGATCAAATGCCTCGACGAAGGCAGCCGCCGTAGTTTCGGATTTTATTGGACGTTCATTCAACCGTTCAGCGGATTGATAAGAATGGAAATGCTGAAGGCCATCAAGCGAAAGGCAGAAGCCATATAGTGCTCGCTGGTCGGAGAACTTGGCGTGGAATTGAGTCAGACATGGATAACTTGTGACGGTGGCCCGCTCATAGTAATGGAGAAGCGCCTTTTGCCGTTTTGGGAAGGAAGTGAAGCCCCATCGAATGGGAGAATCGTTGACGCTGAGAGTCGTTGGGGCTTGGACATAGCTACTGATTACGATCGGGCTTGTGATATCAACGCCTGGTCAGGAGTGATAACCGTAGGTGATGGTTTTGGGCTCGTGGTGAGTATTGTAGGGCATGCGACATCATGGATTCCTTCTGTGGGCAAGTCGGGCGGAGATCTAGTTGAATGGGGATTTGCCGACTCGGAGCTTGATGTCCTGAAGGAACATGAAATATTGGCCACTCTGGCTGATGTATCGACAGCAGAACTTTTTGACGTCAAATCCAGTCCGGTCGTGCTATTTGCGGCGACTGAGTCTGGTTTAGAGCCTCTTTACGAAAGATTAGAATTTGACCTCATTCCGGGCAAATACAGAATTTTTAGTCGAGAGAGCAAAAACGAAAAGACGTACATTATTGGTCATCAATTTAAGGTTGAAGCATAAACATATGAAAGAAGCAGTAATCGTATCGGCCGTGCGGACGGCTGTGGGGAAGGCGCCGAAGGGCACGTTGAAGAATACGCGGCCGGATGATCTGGGTGCGGCGGCGATAAAAGAAGCGGTAAACCGGGCCGAAGGTTTGGATAAAAACCAAATCGAGGACGTGATAATGGGCTGCGCGTTCCCCGAGGCCGAGCAGGGAATGAACGTTGCGAGGACGGCGATGATCGCGGCGGGTTTGCCTGTGGAGACAAGCGCGATGACGGTGAATCGTTACTGCTCGTCGGGCTTGCAGACTATAGCTTTGGCGGCTGATCGTATCGCAACCGGCGGTGCGGATGTGATAGTTGCCGGCGGGTTGGAGACAATGTCGATGATCCCGATGGGCGGCAACGTCGTAAGGCCGAATCCGGCAATTGTCGATAATTATCCCGACTATTATTTGAACATGGGCTTAACGGCGGAGAATCTCGCACGCAAATACGAGATCACGCGCGAACAGGCCGATGAGTTTTCGCTCGGCTCGCACCAGAAAGCGGCGGCGGCGATTGCGGCGGGCAAATTCAAGGACGAGATCGTCCCCGTCACCGTTCACGTCGATGAATTCGACGAGAAGGGTCGTGTTCGCCGCAAAGAGGTTGTATTCGATACGGACGAAGGGCCGCGATACGACGCTTCGCCGGAAGGCTTTGCAAAACTGAAACCTGTGTTTCACGCACAGGGAACGGTGACGGCGGGAAATTCTTCGCAGATGTCGGACGGCGCGGCGGCGGCGGTCGTAATGTCGATGGACAAAGCAAAGGAACTAGGCCTGACGCCGCTTGCACGTTTTGTTTCGTTTGCGACGGCCGGGTGTTTGCCCGAGGAAATGGGCATCGGGCCGGTCTATGCCATTCCGAAGGCTTTGAAACTGGCCGGCCTGACACTCGATCAGATCGATGTCATTGAACTAAATGAGGCGTTTGCGGCACAGGGACTTTCCGTAATGAAGGTACTCGAAATGGATCCGTCAAAAGTGAATGTAAACGGCGGCGCGGTTGCTCTCGGCCATCCGTTGGGCTGCACCGGTGCGAAGCTGACCGCGACATTACTGCAGGAACTCAAACGCCGCAACGCCCGCTACGGAATGGTCACAATGTGCGTCGGCGGCGGCATGGGCGCGGCGGGGATCTTTGAGCGCACGGAATAAACTGATACCATGCCAAATATTCTGGAGTTATGGAGTATTACCATCGACGAATTGAGTCGCGCTATTTTTGGTAATGGAAGTCTGCGCGGAATAATCTTTGGGTACGTCGCAGAAATTAAGCTTCGAAAGCTACTTGGGAGAAACGAACATGTAACAAACCTTACTAAGGATGATGACCATGATCGAAGTAGAAAAGGAGATTTGCGAATTATATTTAAGGGCCATGAGTTTATAATCGAAAGCAAATCGCTTCAGACTGCTCGAAATAAGGTTTTTGGAAGACGGAACGTTTCTTAGCGTGTCCCAGGTAGACGCTAGTGACCGACGAACCGTTACCTTGCCGGATGGCTCTCAGCTTCAGATGTATTAGTCACAACTTTATCTGACATTCTTACTTGAATCAGGATGGGGCATGCCCCATCCTGATTCAAAGGCAAAACAAAAAGGAGAATGTTGGTAATGAACACACAGCAGAAGATCATAAAGAAC
>JBQTJB010000141.1:0-2970 GCA_052387555.1 Blastocatellia bacterium | reverse complement strand
GCAATGAAAGCATCAATTGTACTTCTCTGGTCGGTTCTAGTTTTTGCGAGTCTAGACACCGCGTTTTCTCAATCCCGGCGCGTCTCGCCGTCAAAGCCCAACGAAAGAACGAATCAACGCCCCGTCCAGCCAACGGCCTCACCGACTCCGCCTGTCGAAAATAAAAACGAACCCGAAGTTGTTGCCGAAGAATCCGACGAGATCATTTCGATAGACACGCGGCTGGTTACCATTCCGGTTCGCGTTATCGACCGAAAAAACCGCTTTGTCGGCGGTCTGACGAAAGAGAATTTCAGCGTTTTCGACAACAATTTTCCTCAGGAAATAGCTCATTTTCAAAACGAGGCCCAGCCATTCACGGTCGCGCTCGTCCTAGACATGAGTTATTCGACGGTTTTCAAGATCGGAGAGATTCAATCCGCCGCTATCGCTTTCATCGACCAGCTCAGGCCGGAAGATAAGGTAATTGTTATCTCGTTTGACGAAGAAGTTCATATGCTATGCGAGGCAACGAGCGACCGCGGAACTATTTATCGAGCGATACGGCAGACAAAGATCTCGACCGGCACCAGTCTTTACGAAGCCGTGGATCTGACGATGAACGACCGCATGAGAAAGATTACGGGACGTAAAGCCATAGTGTTATTCACCGACGGCGTAGACACAACCAGCCGAAAATCTCATGATCTGGAAAATCTTCGCGATGCGCTGGAACTTGACGCTTTGATCTACCCGATCAGGTACGATACGTTCGCGGATGTTCAGGCTATGAAAAACAAGTCGGTCGTCACTCCGCCGAACAGCGTGCCGCGGGGGACGCCGCCAATAACGCCGACGAGCGGCAAGCAACCGTTTCCCATGCCCGGTCCCGTGATCGCCACTCCCGATAATAAAGGAACTACTTCAGCCGAATACGAACATGCCAGAGAATACCTTGATAAACTGGCCCTTCGAACAGGCGGAACAATGTATGAAGCGAGTTCCGTTTTTAACCTGAACAATGCGTTCAGGCATATCGCCAGCGAACTACGCGAATTTTACAGCATCGGCTATTATCCTAAGGACGAACCCGTGCCCGGAAAGACGAGACGAATTAAAGTCCGCGTTGATCAGGAGAAAGTTGCTGTTCGCGCCCGCGAAAGCTACGTCGTGGCCGAAAAACGGATCAGAAATTAAACAGAATTTTGGACTAACTTATACTTCGGTCCCGTCCGGTACGACGCCGCCTTTGGGTACAATGATTATGCCTTCGCGGATGTAGTATGATCCGTTATCGCCATCCTTGTTTTCGACTCCTGAATTATTCAACAGTTTTACATCCTTGCCGATACGAACGTTCTTGTCGATGATCGCGCGGCGGATCAAAGTGTTTTGCCCGATCCCAATGTGCGGTGTCCCCCGATCGATATTGCTTTTGATCTCTTCTATCGATTCGAAAAAGTCGGAACCCATGATGATCGAGTTTTCGATCCGCACGCCGGAATCGAGCCGGCTTCGCAAGCCGATGATCGATTTCCGGGCGTACACGCCGTTCAATATGCAGCCTTCGCTGACCATCGAATTATCGATATCGCAGCCGTGAAGTTTTGACGGCGGCAGATACCGGCTGCGTGAATAGATTGGTGCCTCTGTGTCGAAGAAATTGAATTTTGGCAATGGCGAAGCCAGATCGAGATTCGCATCGTAAAATGCGCGGATCGTTCCGATATCTTCCCAGTAACCGTTGAACAGATGTGCCTGAACGTTGTAGTTTTTGATCGCGGCCGGAATTATCTCTCCGCCGAAATCGACTGCGGTGGTGTCCGCTGCCAGAAGTTCGATCAGCTTTGCGTAATCGAATACATAAATGCCCATCGACGCAAGAAACGGCCTGTTTTCGGACTCTTCCTTCGTCAACCCGAATTGTGTCGTATCCACCTGCATTGCTTCCAGGGCTTCGCCTTTCGGCTTTTCCTTGAACTCGATTATCTTTCCGTCACCCTCGGTTTTTAGCAGGCCGAAACCTTCCGCCTCTTCGCGTTTCGAGGGAATTACCGAGATGGTCACATCGGCATTGGTATCGTAATGACGCTGAAGAAATTTGCGGTAGTCCATTCGATAGAGATGGTCGCCAGAAAGTATAAGAAGCGTCTTCACGCGCCAATCGCGAAGGTGCGGCAGAATCTGCCGCACGGCGTCGGCAGTGCCCTGAAACCAATCGGGGCTGTCCTTTCGCTGTTCGGCGGCTAAGATCTCGACAAAACCGGACGAAAAGGTGGAAAATCTGTAAGTCTGCGAGATATGGCGATTTAACGATGCCGAATTATACTGCGTGAGTACGAAGATCTGCGTGATGCTTGAATTAATGCAGTTCGACACGGGCACGTCTATCAAGCGATATTTTCCACCAAGCGGAACTGCCGGTTTCGACCGCTCACGCGTCAGCGGAAACAGCCGCGAACCCGCGCCGCCACCCAAAATAACTGCAACGACATTTTCGTTTTGAGCCATAGCGACTATTGTAAATGGAAAATGTAAAATGGAAAATGGAAAATGAAGAAATGGGAGTGACCAAAGATGAACGACAAATTATCAATTATCATTTTCTAACTCACCATTCATCACCCTAAACTCATAACTTATTCATGTGGTATTGGACAAAATTGCTTTTCCTGATCCTTGTCGGAGCCGTCAGCGTATGGCTCCTGTACGAGCTGATCACGTTTCCGAGCATCGCCAGCCTTAAGAGCGAAAACCCGACGACCACATCGATGATCGAGTACCGCCTTTCCGAAGCAAAGGCAGAGGGCAGGGAACCTCGAAAGTATATGATCTGGACGCCGATCGAGCAGATCTCGCCACACTTGCACCGAGCTGTTCTAACGGGCGAAGACGCGAGATTTTTTGTGCAGGACGGCTTGGATGGGGAAGCGATAGACACAGCGTGGGACGGAGCCGTCACGGAGGGCGCAAGGGAAGCGCGCGAGGGCT
>JBQTJB010000140.1:0-10547 GCA_052387555.1 Blastocatellia bacterium | reverse complement strand
TGAAAGGCGGCAATGTGATCGCTCTATACGCGCTGAAAGCCTTGCACGCTGCCGGTTTGCTGAAAGACACAAAAATTGTATTGATGTTCACGGGCGACGAGGAAGATTCGTGCGAACCCGTTGCCGTTTGCCGCGGTGACATGATCGCAGCCGCAAAACGCAGCGATCTTGCCTTGAGTTTCGAAGGAACAGTAAGGAATACGGCGACGGTCGGGCGACGCGGCGCAAGTTCGTGGACGCTGGAGATCGAGGCAAAAACCGGACATTCGAGTCAGATCTTTAAAGAATCTATGGGCAACGGCGCCATCTTTGAAGCGTCGCGCATACTGAACGAATTCCGCGAAAAACTGGGCGGCGAAAAGTATCTGACTTTTAACCCGTCATTATTTCTCGGCGGCACGACAATTACTATAAAAGACGCCGACGGCTCGGCAAGCGGAAAAACCAACGTAGTTCCGGCAAAGGTCGTCGTAAATGGCGATCTGCGATTTATCAGCGAAGAACAAAAAGAAGCCGCGCGAGCAAAAATGCGAGAGATCGTCGCAAAAAGTTTGCCGGGAACAAAGTCGGCAATCACATTTCAGGATGGTATCCCTGCAATGACTCCGGTCGAGGGAAACTACGCTCTCATGAGGCAACTCGATCAGGTAAGCCGAGACCTCGGTTTTGGCTCGGTCGAGGCTCTCGATCCGGGCGAACGCGGAGCGGGCGATATCGCATACATCTCAGGAATCATTCCCGGCCTCGACGGCATCGGCATCGGCGGCGGGCAGAATTCACATGCGAAAGGCGAATGGGCACAAATAGACACAATGCCGATGCTGACAAAACGCGCCGCGATTTTGATTTACCGACTCACAAAATAGTTGCAGAAGCCTGCGCGTGAGCAAGGGCGATAGCGAACCGCAAAGCTAATGTAGTTCTTGGCGTCGAAGCACTTTTTAGAGATGATTTAGCCGCAGGTAACCGCAGATTACGCCGATTCAGATCAATTTCTTATCTGCGCAATCTTTGTTAATCTGTGATTAGATTTATTTAAGCGTCTTCAAAGTTCGTTCTGCGCTGTATCTGGGGGAGGAGTCTCTTCTGACAATGCAACTTAAACCTCTTCTCGCCGAATCATATCGGCAATCGAGTATGAACATATCAAGGATCACTTCGTTCGTTACAGTCTCAGCTCTTGCGTGTTCAGTTGCAAACGCGCAGCCCGGATGTCGCAACACGCCGTACAGTCCATCAACCTACTGCTATTTCGCACGTTTTCCCGATCAGAATTACTTCGTCGGACGAATCGAAGCATTGGATAATGAGCAATCCGGTGCGACGTATGGAAAGATCTTCTTAGCGGTCGCAAAGATCAAAGACATTCACGGGTCTTCTGAGAACAACCTCAAACTTGTAACCGAATACGAACCCGGATGTGTTCATGACCTAGTTGTTGGAGCGACCTACATCTTCGGTGTCCCTGCAATCGCCGCGGATGGCAGCGCAGCTCGCCGCTTTTCTAGATTGTCTTTGGAAGGGTTGACCGAGACGCAGAAAATTCAGTCAATTAACAACGTATTATCCATTTTGGACGGTAAGCGTCAGCCGATCCTCTTCGGTAAAGTCACTCGCCCGGATGGAACCGGATTTGCCAATGTGAAGGTAACTGCATCGACGGAATTCGATCTTTTTTCAGCAAAGACTGATACTAGCGGAGACTTCAAATTTGAAGATCTCCCGAAGGGTAAATACAAAGTAGCGGTGAACTATCCAGACGGTTATATGCCGGATGACAATTACAGAGGAGTAAGAGAAACCGATGAACGCGATTTTCAGTCTAGTAAGAGCGAAGGTTGGCTCTGTGGTACGAGAATAAATTTTGGCACTTCACTTTCCGCTCGAATATCCGGCATCTACTCATCAGGTTCAAATGATTGGCATCCTATTTTCAACCTACTTGACGCTTCTAATGGCCTCGTCGATAGTCATAATCTTCAGGGATTTTCGTATGGTTCTTTTCGACGAGTCAATACTGAGGATGGCAAGAGCGGTTTCGCGTTTGATCATCTTAAGCCGGGAAAGTATGTTTTAAGGCTGGGGGCTGAAAATTTCTGGAATCCGCTGACCACGTTTTACTATCCCGGCGTAAAGTCGATTCGTGACGCCACGATACTTCACCTCGGCCTGGGAACTAAACTCGACCTAAACTTTGAGATACCGCCAATCGGAGTGGTCACAGTTCGGGGAAGAATGCAATTAACGGATGGAACGCCGATAAACGCCGGGCTTGACTTTGTGGATGCAGAAGTCCCTTCAGTATTTCTTGCCAATTCCCCAGCTGATCGAGAACGAACCGATTTTGTTTTTACTACCGCTAAAGATAGGCCAATCTTTATTTGTGCGGGATATCAAGGCGTCCTCAAAAATGGACAGAAGCTAAGCGTTTACTCGAAACTGCCGATAACACCTACGGGGAATATTGAGAACTTAATTGTAACACTAGACAAGGTAGTCCCAGCCGGAACAAGGTGGTACCAACATTGTCGCAATCGTCCATAACTCACGCCGTGACGATCGCGCCGATGAGATCGTAGTCGTGGGCTTCGGTAATACGCACGTCGTATATTGAGCCGATGCGAGGCTCCAAGTCACCGGGCATGTCGTTGATAAGAATGTAACCGTCTATCTCCTGTGTCTGGCCTTCGAGACGGCCCTGGAAAAGAAGATCGGATTCCTGAGAAAGCCCCTCGAAAAGAACTTTGTAGGTGTTGCCGATCTTGGATCTATTTAGCTGCTTGCTGATCTTTGCCTGTTCCTTCATTAAGCGGTTTCGACGCTGTTTGGCGATCTTTGCATCGACCTTGCCCGGCAGATCGAAAGCGGGTGTTCCCTCTTCATCTGAATAAGTGAATACACCGAGATTGTCGAATCGGCAATTCTGCACGAACTTTATCAGTTCTTCAAAATCTTCTTCGGTCTCGCCCGGAAATCCTGTGATAAAAGTTGTACGGATCGCTATCCCTGAAACTTTTTCACGCACGCGACAAATCAATTTTTCCAAACTCTCCCGGTTCCCGCTGCGTTTCATTAATTTCAAAACATTTCGCGAAGCGTGCTGCAGCGGCATGTCGAGATATTTGACGGCTTTCGGCGTCTCGGCAATTGCAGCAAGAAATGCATCGGAGATATGCGTCGGGTAGGCGTACATGACGCGTACCCATTCGATTTCCTCGATCTCGCCAAGCGCGCGGATCAATGCCGCCAGTGCATCGACCTCGCCGAGATCTTCGCCATAGCGGGACGAATCCTGTGCGATCAAAACCAGCTCTTTCACGCCCTGCTTCGCCAGCATTCTCGCCTCTTCGACGATCGAGCCAAAACGTCGCGAGCGGAACGAACCGCGCATAGCAGGAATCGAACAAAACGCACACGGACGGTCGCAGCCCTCGGCGATCTTTATGAAGGCGGTGTGCGCGTTCGTAGCCCGCATTCGCGGCGTGTATTCGTCGTAAAGATATGTTGCTGTTTTGTTGCCGATCGGCGTGATCGTAAGCTGCTTCGCGTCAAACTTGTCGTCTGCGGCTTTGAGAATGTCGTTCACCTGCGAAGTTCCGATAAATGCGTCAACTTCGGGAAGCTCCTTCATCAGATCGTCGCGATAGCGTTCGACTAGGCAGCCGGCAACTATCACGCGGTTAGCCTTGCCGTTAGTTTTCCAACGCGTCGCTTCAAGAATAGCATCGACCGATTCTTGTTTAGCGGACTCGATAAACCCGCACGTGTTGACGACAACCGTGTCGGCCTCTTCGGCATTATTCGTAATTTCGTAGCCTGCCTCGGCAAGCTGTCCCATCATCACCTCAGAATCGACAAGATTCTTCGGGCAACCGAGGCTGACAAATCCAACTTTCTTCATAAAACATATTCACCGCAAAGACAGAGTTTAATCTTATGATTTCTCTCCGCTCCGCTGCGTCTTTGCGGTGGAAATTTCTTCCAGCCAGTTCTCGATCTCGGCTGATTCGTCCCGCGACAAAAGCATCTCTCCGAACCGCACGCGATTGTATTTCTCGGTTATCTTGACAGCCTCAGGCACACCGACCGCGAACGCAAACTCGAGCGGCGTTTGATGCGGTTCGCGAGTAAAACCTTTGTTTGCCAACACGCGCTGCATTCGGTCATAGAATTCCACCACCGAATCACGCCGTTTGTGATAGAGCCGATCAATGAACCACTGCCAAACCTTCCATTTTAACGCTTTTCGGTACAGCCAAACAAAGAGCAAAGCACCAAAAAATGCCGTGAGCAGATAACCGACGCCCCAAACGATAGCAACCACGCTCGATTCCAGGCCGCGATCGCCGCGAACATCGCTCCACCATTTTGAAAGCGATTGTTGGACATAGTCGATCCAAGAAGATGTTTTTGACTGGTAATCAGAGACGCTGCGGCGTATGGATGTAAAAAGCGAACGCTGCTCCTGATTATCAAAGGCGACGAAATACTGAATCCAGAACATCTCCAAAGCTTCGAAATACTTACCGAACTTTGCCGTAAGACCGGCAGAGACTGTTGCTGAATCGCGGCCGGCAAACGGCGTTGGGTCGAATGGAACCCAAACGTTCGACTCCGGAAAATAAACCTCGACCCATGAATGTGCCTCGCGTTGCCGAACGACGAACACATTCGCTGTTTCGTTATATTCACCCTGCTGAAAACCGTTTACGACGCGTGTTGCTATCCCCTGCGTCCGCAGCATGATCGCCATCGCCGTCGCAAAATATTCGCAATGCCCCTCGCGAACATTGAACAGAAAATCGGCAAGCGGTTCGCTGCCGCCCGCCTTTTGTTCAAGCGTGTACCCGTAGCTGTTTTGCAGGTGCGATTCGACGGCTTTTGCCGTGTCGTAGCGATTCGTCGAGTTAGCGGCAATCTGCTCCGCGAGCACTGCGATCCGCTCGTCCATTTTTGGGGGAAGCTGAAGATAGTTTCCGTAATCGCTGTCGTAAAAATTACCATCCGCACGCAGTTCTTCTATCGGCGGCAAAACCGTATCCGACAAAGCTTTATAGGTAATGCGTTCGCCGGAACGCTGGAACGAAATAGATCCGTGCGTATCTTTGAAAAGCATCGGGAAATTTCCCTGAATGCCGACGATCAGCGAGAGCCCGAAGACGACTGGCGTGTCAAGCGGTTCGAGATAAATGGTTTGCAGTGTCAGGCTGTCGCGACCGGATGCGTAATCTAGCAGAATCAAATTGTTCTCGTTTCTTGTTCTCGCTTCACGAAAAGCCGATTTAGTTCGGCTCCACGATTGATTGTCGAAGGTGTCCAGAGCAACGCCGCGCCAACGCAGATTTCCGCGAATCTGATCGTTATTCTCCATGCGGACGCGCATCACGACCTGATCGTTCTCCTGAATGCGGCCGATACCGCCGAGTTTTACCGAATCCGAAAAGCCGGAGTAGGTCGCAATTCCGCCCGAACCTCCGCCAATACCTGCACCGCCGACGCGGGGCAGCATAAAGAACATCGGCAGCCCGAGCAAAATAACAAAAGCAAGTAAGGCAAAAGCGATAACCGGAATGCGGCGAACCGGAACGAACGATAAACGCGATCCCCCGTCTTGCTTTAGTTTTACTGTGGCCTTTTCTTCAATCTGCCGGTCGGTTTTTTTTATCTCGAACAGGATGATCGTGCAGACCATCACAAACACGTAGCCAACGAACGAAACAAGATAAAGCGCGCTTATGCTGAGGCCGGCGGCAAGCAGAACCTCAAAGAAAGACATTATGTAGAGGAAGATCCAATCGCGTTCTGATTTTTTTTGCAGAAGCTTGATCGCCGTCAGCGTAAGGATCAGCCGGGCAAGAATGCCGGCGAGCATTGTCTCGGAGTTGTTAAAATCAAAGAAACGCCAACGCCACAGCAAATAATAAACCGGTATCGCCAGGACTATCAGAACCGTGCCCAAACGCTCCGATACCTGCCATCGCTTGCCTTCCAAAAACCATGCCGCGATCATTACAGCGAAAAAAATCGCAGTTCCGGCGATCCCGAACGTCCCCGAAACCCACAGCGAAAAAAAACCGCAAAAAACGGCCGCGTAAGATAGTATTTTGAAGAGTTTCTCGAAGCTCATCGCGGGCTGCCAACTAAAGCTCACGCTCTAATTATAGCTTTCCGGCAAAATGTTGTCGAAATTTTCTTTTTGGCGGGCCCGTGAGGAGCTAAATGTTTGTAAACGAAGAGAAGATACTCAGTCCTTTGTAGCTTTTGTATTTTTTTACGTCATCCTACCAACATTCTTCTCCTCTGGAGCTATAACCTGAGATCGTGCGATTGTGGGAGAACATTCAGTTACTAAGTAGGAACGCCATATTTTAATCGCACGACTCTGACTCGCGTTCCGAGCAACCACCATTTATGGATGGTAACGACATAGAGATTGTCGAATTCGGTGCCGCCAATTGCTGCCACGGTCCCGCCGCCGAGTTTTTCAATTATTAGCGGGACCGTTTCGCTGTGTCCGGCAACGAGAATTTTTTGACCCTGGTTGCCGGCTTTTATTTGCGCCACGAGATCATCGACATTTGCTGAGCCATCGGCCGCGTGTTGGTTAACATTATTTACCGTGAGGCCGAGATCGTCCGCAATCGGCTGTACCGTCTGCTGAGTTCGACACAATTCGCTGGCATAGATTGCCTGCAAACCCGTGTCCTCGGTAACGTGGGCAAGAGTATCCGCGCGTGTTTGTCCGGCAGAGTTAAGCGGCGGATTATTTGTCGGCGGCGTACAGGATGCCGTGTCGTTACGCTCGCCGTGCCGCACGAGCAGAACTATCGTGGTGGAACTCCGCAAGAAGATCACGATCACAACGCCAAGCATTATTAAAAATAGCACAAGGGACGAGATTGACAGTCGTTTCCAGACTTTTCCATTGCTCATAAGTGTTCCTCCTGAGAATTTTCAGTCCTTAATTCCCTTCAGCGCTTATAGTTGTAAACGTCATAACTGACTCCGCCTACCACCCGACGACGTTGCCTTAAATCGTTATGAAATTGTGTCGCAACGACCTCGTAACGTCGCTTCGGAGCATTAGCATTCGCCTTAAAGCCTATCTTCACCTTTCCTTCATACCGGGCCGGAACCACAATATTGTCAAAGAGAGCTCCTCGTGGATTCGTCACAATAAAGGTATTTCCTTCCTGTGTGACGCCCGGCTGCCTTTTGAACGATTTTCTTACGATTCCATAGAGTTCCCGATCAAACGTAACCGTGATCCGTCCATTTTCAAGGAACGACGGAACTGCACGTCGAACTGGCGAAGTAATCCGAAACGCAAGCGAGGCCCTGCGGTTGGTCGTGTTTCTGAAAATCATGTCGGCGTCGCCGGAACCATCCGGCGTTAGATCAACGATATTAACGTTGCGCCACACAATGTTGTTGTTGTTCTGCGTATTTGAGCCTATATTTGCCGTCTCCGGTGTGGCCATCGGGTCGGTCGCCGATACCCATCGAGCTATCATGCAAAAATGTCCGGTTCCCGGCAGATTGGACCATTGTGCTTCGACAATTCGTGTTGAAAGCGGAGCAAACCCCGTAACCGGAACTGACGATAGAAGGGTAAAATCGGTTGGCCAACTAAGTCCTGTGGAGGCATTTGCAAAATAGATCTCCAAGTTCCCATCCTGAGCTGATGACGACCCGTTGTGAAGCTTCGTATAAACCCAATTCGTTGAACCAAATTCCGGATTTTGATGCTCATGCTGCCGAGTCAGTGCGGCGTCCTGAGCATTGCGGATCCAGATGTATGGCGACTGCCACATGCCTTCGCCGGCTGTATTCGGGTTCGGTTCGACACCAGTATCGTTCCAGGTATCTTTCATCCAGACGTTTCCGACCCCCGGCGAACTGCATCGAAAATTTGCTACGGTCAACGCCGTACTATTTAGCGTACGGGCATTGTCCGACTCTTGCGGTCCCGGAGGCGGAACGCCCATCGGATCTCCAGGAGGAAAATTTACATTCGGGTTTGACCAAAACATAACGCGAGTACTGGCAGGAGTGCCATTTAGCGCCATGACAGTTCGCCACGGCGTCGCCGGTGCGGTCGGGGTCGTATCAATAAACCCGTGGTTAAAGACAAACGGGCTGTTGTTGGTATTGTCGGCGGCCCAGTCGTGTCTGGCGGACATAATATGGCCAAACTCGTGACCAAAACTGAAATTGCCCGTTGCGCAGCTTCGCTCGACAACACCGAAACCGCGGTCCTCGAATGCGTTCGATACGGGATTCATGATAAATGCCCTGCCGCAATTTTCAAGGTTTTCGACAACCAGCATAACCACATCAGCCGCAAAGGTATTTCGCAACGTGTGGACGTTATCCATGAAGCCATCGGCCGTGGCTCGAAGACGATCTCTGTCGGTCAAAGAACTACCGGATTCCGCGTAATTTACTTCTGCGAGGTGAACCAACCGCAATCGCTGCGCAATTCCGCTGTTTAGATAAGACTGATTTGTCTCCTCAGCTGCCAAAAAGATAGTCGCGTGCATTGCATCAGTTCCACCGGCGGCAGCACGGGTCGTCGCTGTATAAACGACCATTGAGTCAATATCAGTTGGAGGATCGCTGCTGCAGGTATCTCCCGTCGGATCCGATGTACGTCGTCCTTCGTCCGGTTTTCCCTCATTCGGAAACTTGCTCTGATCTATCTCGCGCAATGAATGCACCCTGTTACCAATGTAACGTATTTGATACATTTTCCCTTCACCAGTTACGATATTGCCAATAACTACGTTATTGACGATTGCGAAAGTAGCTCTCCCAGCCGCCTGCCTCTCAATCGAGCCCCTCCAGATCAGGCCTTCTTTTTCGGTTTCAATTCCTTCGCGTCTCAAGACTACAGTTTTCCCGTCAAAAAGCGGAGCGGCCAAGGTTATTCGCTGTCTGTTTCGCAATTGAGCAACATCTACAACGACATTCCTGCTCCGAACAATTGTCGGGTCAGCTTTCTCTGGCACATCACCACGTAGATTTGTATTCTTGTATAACACTGGAGCCTGGGCTGACCCCTGAGCGCCTAGAAACAGGCTGACGAATATCAGTGTCAAAGCGACTTTAATTATCGAGTTCATAAGCGACCTCCTTAGAAGCTTATAGACGGTAGCTGCGACAGTAAACAGATCTCACTTAACGACCGGGGTATTTGCCATATCCCGACGGACAAAAGCTTTCCTTATATCCGGCTGGGGAAAAAGATCCGTTATCGCATAGCAAACCGCTGAAGTTCAAAATTGGTCGGATATCGGCTCGGCTTTTAGGGGAATGACGGATGATCGAAATGTTTTTGCGTAAAATATTTTCATTAACGCAAAAAGCCCGCTCAGAAATGAGCAGGCTTTTCTAAAATAATCCCGGCGACTACCTACTTTCCCGCTGGCTGAAAGCTGCAGTATCATCGGCTCAAGCAGGCTTAACTTACATATTCGAGTCAGTGTGACCTCGTTGGAGCGGGCCTTGCCAGTTACTCAGCGATTGAACAGGGTCGAGCGTCCTATTAGTGGGGCCCGAACGGTTGCTGCCTTAGGTTGCGGACGAGGTGCTTGTGTGATAGCTTAAGGCGCAAAATCGACTGTCGGAGGTGAATTTCATGAAGCTTACCATTTTCGCTCTGTTGGCGTTTGGGATTTGCGGTAGCGCTCTCGCGCAAGGCGAACCAGCAGAACCGTGCTGCGGTGTGATCTTTACCGACTCCGCCAGGAGCCTCGTTACCGTCCGCGACCGAACGACCGGGCAGCTTTACCAGTTCAGGCCGAGCGCGGCGGATATGGGCACTATCAGGCTGAATCATTCTGTGAACGTATCATCGGGCAGAGTCACCGCGATAAACGGGGCCGGAAGAACTTATGTGACCGTCCGGCCTGATCCTGCAGAACCGTGCTGCAGCATTATCAACATCCAGCCGGATCCGGCCGAGCCGTGCTGCGGTGCCGTCTCATACAAAAACAACACCACGAACAATATCTTTTCTATCAGCGTGCCTAAGGACATCGCCGCCACGTTGAAGATCGGCCAGCCGGTGGCTGTTGATGGTGCGACCGGGCTGGCTGTCGTCCAAACCGCTCACGGCGACCAGATGTCTGCCTATGGGTACGCCGCTACTTCGAGTTCTCCGAGCGGCGAAACGCCGGGAAAGGGACGCTCGGCTGAAAAGTGGGTTGTTTCTCCGGTTCCGAATATGAAAGGTGTGCAGGGAAAATTTGTTTTTCCCGATTACCCTTCGGGACTCGAATGGGTCGGAAACTTTGCTGTCACGAACCAGCCGGACAAAAGATACATAGGCAGCCTTTCGGGCAGCGCCGTAATCACGGAAAAATACTATCTAATGGCTCCTGGCGAATACCTCATCCACCTTAATAACATTCCGGTGGAAAACGTGCCTGTGCAAAAAGGCCACGCGACAAGATTAAAAGCCGGATTTCTAAACGTGGTGTCTCAGGGCCGCTGGGAGATCTATAACGATAAGAAAAAGTACCTAACATCCTATAACAGACCGA
>JBQTJB010000139.1:0-8405 GCA_052387555.1 Blastocatellia bacterium | reverse complement strand
CTTCCTGATTGTCAGGTTCAACGGCAAGAATATCAAGATAAATACTCTCGGCCGCGCCGGGTTCGTTCAACAGCCGATAGCGGTTCGCCTTTTCAAGCGCCGCCGAAATTGCTTCGTGCGATAAAGGTTTTAGTTCGAACATAACCGCTCCACGTTAACTATTATTTTGCCCGTCTTCGTCTCGCGGGGCAAACGCTTTTTCGTTCCGCCGCCAGTTTATAAAGCCGATGATAAGACCAAAAAGCGTCGCGTGAAAAAAAAATGTCATCCACGTTCGCGGTGCCATGAAATATTGGCCGAATGATTGCCCTTCGTCCCGCAAAAGAAAAAATCCGACAACCTGCATCACAACGGCAAACGGCCCGCCGGTGAACAGAATGCCGTCAAACATCAAATACCTGGCGATGCCAAGCTTTCTTTTTTCTGACCACAACTCGTGCGAATACTTCATTTCTTCCTGAACAGCTTCACTAGTTTCTTCAGCGGATCGTAATGCTCATCGACGACGCGTTCCTTTAGCGGAATTATAGCGTTATCCGTGATCGTAATGTGCTCCGGACACACCTTGGTGCAGCATTTTGTGATGTTGCAGTAACCGATGCCGTGCATGTCTTTCAGGTCTGAGGTGCGGTCTTCGGTGTCGAGCGGGTGCATCTCAAGAGCCGCTGAATAGACCAGAAAACGCGGACCGATAAACTCTTCGTGCTTATTGTGATCGCGCAAGACGTGGCAAACGTCCTGGCACAAATAGCATTCGATGCACTTGCGAAATTCCTGCACGCGGTCGATGTCTTCCTGCTGCATCCGCCATGTTCCGTCTTCAGCGTCAGGCTCGCGCGGCTTGAATTTCTTAATTCGTTTTTTAACTTCGTAGTTCCAAGACACGTCGGAGATCAGGTCTTTGACGGGCGGAAACGCTCGCATCGGTTCGATCGTTACGGTTTGCGAAGTGTCGATGGTGTCCATCCGCGTCATGCACATCAGCTTCGGCATCCCGTTTATCTCAGCGGAACACGAACCGCACTTGCCAGCCTTGCAGTTCCAGCGGCAAGCCAAGTCCGGCGCCGTCTCGGCCTGTATCTGATGCACCGCGTCGAGCACGACCATGCCTTCGGTGATGTCGGTCTGATAATCGACCATTTCACCGCCCTCGCGCCCGCCGCGTCTTATGCTGAATGTTGCCTTCATAAGAATTAGAAACCACTAAATTTCACGAAAAAACACTAAAGAATATATCGATTCCATTCGAGTTGAGGTGAACTTCCAAAGTTTGCGAGCATACCAAGTTTCATTTTCGTAATTTTCAAGTAGTTTATAAGCTGAGCGACCTCAATCTTTGTCATCTTGGGTAACACCTTTAGCTCCAAAATCATCTGACCGAAACACACGAAATCGGGACAATAACGTTTTTGTAATTTTACGTCCTTGTAGAAGATCGAGAGTTGGTGTTCCCTCTCAAACGGAATTCTGCGTTGAGTAAATTCGACCGCGAGGGCCTCTTGGTAGACTGCCTCCAAATAACCTGTACCGAGCGTTTTGTAAACCTCAAACATCGCCCCAACAATCGAGTACACTTCGTCTTTAAAAAGCAATTCTGGCATAAAACTGGAAACCACTAAATCTCACAAAAGACCACGAAAAAATAATCCCATTTTAGTGCTCTTTCGTGCAATTTCGTGGTTACTTCTTCTAGCCCATCTCTTCGATCACTTGTTTCAACTCCGCCGGCATTTCCGGCAGCGGCACGCGAGAGATCTGCATCTCGCCGTCCACCTCTTTGACGGCGATGTTGAATTTAGCAAATTCAGGGTCTTTATCCGGGTAATCTTCTCTGAACTGTCCGCCGCGGCTTTCCTTGCGTTCGATAGCGGAGAGGGTGATCGCTTCGGAAACGGTCAAAAGATTTCGCAGATCGAGCGCGGTGTGCCAGCCGGGGTTGAAATCGATGTTGCCCGTTATCGAACATTTCGACGCTCGTTCGTTGAGCCCGCCGAGACCGTCGAGAGCTTCCCGCATTTCGTCTTCAAGACGTACGATCCCCACCAACTTCTGCATCATGTCCTGCAAATCGTTTTGAATGCCGAATGGATTTTCTCCGGATTCGCGTTCAAATGGTTCGAGAGCACGTTTTGCTTCGGATTCGATTTGTTTTTCGTCGATCTTGCCATGACCGTTTTCTTTAGCAAACTGCGCCGCGTATTCGCCGGCGCGTTTCCCGAAAACTATCAGATCGGAAAGCGAATTGCCACCGAGACGATTTGCACCGTTAATGCCCGAAGCGCATTCGCCGGCGGCATAGAGTCCGGGAAGCGTCGAGGCCTGCGTGTCCGCATCGACGCGGATGCCGCCCATTATGTAATGCGTCGTCGGGCCGACCTCCATCGGCGTGGTCGTGATGTCGAGATTTGCTAATTGAATGAACTGGTGATACATCGACGGCAGCTTGCGTTTGATGTGCTCGGCTGCGTTCGGCAATTTCTCTTTGATCCATGCGATGTCGAGATAAACGCCGCCGTGCGGCGAACCGCGTCCGGCTTTAACTTCACGATTGATGCACCTTGCGACGTGATCGCGTGTCAAGAGTTCCGGCGGCCGGTTCGCGGTCTTGTCGCCTTGCGTGTACCGCCAGCCTTCTTCGGCGTCTTTCGCGGTCTGGTCCTTGTAGTTGTCCGGGATGTCGTCGAACATGAAGCGGTTGCCTTCGCTGTTCCGCAATATTCCGCCTTCGCCGCGAACACCTTCGGTCACGAGAATGCCGCGAACACTTGGCGGCCAAACCATTCCGGTCGGATGGAACTGGATGAATTCCATGTCGATCAGCTCGGCACCGGCGTGATATGCAAGCGCGTGTCCGTCGCCAGTGCCTTCCCAACTGTTCGAGGTAATTTTGTAAGCTCGACCAACACCGCCGGTCGCCAGTATTACGGCCTTTGCTTTGAACACGCGGAACCGTCCGTGCTCGCGTTCGTATGCGAAGACGCCGACTACGCGGTCGCCGTCCTTGAGCAGCGAGATCACCGTGACTTCCATGTGGACGTCGATGCCTTGATGAACGCCGTGGTCTTGTAGTGTTCTAATCAGTTCCAATCCCGTGCGGTCGCCTACGTGAGCAAGACGCGGATAGCGATGCCCGCCGAAATTTCGCTGGTTGATGCGACCGTCCTTTGTGCGGTCAAATACCGCGCCCCAGGCCTCGAGTTCACGGACGCGATCAGGAGCCTCTTTGGCGTGCAGCTCCGCCATCCGCCAGTTATTAACATACTGGCCGCCGCGCATCGTGTCGGAAAAATGAACCTTCCAGTTGTCACGATCGTCGTTGTGGCCCATCGCCGCGGCCATTCCGCCCTCGGCCATCACCGTGTGCGCCTTGCCGAGAAGCGACTTGCAGATCAGCCCGACACTAACACCCGCCGCCGATGCCTCGATCGCCGCACGCAAGCCCGCACCACCGGCACCGATGACGAGAACGTCGTGTTCGAAAGTCTGATAGTCTGCCATCTCAGAAAAGCCTGTCCAGTAGTGATGCCAAAAGACGTATCAACAACACAAGGACAAAGAAACCGATCCCAAACTTCACTAGGCGCCATGAGCGACTAGGTTCTTTGCTGTTTAAGTCCGGAGAAAAATATTCATTGACCCTTTTGTTTGATTGATCAAATTGAGCCGAAAAACACGCTGCCTCTACAAAAAACTTGCTCGTTTGCGGATCGTATCCGGTAAATCCCTTTTCAAAAAGCGCTTTGGAAATTAGTTGGATCTCGTTACCGATAACATCCGAGCTGTTAACATCCCAATAAGGAAGAGAAACGGCTATTTGCGAATTGAACATAGAAATTTGATAAGATTCGAAATTCAATTCTAAATAGTCATCTTCTTTTCCTTCAAATGTTTCAAAGACTAATCCATTGTCCTTAAGCGTTACGCGGATCTCGTTTTTCAGCGCGTTCGATATAAAATGTTCATCGTCTTCGGCCGCTTCCTCTTCAAGAAATTCGTCAATATTTTCAGAGCTTAGTCTCTTGCTTTTTATGAAATACAGGTCATAGCTCATGGTCTATTTCACACGAATCTCTTGGGGTGCCAACCGCCTACAACAGACGATAGTCTGTGATCAACCCCATCGAGCACGCTCGGATATAAAAGTCAGTAAACCCGACCCAAAAGAGCGAAAACCACGCGAACATCATGTGGCTTTTATTTAGGACGCTGACGCAGTCGTAGGCTTTCTTTTGGATTGGCCGACCGGACAGAACATCGCGGGCCCCGCCGATCAGGTGACGTAAAGAGTGGCAGCCGAGCGTGTAGCTGCCTAGCAATATTACGTTGATTGTCAAAACTATCGTCCCGACGCCGATGCCCCAGCCGTCAGCGAACCACATTGCGTTCCAAACGTCGTACGACAGAAACACTATGAAAAAGAGTGCGATGTAGAGAAAATAGCGATGGACGTTTTGCAGAATGAGCGGGAACCAATTCTCGCCGCGATAGCCCGAACGCGGTTCGCCGACCGAGCAGGCTATCGGGGCGGCCCAAAATGCTTTGTAATATGCTCCGCGATAGTAGTAACAGGTAAAACGAAATCCGCCCGGCGCCCAAAGGATCAGAAACGCCGGTGTCAGCGGCAGCCACGTAGGGATCCAACTTGGCATCGGGCCAAAAATCGCGTGGGGCGAAGCACCGAAGATCTCGGGCGAATACATCGGCGACAGATACGGGCCGAAAGTATAGTGGTTTCCTTGAAACGCTGCCCAGGTCGAGTAGACAACGAACGCGGCGAACCCTAAAACCGTCAGCAGCGATTGAACCCACCACGCGTCCCTACGCATTGTCTCGCCGAATCCGCGCCGCGTAATTTGAACCAAGTTCGATGCCATTGAGCCGGCTTTTCCTCCCTAATGTTCGCCCTACCGTTTAACAGACCTAAAAAGAACACGCAATCAACCACGTCGCGCATTGCTTTTCTACAAAAAACTATTGAAAAGAATGGATTTGTTACTTTAATGCACGTAAAGTTTTACGCGAAATCGGCGTTCAAGTCAAGCATTTGCAAAAACCTGAAATTCACGGTTGAACCGAGCTGCATATAGCCATGGTTTAATTGGCCTGACCAATTTCTATCAGTTTTCAGCCTGTAAATTCTGTCACTTTGTTCGAATTTCAACAAAAAGTAAAAATTGCTATTGAACAATCGACAAAATGAAGCTATAACTTGATTGTTTGTTTGTGAACACAACAAAGTAAAGCGCCGGAACGGACCCGAACCGAATCGGCTTGATTACCCCCAGGTTGGAAAGACAATGAAAAAGATCTACCTGTCGAAAGCTAAAGCTCAAATCGCTCGACACAATACAATTCGGGATATCAATAAACAGATCGTTCTAAATTACGTACGCGTTCGTTCTCCGATCTCGCGGGCGGAGATTGCCCGCGAAACTTCGCTTCAACGTTCTACCGTATCCGCGATCGTCGACGATCTGCAGTTTGAAGGATTTATCGAAGAGATCGGAACCGGTGATTCGACGGGCGGGCGAAAACCTACGCTGCTCAAGCTCCGTACCGGTTCACCCGTTGCGATCGGCGTCGATGTAACACCGCGAATAACGACGGTCGCATTGGCCGACCTCGCCGGTAACCTATTGCAAACAGAGAAGTTTCCTACGTCGTCCGATATCGACTACATGAACGAGCAGATCATCGGGAAAGTGACAAAATTCGCCTCTGAGTATCCTGACGCAAGCCTCGAAGTAGGCATAAGCATTCCCGGAATTGCCGACCCGAACGGCGGCGGAATCATCTATATTCCTTATTTTCAGTGGACCAACTGGAACATCGGCAGCCAGATCACAAAAAAGACAGGGTTGCCCGTAACCATAGACAACGATGCAAATGCGGTTGCGGTCGCCGAGCTTTGGTTCGGCGATCTGGAAATCCGGAAAACCCGAAATTTCATAATGGTTCTGGTCGCGGAGGGAATCGGAACCGGGATAATAATCGATGGCGAGGTGTACCGCGGCGAATTCGGGGCGGCGGGCGAATTCGGCCACATGTTCATTGCGGACGGAGGTGCGGTTATTTGCTCGTGCGGACGGCACGATTGTTGGGAGGCTCATGCCTCGGAAAAGGCGATAGTCCAGCGTTACAGGGATAATAACGGCTCACAATCGAATGGAACCGTCGATATCGAACGACTCATCAGCCTGGCCCAAAATGGAGAAAAGCGTGCCGTGGCCGTACTTAAAGAAAGCGCTAAGTACCTGGGAATAGGCCTTTCAAACCTTATTATCGGATTCAGCCCTCAAGCCATTGTGGTAAGCGGTAGCATTGTAAAAGCTTGGGATTTGATAAAAGACGACATTCAGATCTTGGCCGAGCGCGGCATCCGGCACGAACTTCCGAGCCCTAGAATTGTGCCCTCGACGCTGGGCGAAGATCCGACGATACTTGGTTCAATAGGGCTGGTTTTGGCCCGAAAGTTTGCTTCGGCAAATTAATTTTGACTTTATGCGTATTTTCTCTTGACTTTATGTTTCAGTTGTATTAAAACTTTGTTTGTTTCCACAACAAACAATTGTAAAATTGAAAGCTAACGTCTGGTTATTCGAAAAATAGAGTACTCTCGCTGGTTCGGCATCCCGACTTTGATTGCTGCGATGCCCCTGTAGCGTAGATTTACGAGGTGATCAAGGATATGAACATGAAGAAACTTATGAAATTGCGACAGTTCGTTCTGATCGCGGTTTCGGTGTTGTCGCTCGCAGTTTCAGCGATTGCTCAAACCGAATCGGCGCGAATTCAGGGAACTGTTACGGATGCGAACGGGGCGGCGGTGGCCGGAGCAACGGTCACTATAAGGGACGCCGGAACCGGTCGCGAGGTTAAAGCCACATCGAACGATGAAGGACGATTTACGGCACTTGCCCTACAGCCGGGCAAATATCAGATCGAGATAACGCAGCAGAATTTCAAAACTACCAAACAAGAGGTAACTCTTGAGGTGGCACAGAATGCGGATCTGAATTTTGTTCTTGAAGCCGGAGCTGTTACCGAAACCGTTACGGTAACCACCGATATCCCGCAGGTTGAAACGGCATCGTCGGCACTGGGCCAGGTGATTCAGGGCCGCGAGGCGGTCGAACTGCCGCTGAACGGGCGCAACGTGCTCGAACTTGCCCGTTTGACGCCGGGCGTTACGCAGGGAATTCCGTCGGGATTCGCCACCGGTGTTTCGGGCAATGCGGAAACCTACCGCGGCCGCAACACGGGCGGAGCCGCCCTTTCGGTAAACGGACAGCGTACGCAGGCGAATAACTTTTTGCTCGACGGCGTCGACAACAACGAATCATTGGTGAACACGATCAACGTATTTCCTTCCGCTGAGGCGGTTCAGGAATTTCGCGTGCAGACCAGCGTTGCCACAGCCGAGTTCGGACGCGGCGGCGGCGGCATTATCAACTCGGTAGTTAAATCGGGCCGCAACCAGTTTTACGGAAGCGCGTTTCTGTTTATCCGCAACGACGAACTGGATGCACGCCCGACTTTCAACGCGACAAAAAGCGAATTTCGACGAGGCCAATTCGGTGGAACCTTTGGCGGGCCGATCTGGAAAGACAAGGTTTTCTTCTTCGGCGACTACGAGGGGTTACGCCAATTTCTTCCTCTGAATCAGGAATCTGCGACAGTGCCGACGCAACTGATGAGAAACGGCAACTTTTCGGAATTGCTCACGCTTTCGAGCCCGATTCAGTTGACAGATATTCTGACCGGAACGCCGATCGCGGGGAACCGCGTCGATCTGCTTACGGGCAATAGAATGAACGCGGTTGGTTTAAGTTACCTGAGGGCATTTCCGCTGCCGAACCGCTCGGGCATTTTCAACAACTATGTGACCACGCGTAACGAAACTACCAACTCAGACACTTTCGACGTACGGGTGGACAGCAATCTTAATGACAGCAATCAGCTCTTTGGGCGCGTGAGCTGGGGACGTTTTGACCAGACGACATCGTCCCGGCTTCCGGATCTTCCGGCGGGCTTCGGTTCGGGAACGAACCCGACGCGCACCAAGGGAATCGTCGTCGGCCTTAGCACGGCACTCTCAACGACGTTGTTCAACGAACTGCGTGTTCAGACAAACCGCATCAAATACGGCTACACGCCGCCGTTTTTCGACACCCCGATCTCGGCAAATCTCGGCATTCCGAATGCCAACCGCGACGATAGTCTAGGCGGCGGCGCATTAATCGGCGGCTACAACGGCCAGTTGGAGTATACGGGTGACTTCGGCCCTTACATTGTTCCGCAGGACACTTATCAGATAGTCGACAGCCTGAGTTTTACGACCGGCGATCACACGTTCAAGTTCGGCGGAACGCTTCTCCGGCGCGATGTTGCACTTTATCGCCCCA
>JBQTJB010000138.1:0-3711 GCA_052387555.1 Blastocatellia bacterium | reverse complement strand
CGATCGACAAGGTAAATCTCGCCGCAAAAAGCCTGGAAAGAAGCCCTTCCGCAACGCTGCCGAAAACGACTGGCGCGAATGAAACGGACGAGATCTTGCACAGCCTTTCTCGCGGCAGCCGCCAACTTCAAACTTTAATTGCCCAGATGGATGATCTTGCTCTTGGCAAAGTCTCTCTTCCGCAGGGAGGCGTCCGCAATTCAGACAGGCTTTTCTCGAGCTTTCAAAACTTAGTCACAAAGGTTACCGATTCAATAGATGCAAAAACCCAGCTCGATGAGATTCTCATTGAAATTCATCGAATCGTAAAGGCGTCCCCTTCCCTGAAAGACGGCAACTTGAATATCGAGCTTAAAAGCGGACACGCCGCCACGCGCGAACTTGCCGACACATTGAATTATCTGATCGGGCATCTTAACCGGATAGTCGTTTGCGCGCATAACACGACCTCGGTTTCCGCTACGGCTGCAGAACTTGTAAAGGATTCGATCCGCAACGCCATCGCAAACGACGATTCAAAAGTCGGCAAGACAAAACGCATAACAGCCGCCCTGATCGAACTTCCGGAAAGAATGCGGAAGGTTTCCGACGAGTTTTCGGAGACTTTCATGATGGCGGAAAAGGTTTTGGAAACGTTCGAGGCTTGCCGCGGATTCTCACGCGAGAATGTTACTGCTTTGAATAGGTTGCGGAAGCAGGTTAACGACGTTTCCCGAAAAATACAGGTAATAAAAGAACGCTCACGCCAAATTCCTAAGGCGGCCCGCTCCGCTGATGACATCTCGCGTCGAACAAATCTTATTGCGATGAACATGTCTGTACAGACCGGTCAATCGGGAGCAAACAACGGGTTGGACACTTTGGTTTCGGAGGAGATAGATTCGTTGTCGCACCGGGCCGGGACGATCAGCAAAGAAATAGCAGAAGCAAATGAAGCTATTATTCGAGACCTTACGGATCTCGAATCCACGCTGGCAAAAGTGCGTGCTGATATGACTCTAATATCGAAGCAGGCGATGAAGAGCGACGATTCTTTGAGCGATCTGGAAAAAGGAGTAACGCGAATTTTCGATCTTAAATCAAAGATCCCCGCCGCCTTAGGCGAACGCGCGGCGGACAACGAACAGAGTCTGCATAATCTTGAAGATCTGGCTGGCAATGTTGGCATCGAGCTTCGATCCTCGGAACAAAATATTGCGAAGCTTACTCAGGTCGTTCGCGAATTGCGAGACGCGATCGGCGATTTCAAGATCGCTGACCTTCCGCCCGTGTATCTGTCCACTCAACCCAAATCTGATTTGTCCGAAGAGCACTTGGCGGCAGATAAAAAACTGCTCACAAATGAAGGTTTTGAACTTAGCGTGGAGAATTAAAGAGCGATAGTATGCAAAACTCGGTTTCGAATCTATTGATTAAGGCGTTCTCGCTCCTGGCGATTCTGTTGCTGATCGCGGGAGGCGTACTGTCCATCGCCTCGCACATCGGCTACGTTCAAAACAAAGAAGCGTCTGTAATTACGATTGTGTTTAGCATTGTGATCGCGATCATAGCATTGCTTCTCGTCAATCTTACCCTCTTACTCAAGGAACGCGAGCTTAAAGAAGCGGCGGACGTTGCTCACCAAATCTCTCAAGGCGGAATTTTCGAGGACGAAACCGATAGCGACCTTCTTGAGTCGTTAAGGGAAATTTCAGCGTACCATCAGGAAAAAGCCGAAGCGGCAGAACTGATCGCAACCGGCGATCTTTCGATAACGACTGAACCGCGGTCGGACTCAGACGCTCTTGGGTACGCATTCAAGAAAATGATCGAACGCCTCAGGTTGATAGTTCAAACCGAGGAGTCTCGCGGAAAACGTCAGGAATCGATTCTGACGCTTCTCGCTCAGGTATCAGAGGTTTCGGCGGGCGACCTCACCGTTCAAGCAGACGTTGGCCCCGAGATTACGGGCGAGATCGCAGTTGCATTCAACTCAATGACCCGTAGCCTTCGGTCGCTTATCAGGCAGATAAAAGACGTAACGATACAGGTCGGGGCGTCGGCAGCCGCAATAAGCGAAACGACCGAGCAGCTCTCGCGTGGCAGCGTCGCCCAAGCCTCGCAAGTTGCCCGCACGACAGCCGCCATATCAAACATGGCGTTTCAAATTCAGGAAGTGTCCGAAAACGCATCGACATCCGCCAAGGTTGCCGCTGATTCTCTTGAGAACGCAAGGTATGGAATGCGTGCCGCAAAAGATAACATCGGGGCAATGAACGCTATTCGAAAACAGGTTCAGGAAACCGCAAAACGCATCAAACGCCTCGGTGAACGTGCTCAGGAGATAAGTCAGATCACAGGCCTTATAGATGATCTTTCCGACCGCACCAGCCTTCTTGCGCTGAATGCTTCACTCCAGGCGACAGCGGGCGGCACAACAGGCTCCGGATTCGAAGTAGTTGCCGAAGAGGTCGAACGGCTTGCCGAGCGATCGAACCGCCTGACGCAGCAAATATCCTCGTTGACCCAAACCATAAACGCCGAAACAAAAGAGGTTGTCGCGTCAATGGAAGAGACCATCCAGGAAGTTATCGTCGGGTCCAATCTCGCCGACCGGGCCGGACAATCCCTGGTCGAGATCGAAAATGTTTCAAGCAAGCTTGCGGAACTCCTTCGTACCATTTCGGAATCGGCGCGTTTCCAGGCAAAAAGTTCGGAGGATATATCGAACGCAATGTCTGGCATCTCCGAGGTGACCGAACTCGTCCAAAGCGGAACCGGCCGCGCGGCAGATTCTGTTCGCCTTCTGGTTCGCCTTTCCGAGGAACTTAGGGCCTCGGTCGCCCCATTCAAACTTCCTGCCGATATGTCGCAATCAAAAGCCCTGCCATCTAACGATTTGAATATGTTTGTTAACTGATCCCCATCGCAGGTCTAAATCCTCATTCCAATGGAACCGGAATTACTTACAGCCTTTATCGAACTTGCCGAAGCCCAGATACCTGGTATCCGCAGCGGTATTTTGGTTTGCATTGAAAGTTCGGAATCTGGTGAGGAGTTGAGCGGCCCGGTCCGGCTGACGCGTTCAATCAAGACAAGTGCAGAAGAGATAGGTCTGGATGAAATGGCGTTAGCAATGTCGCCCCTCGAAGCGGCTTTAACCTCAATGTCAGAGGGCCGCGAAGCATTCTCAGACCTGGCTTTGCGTAAGGCGTTGGATGAGGTTGCGAAGATCGAAGAGCTGGTTTCTCAATTACGTCAGATCGCCGGCGAATCCGAAATAGACGTCTCCGAATTCGTCGAAACCTCATTCGATAATCTTGGAATTGGAAACGCACTTTCAGAGGAAGATTCCGTCGCAGAATACGACGATTCTACAGACGATTCAGAGTTCGAAATAGACGAAGAGATGATGGAGATATTCGGGGCCGAGGCCGAAGGCTTGCTTGCGAATATAGAAACCAGTCTGGATGCTCTCACCATCGATCCCTCGAACAAAGATGCCCTGTGGGAAGTCCGGCGTAACGCTCATACGTTTAAGGGAGCTGCGGGAATTGTCGGCCTTAAAAAGCCGTCCGAACTTGCACATCGTGTCGAAGACCTTCTTGACCGCCTGGCCGAGAAAAACGGCAGTTCAAGCTCGAAGCTGGTTACGCTTCTAAAACGCTCTCTCGAATGCATGCGCTCGTTAACCAACGGTGACACATCCCCGTCCGTCACTGCCAAGATTAG
>JBQTJB010000137.1:0-21702 GCA_052387555.1 Blastocatellia bacterium | reverse complement strand
TTGTTATTAATTGGTCTCTTTTTTACAACGTCTGATGGAACAAAAACCCCGTCCTTTTCGAAATCACCTGTTATCGGCCGATATTTGCTTTTAGCATAAACGGCCGCGCGGAGCCGCTGCGGTTCGTGCTCGATACCGGATCGGGCATTTCTGTCCTTTCTGACGAAACGGCGAAGCGTTTGAAGATAGAACCGATAACCCGAGGCGGATTTGCCAAGGGCATAGGCGGCGACGGACGGTTTGAAATTGTTTACGGATTTTTGCGGCAGGTTTCAATCGGCGAGGTCAACATAAGAAACGTTCCGGTTTATATTCGTAAGTTTCATAGCACGGCCCCGATAGACGGCTACATCGGCCTTTCTTTGATCTCGAAATTCCTGACTACGATCGATTACGGCAATCAGACATTCGCGATGCAGCGAAAGGACTTCGACCTCGCCGAAAGCCCCATGAACAATCCGTTGTCGCTTCCCCTGAGGCTGACTTCAAGCGGTTTTCTAAGCGGCGAAGTACAGCTCGAAGGCATACAGGTGCCGTTGAATTTCATCGTCGATACAGGAGCCAGCATTTCCGTGATATCGGACGAGGTGGCAAGCCTCGAATCTATAAGTTCGTTTATTCAGAGCGAGCGGATACGGGTTGTAGGTTCTGCGGGCATCACGGATGAAGTTCCTTCGTTCCTTTTGCCAAAGGTGAGCTTCGGAAGCCATTCGCGAAAAAGCATTACTGCGATTGCGCTCGATCTTGATATGATCAACGAGGCAGCCGGGTTCGAACAGGCCGGTATTCTTGGCGGTAATTTCCTCAGAAACTACCGGATGACGTTCGATTTTAAGAACTCGCGGGTAACTTTCGTTCCGATCGTTCAGGAACCTTAAAGCGTGCGGCCCGATATTCGATGAAATTAAGTTTGTATTTGGAAACATCGGTGATCGGAGCATATCTTGATAATGACGATCCGCTTCGCCGTGATCTGACGATTCGCTGGTTCGAGCATGAACTATCGGAGTATCGCGCATACAGCTCGATTCTCGTTCAACGCGAACTAGAACGCATCGACGAACCGCACCGCACCGGATATCTCAAAATAATCAAACCGCTCGAACGCCTCGAACTGTCCGAGGAGGTCGCAATTCTTGCCGAAGGTTACATTTCACGCGGCATTTTTCATCGAAAATTTATGGCTGACGCGATCCACGTTGCCCTGGCTTCCGTGCATAAGATCGACTATCTCGTCACATGGAACTTCGGCCATCTTGCCAACGTCCGCAAACAGGCTCGTATCAGATTATTCAACACCGCCGCGGGGTTTTTCTCGCCGGCGATCGTAACCCCGGAATTTTTGGTGCACAGTTAGAGAATAAACTTTTAGAAAAACTGCCGACTCACGATTTTCTATTCACGATTTGCGTTTAAATGTACCGACGCCCGAAATTTCTTGAAGTTCTGATCGCCATTCGCCAGGAAATGGCGCGCGAGGCCGATTTCGACACCGATCTTTTTGCCGAGATGGTGCGAAGCGGCCGAAGCATTCCAAAAACCGCGACCCATTCGTTGACAGATGCAGTTTCTGACACGCCCGCCCGCAGGAATGGCTCGACAGCGAAACCCCGATCCGTCAGGTAACGCTTTTTCCCCGCTTGTGCTTGCCAAACGAAATTGTTTTAATATCCGAACCGCAGCCCGATCAAGCCACCCGTAAATCGGCCTGTGTCATCAAACCTTCAGATCCATGTTCAGATACTTCATTTCGTGCCTTTTTATTTCGGCTATAATCCTCGCCGCAGGAGCGTATTTTTTTCGTGATTATTGGGAGCATCGTTTTGACGAATTGATCGTTCGCCACGCCCGAATTTACAACGTTGACGATAAATTGGTCTGGAGTTTGATCTACGAAGAGACGTATTTTCAACCGTCGGCGGTCGGCACGGCGGACGAAGTAGGGTTGATGCAGGTGACGCCGCTGGTCGCACGAGAATGGGCAAAGGAGACCGGCCTGAAAGAATTTGAACGGCAAGCCGCCGAGAATGTCGTCGAATTCCTTAGCGACCCGGAAAGGAACATTCAGGTCGGCTGTTGGTATCTGGAAAAGCTTCGCGAACGTTATCGCGGCCGCCCCGCTGAAACGGCAATGACCCTCGCCGCATACAACGCCGGCCCGAGCCGCGTCGAGGAATGGACACGTGACGCGGACGCAGCCAACATTCCCGAAGCTGATTTTGTCTCCCGCATAGGGATATCTTCAACAAAAAGCTACGTGACTTCGATTCTCGAAAGATACCGAAGTGAAGTAAAAAGTAAAAAGTGAAAATTCTTGCCGCTGATTACGTTTTGCCGATTTCGTCCCGGCTGATCCGTGATGGGGCCGTCGCTATCGACGGTGCTGAGATATTTGCCGCAGGCCCCCGCGAATCGATAAAGCTTCAATTTCCTGATGCCGCTGTTGAAAATTTTGGTGAGGCGGCGATTCTGCCGGGTTTCGTTAACTGCCATTCACATCTCGAACTGACGGCGATGCGCGGTGCTCTGGATGATGTCGAGCATGATTTTCGATCCTGGCTGTTGAAGATAAATTCGCTTCGCGAAGCCATGACCGATGCAGATATCGAAGCGGCAGCGGTGGCCGGTGCCAGGGAAGGTGCAGCCGCAGGCGTGACTTGTTTTGGCGACATTGGCCGGTACGGCAGAGTTGGAATCTCGGCTTTGAAGCACGTAGGTCTTAGAGGAATCGTTTTTCAAGAAACAGAATTTTCGCCGGACAACCGCACTGCCGACGAAGATTTTGCAAAACTCTGCGCAAAATACGAAGAACTTTTTAAGGAAGAATCAGAACTTGTTCGTGTCGGCATATCGCCGCATTCGCCTTACACAGTCGGCTCACGACTTTTTGAGCTAATCGCCCAGTACGCGATCCTGAATCGAGTTCCGATTACGATCCACGCCGCCGAATCGGCTGAAGAGGTTAAGCTTCTGGAGAAAGGCGACGGCTTTTTTACCGAGTTCTACGAACGCTTTGACCTTGAGTGGCACAGCCCGCGATGCACTTCGATCGAATATCTTGAAAGGCTCGGGGTGCTGTCCGCCCGCCCGCTGCTCGCGCATTGCGTGACGGTTTCGGAAAGTGACATCGCCAAAATTGCGGCAAATGGAGCAACAATCGCGCATTGCCCGAAATCGAATGCCAAGTTCGGTCACGGAATCGCTCCTTTTGAAAAATTTCTCGATGCCGGGATCTCGGTCGGGTTCGGCAGCGATTCCGTCGCCAGCAACAACATCTGCGATCTTTTGGAAGAATCTCGTTTCACCGCTTTAGCCGCACGCAATCGTCCGGGTCTAACCCGTTTCATCTCCGCCCGCGAAGTTCTCGAAGCGGCAACACTCGGCGGCGCAAAAGCCCTCGGCCTCGATCACAAGATCGGCACGCTCGAACCCGGCAAACAGGCCGACATAGCCGTCGTTTCGCTCTCGCATCCGGCTCAGCAGCCGGTTAATAATATCGAAGCCGCGCTCGTGTTTTCATCAAATGCGAGAGATGTGGTGATGACGATGGTTGCCGGCTGCGCGGTTTATGGTTAGTCGTTAACGGACAGTACCAAATATGATTTCTTCGTGTTCAGGTGAAAAGTATGAATCGATATCGAATGCCGTATCAGTAAATCTTCGATTGCTATAACTGAACAATTGCCAACGCGCAACCAAACTATCTTTGACGGGTGTCCGAATAGTAGGCTTCGTTGTTGAAAATCTGCGTCTTTTGAAACGATTACAAATCCATTCGATTTCGCGAATTTCCAAATGTCTATGTCCTCGCTTTCCTGCAGACCGAGATTGCGAATGTGATCACTGTCAGGAAAGATATCGGCAAGTATGTTGCAAAGCCGCCATGAAAGATTCTGGTCAAACAGCAACTTCATATTGCGGTAAAATAGCCAGACGGCGTTCACGATCGGCTGCATACGCTAAGCAGGCCAGGATATCTTCACGGGTTAGATCAGGGAAGTCTTCAAGAATCTCCTCTTCAGACATTCCCGATGCCAGATATTCCAGAACATCCTGGACGGTCATCCTAAGTCCGCGAATGCAAGGCTGGCCGCTTCGCTTGCCGGGGTCAATGGTAATGATGTCACGGTAATCCATATTCGGATTATCGGCTCGTTTGCCTTGAGCGTCAAGAAAAATGAGTTGTGACGACCCGGCAGATCGACTACTATTTCGCCGCCGAGTTCAATTCCGTCAGCAGTTCGTCCGGCGTCCATCGGTTGCCGTTGAGTATCTTTGCCACTTTGCCGTCGGGACTAATCACAGCCGTAACGAGCGAATGGTTGAATTGGGTCTTGTCGTTTGCGTCGATCTCATATATTAAATCGAAGAAATCGGCGAGCGCGCGAATTTCCTTGTCGTTGCCGACGGCAAGCTGCCAGACGGTGAAATCCGGCTTTTCGGGGTTGCCGAGATAGCCGATGCCGTATTCTTTCAGCTTGGCCGGCGTGTCGCGGGTCGGATCGAACGAGATCGTCAGCAGCCGGATTTTGTCTTTAAACTCTTTGGTTCCGTTTAGCTGAACCGCCAGCGTGCTGAATCCCTGCGACATTTTGATGCAGTAATCGGGCAGCGGACATTCACGGTAAATAAACGTGATCGCCAGAGATTTGCCGCGATAATCTTTCATCGAAATCCGCTTGCCTTCCTGATTCGTCAACGAAAAATTAGGAACTTCTTTTCCGATCTGTTCGGAAATTTTTTCGGGCAGCGGCGTCTGATTCGGGTTCGGAGCGGCTACGATACCGATTTTCTCAAGCCAATACGGGTCCTTTGCCGAGTTGTCCACGACCAGTTCCGCCCGGACTTGAGCGCCGGGCTGAAGTTCGTTCCACACCCAATCTTCCCTGATCGGAAAATCCATTGTCATTGCGTCCATATAGCCCGGTATTGGTTCGTGCTCGATCTTTGCCAGCTTCGCGGCCTTGTCCACCGAAACGACAGTGCCTTTCAGTTCGTAGCGCTTTACATCAGACGGAGCAGTTTGCGTCCCGGCCTTTTGACAGGCCGAAATCATAATTAATAAAAAGAATAGTAGAAGAACGAATTTCATAATTATTTGAATTTTGACAAGTCGGAGACTGGAGCGCAAGCATCCCTGTGCTCCAATCATTTGCGCCTTAGATTCTCGTCGTAAAAGAACTGATACATTCTGTAATTTGCCATCACGCGGTAAACGTAATCTTTAGTTTGAGAATATGCGATCTCAGGAACATATCGATCCGCGTCGTTTGATTTCGCGCGTCCGAGCCAGCGTTTCATATTGTCCTCGCCGCCGTTATAGCTTGCCGCGACCGCAGCCGGCTGATCCGGGAAAAATTTGAACAGATCGGAAACGTATTCCGATCCGAACAGAATGGCCGTCGCCGAATCGTACATATCATCCTGACGAAAATTGTTCCGCCCAAGCTTGCCACCGACGGTTTCGGAGGTTGTCAAGATAAACTGCATCAGGCCGCGGGCAGCGGCATTCGATTTTGCGTCGGGCCGAAACCGCGATTCCTGTCGCATTATTGCCAGGATGAATCTCGGATCGACTGCTCTCGTCTTGGCAAATTTAAGCAGGAAATCCTTGTACGGAGCGGGATACAGCAGTTCTGCAACTTCGTTCGGAATCAGCTCGATGTGAAAATCGCCGGGAGCTTTCCACGACGATTCTACGAACTCCGCCCCACGATAGGCTTTGTTCCCGAGTGTGTAATAACGAGCAAGCGAATAATCGATATTGCCGACGCGGCCCGCCTCGATCTCAGGAGCCGCTTCGTCATACAAGCCAAGGTAAATCAATTTATCAGCGATATCATTTTGCGCGTTCGAACGCTTAGTTTTTCGCCGTTGTCCCGACTGATCGAATTTCGGCAGCTCGCCATAAGGCTTCGATTCCGCATGCGCCTTTCGCAATGCTTCCAGCAGAGATGCGCGAGCAGCCGGTTCAGACGTTAATCTCAATTGGGACTGGATTATCCTTCCAGCGGACTCGCCGGCGGCATATTTTCCGATTTCACTAAGAGCGGTTCGTTTAGCATCGATGTACGGTCGTGCCGCGTCGTTGCCGTTTAACATCTGAAGGCGCTCCGACGCCCGCCAACCGTAATATTCGCCACGCCCGTCAGGAATCGAAAGATATGCGTCGATGGCTTCGGAAAACCGACGAAGCTGTTCGAAAACGTAGCCGCGAAGAAACGCGATCTCGGCGATGTTCGTCCCGCCCGGAACAGTCGCTCCGCCAAGATTCGGCAAACGCTGAAACTTTTCCAATGAAGACAAAGCAGAGGGCCAATCCGTTCGCGCAAGAAAAATCCTTGCTTCGGCAAACAGAGCCTGAGCCTCGCCAACCTTTCCACGGAAAACTCCCTGCGCGGCGGCGGCGCGTTGCAAAGCCTCGGTCTCTTCGCCCTGATCGCGCAATATGTCGATGATATTTAGATAGGCACGGTCGATACGTTCGTCGTTCGGATACCTTTCAATGTATTTTTGATAGCGTGCGATAGCCTCGCGAAATTTGCCGATTCGCGAGTACGCGGACGCACCGTGCAGCAACGCATCCCTGGCAAAGTCGTGATCGGGATAAAGCTCCTGTAGGCGTTCGAACCATTTTGCTGCCTCGGCAAACTCTCGCAATTGGACGTGGCCGCGGCCGATCTGAAACATTGCCTTTGGTACCTGTTCACCCGTTTGGTGCTCGTTGATGATCGCCACGTAGTGAAGACGCGCGGCGTGGAAATCGCGATTGAATTGGTAGATTTCAGCCCGCCGAAAATGTTCGGTGTCTGAAACTCTCGGTGCCGATTTTCCATAAGATTCGCTTCCTGTATCGAGAAGATCAAGCCCGCGTGCGGCTTCAAGAGCAAGGTCGTCGGGCTGATCGGGGTCAACTGTCTCGTTAAGAATACGCTCGAACGTCTGCCTTGCTTTCTCAAGTTCACCGCCGTGGAGACAGGACTTTGCAAGGTACACCAGATTCTCGCGTGTGATCGTTTCTTCGTTTGCAGTTTTGGATGAACGACTGCCGCCGTCGTCTTCCAAATTACCGCTAAATGCATTAGCCGCCGATTGATAATTTCCACTTTCATAAAGGCTTTGGGCGTATCGGATTTTTACGGCACGCACCATCAAACTGTCCGGATACGAAAATCGAAGCTCGGTCAGATAAATGCGTTCCAGCATCAAGTTGCCTGAAGCCCGCGATATTTGCGAAAGATGCCACAGGGCATAGGGCCGAAGAACGGAATCGCGCTTTGCAACGGCATGATAACCGCGCATTGCGGAGGCATGGTTACCGCTGAATTCGAATACGCGGGCCAGAAGATAGTCGTAATTATTTTCTTCAAATTGATCCGGCTGGTCGACCCGAAATTTTTCCAGTTCCTCGATTACCGCCCCATAGTTATGTTCGGCAAGCCACGTATTGACACGCGCGTTAAAATCGCCCCGGTCCTGACTCATTGCCAAAACTCCCTGCAGTAAAACTAAAAAGAGAAACAAAAAAATCCTCACGCTTCAATCTTATCGTCATTCTGCAAAAACAAAAAAAGAGAAGCTCTGAAGAACTTCTCTCGACGGCCGGAGCCAATTGGGGGAACATCTACGGAACACCTATAATGCTTGGTTTTGCCCGTAGGAAATTTATCGGAACATCGTTTTCGAGTCCGAAAGCGTGGGTAACAAGTCGCGGCCCGGAGCTTTCATAAATGTACCAGGCGCCTTTTCTAAATACTGCAAGATCGGTTTCACCATCGCCGTCGTAATCGGCCGGAACCGGAATACTGTCTCCAAATCCGAATTCTGTCGCCTCGGCCTCACCGTTCTCGCTGTTCAAGATCCACCACGTTCCGCTTCTGAAAACGGCAACGTCGGCTTTTCCGTCCCCGGTGTAGTCCGCCGGGACAAGCATATCGCTGCCGGCGGTTCCAAATTTTTGCACGTTCCAACGTTTCGCTTCGCTTTCGAAAATGTACCAGCGGTTTTCCCACGAGCGGAAGATGGCATGGTCGGCACGGCCGTCGCCGTCGTAATCGGCCTGTACCGGAATATCGCCGAGCCTTCCCCATTGGAAAACTTCTGCGTTTCGCTGGTCGTATCCGTACGAGGAATTCAGCACGTACCAAAATCCTGTATCAGGACGCCATACTGCGATGTCGGCTTTGCCGTCACCGTCATAATCGGCCGGAACCGGAACATCCGGCAGCCCGCCTGTCGGATGTTGAGTCGTCATTCCCCATTGTGCATAGATGATCTGATCGTTAGAGCTTTTGCGGATGTACCACATGCCGCTTGCCGGACGCCAAACCGCAATATCCGTCTGGCCGTCTCCGTCGTAGTCCGCAGGGACGAGAACATCATTCAATAATCCCCATTTAACCGCCGAAAACGAACCTTCCTCCGACCGCGACCTTGAATACCAGACATTGTTTGAACCGCGATAAACATCCAGATTCGATTCGTTAGGTGCATCGGAAGTGCCCGCTAAGATAGTCGAGGCAAAAAGGATAATTGCGGCAATGCCGACGATATTTATTGATCCGGGTTTTGAAGGATTTTTCATTAACAAGTTGCGATTCATACGGCAATGACGAATGCTCTACTGCTGAATACTTATTTGAACTTGCTCATCTGACAGACGTTTTGCGTCCGCGATTTTGCGTATCGTTTGATCGTTTCTGCCAATGCAAACTGACAATTGGCGAAAACTTCCTGTAAAATCTGTTTTTCCATTAATTATGTCAGCAAGAATCTTGAGCGGGAAAGAGATCGCAGAAGAGATCAAATCCGAGATACGGGCGGAGGCTGCCGATCTTCGCGAGATACATGGTTTTGCTCCATGTCTCGTAGTTGTGAGGGTTGGCGAGGACTCGGCGTCGGAGGTGTACGTTACAAACAAAGTTAAAACGTCGAAAGAGCTTGGACTGATCTCGGAACACCATCATTTGCGCGCAGAAACAACGCAGGATGAATTGATCGCGTTAGTAAAACAGCTAAACAAGAATGCTGATGTCGACGGGATTTTGGTTCAATTGCCGCTTCCGCCTCAGATCGACGAACGCGAGGTACTCGAAGCTATCGATCCGGAAAAGGATGTTGACGGCTTTCATCCGATAAATGTAGGGCGGCTTTCGCAGGGGCAACGAACTCTCGTGCCATGCACGCCCGCCGGTGTTATCGAGATTCTGAAACGTTCAGACATTCAAATTGCCGGAAGCCACGCCGTCATCATCGGCCGCAGCAACATCGTCGGCAAACCGATGGCAATGCTCTTGCTTCAAGAAAACGCGACGGTAACAATATGCCATTCTCGGACTCGCGATCTCGCGTTCATAACCGCCCAGGCGGACATTCTGGTTGCGGCTATCGGGCGAACAGGTTTTGTCCGCAGCGAGCATATTAAGGCCGGTGCGACCGTGATCGACGTTGGGATCAACAACGTATCCGATCCGGCTCAAGCCCACGATTTTTTTGACGCGGACGAAATTGAAAAACGGCTCGCTGCTATCGAGAAACGCGGCTTTACGCTCGTTGGCGATGTTAATCCAAAGGAAGCAAAAGCGAAGGCCGGAGCGTTCACTCCCGTGCCCGGCGGCGTTGGGTTACTTACGATCGCGATGCTGATGAAAAATACTGTTGCCGCAGCGAAGTCCCGAAGATCGATAAAGTGAAAACGGGAAAAAGTTAAAAAGCAGGAAAAAGGGAAAAACTGATTCGTGAAAAGGCATTCTTTTCTTTTTCACATTTCAACTTTTCCGCTTTTTCACTCTGAAATTATGAACTTTGAAGAATATCAATCAGAAGCGAGCCGGACGGCTCTGTATCCTCGGCGTTTGTCGAATCTGGAATACCCGACGCTCGGCCTTGCCGGCGAAGCGGGAGAGGTCGCCAATATCGTCAAGAAAATCCAACGTGATCACGGCGGCATTATCAACGACGAGATTCGTTTGAAATTGCAGGACGAGCTGGGCGACGTTCTCTGGTACATCTCGGCCTGTGCCGATGAGCTCGGCCTTACTTTGATCGAGATCGCCGAGTATAACGTCAATAAACTGGCAAAGCGCCACGGACGCTGAATGCGACTGCGGCAAGCGGTTTTGAGCGGAATACCTTATCGCACAACGTGATATAATTTATTCTGGATGAGGTGAAAGCAATGTCAACATTGACTTTAGAAGACACTTGGGAAGAGGTTCAACGTCACGGCAGCCGTTTAGTTGGCCATCAAGTTCGGCTAATAGTGCTTGACGGGGACGAAAAAAATGGAAGTCGTTCAAACGAGAAGATGCTTGAGGCATTGAAAAATATCAAGAGTAAATTAGGAACCATGCGCCCATCAAGTGGCACTAAAACTCAGGAATATGTTCGTGAAGCACGCAACGGAGGGTTATTTGACGAATGAGTCAGGATATCGTTGCTGATGCAATTGTAGTTGATGCGAACGTTTTGATCTCTATATCCAGCCGGGAAGACCTCACCTATCAAAAAGCCGAACAACTAATTCATGAAAACGCTGAAAAAGGCTCAGTATTTTGCGCTCCGAACATCATTGTCGCCGAGGTGCTAAATGTTCTATGCCGAAAATTTGCTGACGGCTTAATAACTAAAGACGAACATCTGGCCGCCGTCGAAGCTTTTAATGAGCTTGCATCGGCAATAGTGACTCCGGAAGACGGGGATGCCGCGCTTGTTCCAAATGCCGAGAGGATCAGGTCTTCCTATGGTTGTAGCCGTACCGCAGACAGCTTATATCTCGCCTATGCTGAACAGCTTGCCAAAACTCGGCGAGTCGAACTCCTAACGTTGGACGCTGGAATGGTAAATCACGCGTCGAAATGTTCACCGACAGTTTCGGTGAATATGATAACCATTTGAATCTTTGTCGGGTTCCCGGTGTTTGCCGCTTATTTTCAGAATGTTAAAAGCAGGCCTAACAGGCTCCATCGCCGTCGGCAAAACATTCGTTTGCGAAATTTTTCGCGAACTAGGATGTTTTGTTCTTGATGCCGATAATGTGGCGCGTGATGTTGTAAAACCCGGAACGCCGGGTCTGAAACGTGTTGTCGAGGAATTCGGCGAGGAAATACTGAAAACCGGCGGCGGACTCGACCGGGCAAAGATGGGAGCGATCGTTTTTGCCGACGAAGAAAAACGCAAACTCTTGAATTCAATTGTTCATCCGCTTGTGTTCGAAGCTCAAAATAAATGGCTGGCCGAGCGTGAGCGCGAGGACCCGGCCGGGGTCGCCATTGTAGACGCGGCATTAATGATCGAATCGGGCGGCTACCGACGCTTTGACAAGCTGATTGTTGTCTGGTGCGAGCCTGCGATACAATTGCAAAGACTTATCATGCGCGACGGTCTCGATGAAACAGCCGCAAAACGGCGGATCGAGGCGCAAATGCCGCAGGATGATAAGAAAAAGTTCGCCGATTTTCTGATAGATACATCTAAAAGTTATGACGATACCCGCAGCCGGACGCTCGCGGTATTTGAGCAATTGCGGGCATTCGTCGTTTAGGTAACAAATGACGCTTCGCTCATGCAAAACCAGCCCTAACCGCTGCCTAAAATCAGGCGTATCGGTGCCGGTTTTTATTATTGCGGTTTCAGCTATGATTTTCGCGGCGTCTTGCGATGAATTCGAAAAACCGCAAACCGAGCCTTTTTTTTCCGAGACTTCACCGCCGCCAAAGCAGGAATTTCGCTGGAGCAACGGCCGGCTCCCAAAAAATCTTGATCCGGCCATGGCGTCCGCAGCGCCGGAAACGGATCTTGTCCGAGCCGTGTTTGAGGGATTGACCGAGACAAGATCTGCGGATCTGAAAGAAATTCCCGCAGCCGCCGAAAAATGGAAGGTTTCCGAAGACGGCCGCATCTGGACATTTACTATTCGCGAAAATGCCCGTTGGTCGAACGGAAAACCAGTGACGGCGGCAGACTTTGTGCGTTCCTGGAACCGGTTCGCCAATCTTGGCGAACGCGCCGCGCATCGCAATTTGCTTGATAACATTGCGCGTCTTGCGGAACCGAAGGATCAAAAGCCCAACGTCGAAACCGAGCCCGTCGATTTTCTTCAAAATGCGATTTCAGTACCGAATCGACAGCCTGGAGTTCAAATCGCATCGAATGCGAACCCGTCAAATCAAGCAGTAGTTTCGTCCCCGCCGACTGCAAAAGCACAGACCGATTTATTGAAATTACCCATTCGGCTCGATGTAGTTGCCGAGTCCGAACGCATTTTGAAGGTTCGGCTGGAGCGCCCGGATAAAGATTTTGCAAAACTCGTCGCCCATCCGGTTTTTCGTCCCGTTTTCGAGCATGAAAACAAATTCGATGGTGAAAAAATTGCCCCGGATATAATTACAAATGGTGCATTCAAGATCGTAAACGCCGGCCGGGAAGGCATATCTCTCGAACGTTCGGACACTTATTGGAACAGGGATTCGGTCAAGCTTGAACACGTTCGATTTGTCCCGGCCGAAAAAGCGGAAGTGGCTCTCGAAGCATACCGGACCGGTAAGATCGACGCGGTGACGAATGCCGATTTTGCTCCGCTGGCGCAAAAACTGCTTACTCCCTACGGCGATTTTCGAAAAACGACGCACGCCGCACTAAATTTCTACGAGTTGAATTATGAGAAGCCCCCGTATCATGACCGCCGCGTTCGACAGGCTTTGGCGATGTCGATCGAACGCGAACGGCTGACCGATGGCGAACTCGAAGGCACGACGGAACCGGCGTTTTCGTTTCTGCCTTTTGCCACGGAAAGTCAGGCAAAGGTCATCCAGGACAAGGAGCGCGCCCGCGAATTGCTTGATGAAGCCGGTTATCCGAAGGGCGAGAATTTTCCCGTGATCCGCCTGGTAATCAATCGCAACGACGCACAGCAGCGCGTTGCCCGCTCGGTTGCCCGGATGTGGAAGCAAAATCTGAATCTTGATACCGAGATAATCATAAAAGAAACGGCGGAGCTCGCCGACGCCCGGGAAAAGAAAGATTTTGACGTGCTGCGGCGTGGCGTTGTGCTTCCTACCTCGGACGAAAAGATGGGCATTGCGGCGATCTTTGGCTTGAGCGAACAGGATGAGAAAGGTGCGCAAGGTAAAATTGGCGATGCAGCGGATTTATCCGGTCAACAACCGACTGATCCATCTTCACCGAACGCAAATACTTCCACGACGACTGACGATACAAAAAGTTTGTCGGCAATTATTGATGAAGAAGATGCGATATTCGAGCTAAGGGCGATTCCGCTTTATTTCCCGACCTCGTTTTCGCTTGTCAAACCCTACGTTTCGGGTTTTGAAATGAACAGTCTTGATGCTCCGTCGCTGCTCGACGTGGCAATAGACAACAGTTGGCAGCCGAAAGGTTCTTAATTCTCTTGCTCCCGAAGTTAACTCGTGGTAACTTTAAGTGCGGTAACGAGTTAAACTCATCTCCACTAAATCTTCACCCGGAGCGTCGGATGTCAAAATCGAGAAGGAGCAGTTTGCATGTTTAGTGTTCGAATTGAACATCTTCGACGCGGACTGGCGTTTCTTGCACTATGTTCTTTCCTGGCCGGATGTTCTTCGCAGGCTAAAAGCCGTTATTTCGGAAAAACCGAAGTTCCGAGCGACAACGTTTTTCGTTATATTTCAGGTGCCGAACCGGAATCGCTTGACCCGCATGTTTCTTCAGGCCAGCCCGAAGCGCGTATTTATAATGCTCTTTACGAAGGATTGGTCGAGTATCATCCAAAAACGATGCTGCCGATACCGGCGCTGGCAAAAAAATGGGAAGTAAGCCCGAATGTCGATGAGTTTATATTCAATCTCAGGGACAATGCCAAATGGAGCGACGGAACTCCGATAACCGCCCGCGATTTTGTTTACAGCTTTCGCCGCGGCTTTGCGCCCGACACGCTTTCCAGAACCGCAAGCCTAGGTTACGCGGTCAAGTACGCCGAAGCTTTCAACTCACACCAGGTTTTTGTAAAAAAGAACGGCGAATTTCTGCTGGCGAAAGATTTCGCCGATGAACCATCGAAGGCCCAGGATGCTCCACGGACAAACTTTGGCCCGGAAACCGAATTCAACAAGTCCCTACACTCGCCGGCCCGCCTGACGATGGATGAGGATGAAGAAAAAAGGAACAAAGCCGCCGAAAAGAACCCGAAACTAAAGGCCGCGTTGGAAGGGGCGGAGTTTGATCCCGTAAAAGGCGAGGACATAGGCGTCGAGGCGATAGACGATTTCACGCTGAGAATCACGCTTCGCCAATCAGCTCCGTATTTTCTCGGCTTGCTCACGCATCAGTTCTTTCGCCTTGTCCCGCAGCATTCTGTCGAGAAACACGGCAAGAATTGGACGAAACCCGAATACATAGTTACTTGCGGCCCATTCAAGATAAAAGAACATCGTCCTTACGACATTCTGATAGTTGAAAAGGATAAAAATAACTGGGACGCCGCGAATGTCCATCTTGACGGAATAGAGTTTCTTCCGGTCGAGGAAAAATCGACCCAGATGAATTTGTACAAAGCAGGAGCGGTCGATGCTTTTCTCAATCATGTCGTGCCGTCTCCGTGGATAGACGAGATCAGGCAATACAAGCACGAATACATGGATTTTCCCGAGGCGGCGACGGCTTATTACAGCATGAACATGCCGAAGGCTCCGTTCAATAACGTGAAGATCAGACAGGCGTTCAACATTGCGGTCGATCGGGTTGCTTTATCCGAATTGCGAAAAGTGACAAAGCCGCTCTACGAACTTACGCCGTCAGGTATTTTCCCGGATTATGATAAGGCGCGTGTCAAAGTAAGCGAAGAGATGCGGAAAGAACGCGGTGCCGAGCCGGAGGAATGGAGCAAGCGAAACACTGTCGATCCAGCCCGCGCCCGCAAGTTGCTGACCGAGGCCGGTTTTCCGGTCATTCAGCAAGGCGACGGGTTTGCATGTCCTACTTTCCCGACAGATAAAGTTTCGTTGACTTTCAACACCAACGAATCGAACCGCATGGTCGCGGAGTTTGTTCAGACTCAATGGAAGAAAAATCTCGGCATCACGATTCCGCTGAAAAATATGGAGTTCAGGACGTTTCTGCCGTTGAGAAACTCTCTTCAGTACGATGGCTTTGTGCAGAGCCTCTGGTCGGGCGACTATATGGACCCGTACACATTTCTAAGCTTGTATTACGGCAAGCAGAACGATGGTGCTTCCGGTTATTACAATCCCGAATACGACAAGATGCTTGACGCGGCCAATAGCGAGCTCGACGAGCAAAAACGCTATGAAATGCTCGCCAAAGCCGAGTTTTTTGTAATGGAAGAACTGCCCGTCATACCGCTTTCAACCAATGCGACAAACTGGATGAAGAAGCCTTTCATCAAAGGGCTTTACACAAATCCGGGCACGCTGCATCCATGGAAATTCGTTTATATCGAACGCGATCCGGCGAAATGGGACACAGATGTCGAACGGATAATGGAGGTCGAAGATCCGAAAGTCGAGGCACAGCTCAAAGAGCTTGAGAGCACGACTGTAAATTAACGAATGAGATGCTGAGTTTTACCCTGCGCAGATTGATCATAATCATCCCGATGGCTTTGCTCGTCGTTACGCTGACGTGGGGTTTGGTGCGCATTGCCCCCGGAAATTTTTACGATAACGAAAAGAACATACCCGCCGCCGTCCGCGCTAATATCAAGAAGAAATACGGCCTCGACAAACCGTGGTACGAGCAGTATTGGACGATGATATCCAATGTTGCACGCGGTGATTTTGGCGAATCGCTAAAGTATCAGGGACAATCGGTAAACAATATTATTGCCCGCCACCTGCCTTATTCGGCGATAATCGGGGTTTTTGCTTACTTTCTTGCTTTAACCGTGGGATTGACGGCGGGCATCGTTGCCGCCCTGCGGCAAAATTCGTCATTCGATTATCTTTCGATGTCGGTGGCAATGCTCGGCCTTTCAGTTCCAAACTTTGTCCTCGCTCCGATACTTGTGCTGATATTTTCGTTTTGGCTTTACTGGTTTCCGCCCGCCCGTTGGGGAGGAATTTCGTCGCTGATACTCCCGGTGGTTTCGCTCGCGGCTATCTACGCGGCGTATATAGCCCGCCTTACGCGAGCCGGCATGCTTGAGGTAATGCGGTCCGATTACATCCGCACGGCGCGTGCCAAGGGACTCGACGAAAAGACCGTTCTGCTAAAACACGCTCTTCGCGGCGGCATTGTTCCCGTTGTGTCGTTTACCGGTCCGGCCCTGGCAGCTTTGCTGGCGGGAACGGTCGTCGTGGAAAAGATATTCGCCGTTCCGGGCCTTGGAGATATTTTTATCAAAGCCGTCGGCAATCGCGATGAGCCGCTGATCTTGGGCATAGTCGCATTTTTGTCGATATTGATAATGCTATTTAATTTGATCGTCGATATTTCTTACGGATATCTCGACCCGCGAATCCGTCTCGAATAGCTGTTTATGACCGAAAGCACGGAAATCACCGCTGGAACGTCGCTTTGGAAAGACGCCTGGAAGCGGCTGACGAAAAATAAGTTGGCCGTTTTCGGCATGATCGTGCTTGCAGTCATGGCCGTTGCAGTGACCATTGGGCCGATGATCATAAAGGCGCTTGCCGGATTCGAATACGACACGATGCCGGCCGAAGGGGCTTTGCTACGCTCGTTTCCACCGTCTTTGCGGCATCCAATGGGCACGGACGATTCGGGGCGCGATCTGCTTGCCCGCGTTTTGCAGGGCGGACGCATCTCGATCATGGTCGGCCTTATATCTACCATCGTGTCGCTGCTGGTCGGGGTTTCCTACGGGGCAATCGCCGGTTATCTCGGCGGGCGGATCGACAACATAATGATGCGGATAGTCGATATTTTTTACGCTATTCCCTATATCCTCATCGTAGTTGTTCTTCTCTCGGTTTTCGGCGGGCCGAACACGCCGGGCTGGATTCAATGGATCTCCACGCAATTCGGAGGAGCGGGAAATCAGGGACTGAATCAAATCTTTCTTCTATTCTTTACACTCGGTTTGATCTCTTGGCTGACCATGGCACGCGTCGTTCGCGGGCAGATATTAAGTCTAAAGAATGAGGAGTTTGTGCTTGCGGCCAGGGCCTCGGGCGTTTCGACGTTCGGGATTATCTTTCGGCATCTTGTCCCTAATGTGCTTGGTCCGGTTATCATCTATGCGACGCTAACAATTCCGAGCGTTATGCTTACCGAGGCGTTTCTTTCGTTCCTTGGCATAGGAGTTCAGCCGCCGTACGCGTCGTGGGGCAGGCTCGTGGCGGAGGGCATAAATAACCTGGCGATCTTCCCGTGGCAGCTTATTTTTCCGGGCGTGACAATGGCGCTGACACTGTTTTCACTTAATTTCGTCGGCGACGGCCTCCGCGATGCCCTCGATCCGCAAACGCGGAAATTTTAGTTGATGACCAATAACGGCACAATTCTCTCAATCAAAGATCTGAAAACCTATTTCCAGACGGAGGACGGAGTCGTCAAGGCAGTTGACGGAGTCTCGTTCGAACTGAAAAAGGGCGAGACGCTGGGAATTGTCGGCGAATCGGGTTCCGGGAAATCAGTGACGAATCTTTCGGTTATGCGGCTGATACCTGAACCGCCGGGGAAGATCGTTGATGGCGAGATAATATTCAATGGTGTTGACGTGCGTTCACTGTCTATCGACGAAGTGCGAAAGATTCGGGGGCGGCGGATCGCGATGATCTTTCAGGACCCGATGACTTCGCTCAATCCGTTCCTGAAGATTTCGACACAGTTAATGGAGGTGACGCAGCTTCACCTCGGCCACTCGAAACAACAAGCACGTGAGCACGCATTAAAGATGCTTCAGACCGTCGGCATTTCCGATGCACAGGAGCGGATCGACGGCTATCCGCACGAATTTTCGGGCGGAATGCGGCAACGCGTGATGATCGCAATGGCGCTTTCGTGCGATCCGGAATTATTGATCGCCGATGAGCCGACGACCGCGCTCGACGTAACAATTCAGGCCCAAATTCTCGAACTCATCAAGGATCTGAAAAACCGCATGGGAACGAGCGTAATTTTGATAACGCACGACCTCGGCGTCGTCGCCGGAATGACCGACAAGATCATCGTCATGTACGCCGGCAAGGTTTTTGAACAAGCGCCGACCCGCGAGCTTTTCGCCACGCCCGCCAATCCTTATACAAAGGGTTTACTGAAAAGCGTGCCCGACCCGGCGCACGAGCAGGGAAAAGAGTTGTATCAGATCCCAGGCCTGCCGCCGGATGTTGCGCACCTGCCGCCTGGCTGCCCTTTCGCCGAACGATGCGACCGAGCCGAAGATATTTGCCGCACGGAATTCCCACCGTTCGTTCAAATCAATGAGAATCATCATTCGCTGTGCCATTTTGCTAAGGAGGTCTAATCGGAATCATTATCAGCAATGAAATGACAAAAAGAAGTATTCAAAGTAACAAGTTTGGAAGGACGGCTTGCTCATGCTCTCGTTCGTAATTTAACCCTCTCAACCGCAGATGTAAGCTTTGAAAAGTCGAGATCAGCAACAAAAAACATGAAAAGAGATATATTCATTCCTTTTCTTATTCTTCTGGCTTTAACGCTCGGCTGTTCGCAGTTGCGCGAGATGGCAAACACTTCCACGAACAGCGAAAGCTCACCCAACTCGAACGCCGAATCCGCAAAAACCTCTGACTCGGCAAAAGGCGAATTTGCTCCAAGCGGCGACGCGAAAAACGACATCGAGAAAATGGCCGACCGGTTCCTGTCGCTCAAATCATTTCGTGCCGAGATGCGGGGTGATGGTGAAACGCCGATGCAAGCCGACCTCGAGTTCGTTTCGCCCGACCGTCACCGATTGAAAACCGACAAAGGCATGGAAACAATCGTTATCGGAAAAACCACCTATATGAAATTGGGCAACAGTTGGCGAAAAATGCCAATGCAGTTGGATACGACGATCACCGATATGCGGAACGCATTTGATAAGGAAGGCCGGAAGTGGTTTAGCGACGTAAAGTATGTCGGCGAAGAAACCGCCGACGGAAAACCTGCTTATCTTTACGCCTATCACAACAAAGGCCCGGGTGCGGGCGTCGGCGAAAACGATTCAAGAGTTTGGATCGCTAAAGACGATGGGTTGCCGATCAAGATCGAAGCTATTTACAAATCAGGCAATCTAAAAAAAATGGTGATCGAATACGATTTTAAAACACCGATCACGATCGAGCCGCCAGTTAAGTAGGGACGGCAAAAGAAAAATTGACCGCAGATGCACACAGATAAACACAGATTTTGATTTACGGCTTATTTTCGATGAAACTTTGCGTTAAATAGATGGAAACGAACGACAACAATCTGATCTCGCTTGAAAACCTGCAAGTGCATTACCGCATTGGCGGCGGGCTTTTTAGAGCCTCGAAAACGGTAAGGGCGGTGGACGGCGTGTCGCTCGACATTGAGAAGGGCGAGACGCTCGGACTCGTCGGCGAATCGGGCTGCGGAAAATCGACATTAGGGAAAGCCATTCTCCGCCTGACCGAACCGACCGGCGGTAAAGTTTTTTACAACGGCAAGGATCTTGCACATTTGCCACAATCGGCAATGCGAGAACAGCGCAAGCATCTTCAAATGATCTTTCAGGACCCATACGCTTCGCTCAACCCGCGAATGACCGTCGGTCAGATTATCGGCGAGCCGATTCGCACATTCGGTTTGGCAAACGGCTCGGTCGAATCGAAGGTGCAGGAGTTGATGGAAACCGTCGGGTTGAGCCGCCGTTTTATCAAGCGCTACCCGCACGAATTCTCCGGCGGCCAGCGCCAGCGTATAGGCATTGCCCGCGCGCTCGCCGTTGACCCGGAATTTATCGTCGCCGACGAACCGATCTCGGCGCTCGACGTTTCGATCCAAGCTCAGATAATGAACCTGATGAGACGTCTTCAGGCGGAAAAGAATCTCACTTATCTTTTCATCTCGCACGATCTGCGTGCCGTCCGCCATCTGTCGGATCGCGTCGCCGTAATGTATCTCGGCAAGATAGTCGAACTAGCACCGGGCAAGGAAATCTATGCAAATCCGTTAATGCCTTATACAAAGGCTTTGATCTCCGCCGTTCCCGTGCCCGACCCGGAGATCGAAGCCACGCGCGAAAGAATAATTTTGAAAGGCGATGTTCCTTCGCCGATCAACCCGCCATCGGGCTGTCATTTCCACACGCGCTGTGCCTACGCCATCGACGAATGCAAACGCACCGTCCCGCAACTTGTCGAGATCAAATCCGGCCACCACGCCGCTTGCATCCGCATCAACGCCGAAAACCCTGACATCGAATCAAACGCTGCTGCCGGTCTCGTTACTATCGGCTAATAAAAAGACCCGCAACACGCGGGCCTCTTTTTTTTGCAGACGGTCTATTAAAATAAGAACATGCCATTAAAAACCTGTTCGAGCTGTTGACGATCCATCTTCCTTTGCAGCGTCGCGAAGCTCTTTTATTAGGTCGTGCGCGGTGAGCACTGATTGATACTGGTTTTGTATCGTCTCTAGGACATAATCCGGCAGATCGTGTCCCTGAGCTTCCTGGTAGGCCATCTTTGCCGCGTCCTCGCCGCGTTCGCATTCGTTCAGAATTGCGGCTTCGTCTTTTCCGGTTACGGCAGCCTTTATGTTCATCCAGCCTTGATGCATGGCTCCCGCCAGGCTTCCGGACCTATTAGGGTCGCCGCCGAACGCATGCACCAATGATTGAAGTTCACCGGCAAATTGAGCCCGCTGCGACGAAAATTCACCAAAGAGCGTTTTTAAATCGCTTTGATTCACGCCGTCGGCTGCTTCGCGGAAACCCGTCTCACCATCCTTGCACACCGCGATCAGTCCGTTGAGCGTCGTGACAGTTTCCTCTTTGATGTCCACCGAGGGTACAAAAGCATTTGTTGTAATCGGCCTTGTTGCTTCGTAATCGTTGATCATAAATATAAACCTCCATGTAAATGAAAAAGAATAACATCCGAATTTTCTCTGCAAATATTCTTCATACAATACCCGTGCCAATACGGTGAGACATAGATATATTGTCGTTCAGTTAAGAAGCCCGATCGGTTTGTGCAATCGAACCGGACAGTTCTGCATCGAATTGCTTCACGCCGGCGTTTCGGCATTGTCGGTCGCTCCGTCAATGCTTAGAATCCGGTTGCAATGTATGGCATAATCGGTATAACCGAAGAGTTTAGAACCTATATTTTCGTGAAATTGCCGACAGATTAGCCGTATTTAGCAGTAGCGCGTAACAGACGACACCTGATTTGAGCAGCGTATCGAGCGCTTCCGGCAATATTTTTGTACCTTAAAGAGAATGAGCACTCAGCAGCCGAAAAAAGGAAAATTCCTGGAACGCCTCGCCGATGATAACGGCGTAGCCGTCGTCGTTTTGGACGAAAACGGCAGGGAACATGCCTCGGCAAACAACAATTCCATCTGCGCATCGCTTTACTCGTCGCCGGAGTTTTCACCGAAATGTGTCGAATTCTGCGGGAAAGCATTTGAAAAGACGTTGGATGGAAGCACCTGCAATTACGAGTGTCATGCTGGATTGACATGCCGCGCGGTTCAAGTCGAAGACGGCGGAAAGCGTTTCGTTGCGATTGTAGGTAGAACATTCCTGAAGGC
>JBQTJB010000136.1:0-30799 GCA_052387555.1 Blastocatellia bacterium | reverse complement strand
GGACATCGCAACGCGCAAGGTCTTGCGTGGCAGCCGGGAACAGGTTTGATGTTCCAAACCGAGCACGGCCCGAGCGGATTCGAAGGACGCGGCGGCGGAGCAGATGAAGTGAACATCGTCGAACGTGGCAAAAATTACGGCTGGCCGACGGTCTATGGCACGCGAACCCAAGCCGGTCTCGAACCGCCGCTGCTCGAATACTCGCCCGCCTGCGCGCCGGCGAGCGGAGCGTTTTACAACGGCGATAAGTTCCCTGCTTTCAAAGGCAATTTCTTTTTTGGCTGCCTTCGCGGAGCACGGATTATCCGTGTTGTGCTAGACGGGCGAAAGGTAGTAAAACAGGAGAATCTGCTTGAACGAAATGTCGGTAGAATCAGAGAGATCGCCGAAGGGCCGGACGGGTACATTTATTTTTCCACATCCAACCGCGACGGGCGCGGCAGCCCGGCAAAAGATGATGATCGGATAATGCGGCTTGTTCCTGAAGTGCAGAAGCCTGTACGCTAGTTAGGGCTAAATCAACCGCGCGAGACTGGCTCCTTTTCTTTCAGGTGTTGTGTCGTATTTTCGGTAACAGAAGAAAACAGATCGGTGGATTGCGGCAATTTTAAATCATTTGTACTGGTGCCGATACCGTCTAATTGACGCTGGCTGTCAGCTTCGGACGATCTGTCGGCCAAGCTCTGTTTCGGAACTGTGAGAAAAACACCGTTCAGACTAAATCCAAGACCAATAAAAAAAGCGACGAGTCCAAGCCCGCCCAAGACCAACAAGTCTTCTTCTTTCTTCAAAACACTGACAATGGTCATTGCGATCGCAGCACCGATTCCCACCGACGATAATATCGAACCAGCTCGCATCCGGCGAAGACGCTTTTCCTCCGGCGATTCAAGAAATTTTTCAATTTCGGGCAAAACTTCTTCTGTGACTTTTGCCAGGTCATCGGCGGATTGGGTTTCACGGATCTTTGCCGCAACTGCTCGCCCGATCTCGTCTCGTGCCGACACGGCTGAAGCCGTAATGCTGTCGGGCGATTCTACAGCTACGCGCACACGGCGCAGGTCAGACCCGCAAGCCCGACAAAACTGATTTGATTGTAAGTCTTCTAATCCGCAGCCAGGACAAAACCTCGGCTCTTTCTCCTTGTGAATGCAATAACGAAGTTATCAGATCAACTGTTCCAATCTTCGGCCAAAAATATCTTTGGGATAAGTTAGAAGCGATTACTGAAAAGTTATAAGTCAGGAGATCGGCTATCACTTTTTACTTGTCAGTTATCATATATTCCGAAGGTTATCTTATTCGCTTTCAAGTATCTTTTTTGCCTCCAAAAGCTCGGCATTGTGAGCCTCTGTTACTATTGGGTAATGCAGATTCATCGACTCGAGTTTTTTGACGATTATCTCAGAAATTGCCAACCGCGTGAACCATTTCTTGTCGGCTGGGATGATGTGCCACGGAGCGTTTTCGGTTGAAGTGACTTCCATCGCTTCGGTGTAGGCATTTATATAGTCGTCCCAATGGCCGCGTTCTTTTACGTCGCCCATCGAAAATTTCCAGTTCTTTTCCCGCTCATCGATTCGAGAAAGAAAGCGGGCTTTCTGCTCTTCCTTCGAAACATTGAGGAAAAACTTCAGAATGTGCGTGCCGTTTTCCGAGAGGTGCTGTTCCCAATCCCGAATGTGATTGAATCGTTTTTTCCAAACGTCCTTGTCCGCTTTCACTTCGGGCGGAAGCTGTTGTGATTGCATTATTTGCGGATGCACGCGGACGACCAGAACTTCTTCGTAATGCGAGCGGTTAAAGATGCCTATCTTGCCGCGTTCGGGCAGATTTTTCTGACATCGCCATAGAAAATCGTGATCCAACTCTTCCGACGAAGGCTGTTTGAACGAAACCACGTGGCAGCCCTGCGGATTTACGCCGCTCATCACGTGTTCGATTGCGCCGTCCTTCCCAGCCGCGTCCATAGCCTGAAAAATTATCAAAAGCGAATAGATATCCTGCGCGTATAAAACATCCTGAAGCTCTCTTAGACGCTTTACATTTTTTTCAAGGTCTTTCACCGCCTCTTTTTTGTCTGTATAATCGCCGGTAAAATCGGTCGAGTGTTTTGCAAGGTCAAGCTTCGAGCCTTCTTTGACGAGGAATTTTTCGGTATTCATAAGAGAGGTTTGCCGCGAATAACACGAATAACACGAATTCAATGAAAATCCTATCCTTGATCATAGTTCTGTTTACGTCATTCACCGCAATAGCCCAGGGACGGCTCATGCCGCAGCGGATTGCGCTGAAAAACGGCAAGACATTCAACCTTAGCCGGCCAGCCGATTTCGAGATCATTCCCGCAGCCGAGGGTCTGAAGCGCGTGCGTTTTTTTGCCAGATCACCAGATGGACGAATCTTCGTCACGGACATGTACAACCTGACCGATAACAAACGCGGTGCGGTTTACATTCTTGACGGCTGGAATCCCGAGACTGGAAAGTTCGCGAAGGTCATTCCTCACATGACCGGGCTGCGTAACCCCAACAGCGTTCAGTTTTATCGTGATCCGCAAGGCCAGGACTGGCTCTATCTGGCAGAAACCGACAAACTGACACGGCGTAAATTTACAAAAGGCGAAGAGCGGCCGACGGATAATAACCCGCAAACGATAGCGACGTTTCCCGATTACGGCCTTAGCTATAAATACGGCGGCTGGCATCTGACGCGGACGCTTGCATTCTCGCCAAACGGAAAGCTTTATGTTTCCGTTGGAAGCAGTTGCAATTCGTGCGTCGAAAAAGAAAAGGTTCGGGCGACGGTCCTTGAAATGAATGCTGATGGCACAGAGAGCCGTATTTTTGCACGCGGTTTGCGTAATGCCGTTGGCCTGAAATGGTTCGGCAATTTTCTTTTTGCGACGAATCAAGGCTCGGATCATCTCGGAAATAATCGCCCGGACGAAACCTTCTATGCCTTAAAGGACGGAGCCGAATACGGCTGGCCGTATTGCCATTCGTCGAACGGACGAATCTTCCCAGACTCAAAATTCACAAGGCGCGGAGGTTGTCGGGGCGTCTCGGCTCCATACGCTTTCTTTCCGGCACGAAGCTCGGCGCTCGGCTTTGACTTTTTTGACGATGCCGACAGCAACCCGATTTTCAGGGACGCTTTTCTTGTGTCGCTGCATGGCTCAACCGACAAAACTATAGGAAGAGGTTACAAGATAGTTGCGATGAGAAAAGGTGAAAGGTATCAGGATGTGGTGACGGGATTTCTGCAAGGGAAAACTGTAAACGGCCGCCCGTGCGACATTTTGAAGATAGACGCTAACTCGTTTCTTTTCACGGATGATCACAAAGGCGTGATCTATTATGTCAGGAAACGCAGTTGAAACCGGCTACTAAGCGTGCCTGTCTATAGCATCTTATAAAAGGGCTGTTTTTTTCGAACTTTACTATTTCACGCTCACTATCTAAGATTCAGATAATGAATATCGGTATTACGGTTTATCCGACTTACGGCGGAAGCGGCATCGTCGGCTCCGAATTGGGCCGCGATCTCGCCGAACGCGGCCATAACGTGCACTTTATCTCATCTGTTCTGCCGACGAGGGTTACGGAGCTTAGCGAGCGCGTCCATTTTCATGAAGTCGAGATGATGTCGTACTCGCTGTTCGAGCATCAGCCTTACGATCTGGCCCTTGCCACAAAGATGGCGACGGTAGCCCGCTCCGAAAAACTCGATCTTCTGCATGTTCATTACGCCATTCCACACTCGATAAGCGCGATCCTCGCACGCGAATCGATAAAGCAAAAGAGGTACGTGCCCGTTATTACAACCCTGCACGGAACGGATATTACCCTGGTCGGTGCCGACCGAAGCTATCTGCCGATCACGCGTTACGGACTGCAGCAATCTGACGGCGTAACGGCGGTCTCAAAGTTTCTGAAACGGGCAACCATCGAAACTTTCGATTTCGACGAGATCGAGGTCATACCTAATTTCATCTGTTCGCTGCACTACAAACGCTTGCCGGAATCGCCGCTGCGGCACGAACTCGCTCCGAATGGCGAAAAACTGCTTGTCCATGTTTCGAATTTTCGGCCGGTAAAACGGCCCGGTGATTGTGTCGAAATTCTTGCTAAGGTTCGTGCCGCTGGCGAAAACGTGAAGCTGATAATGGTCGGCGACGGACCGGAACGTTCGGCCGTTTACTACAGCGCGCAAAAATTGGGGCTGAAGGACTACGCCGTCTTTGTCGGAAAACAGGCAAACATTGCCGATTATCTCGGCGTCTCCGACATCTTTCTGCTCCCGTCGGAACTCGAATCCTTTGGCCTTGCCGCTCTCGAGGCCCAGGCATGTGAGCTTCCTGTCATCGCAACCCGAATAGGCGGTATTCCGGAAGTAGTAACAGACGGCGAGACAGGATTCCTAAGCGACATCGGCGACATCGAAAAGATGAGCAAGGACACGCTCCGGCTCTTGCAAAACGAGGATCTGCGGCGCACGTTCGGCGAAAACGGGCGCGAGCAGGCCGTCCAGCGATACAGCACCGACAAGATAATTCCGCAATACATTTCTTTCTACGAAAAGGTTGTTCAAAGATCGAAAACAGCTTCTGCGTGAGGATTGAATCAACCACAGATAAACTCAGATAGACACGGATAAGAAATACATATTCAGATCAGTGTTCCTCAATGCTCGTCTGTGGTTAAATTTTATTGGATTATGCTCAAACGCTACATGCACAAACGCGAACAGTACTTCGCGATGTTGAACGACAATCGCGTTGTGCGCCCGTTTGAATGGGGAACGGAATTCGTCATCGAAAACCCGAACGGCGACGATACACGAAAGATATTTAGCGAATTTTCAAAAGATGCCATCGCAAACAGCGACCAGTTTTTTTCTTCACAAGCAATTACCAATTATCAATTATCAATTATCAATCATCCTTCGGAAAACAGCGGGGCAAATCAATTAACATGGACCAGCTCCATAGAAACGCCATCCGCCGAAAACAACACGGCATATGCAACATATTTTCCGCATGAGACAAACCACAAAGCTGCGGTCGTAATCCTGCCGCACTGGAACGCAAAAGCTGGTACATATTTCGACCTCGCCAGGTTTTTCAATAAAGTCGGTTTGTCAGCTTTGCGGATCACGCTTCCGTATCACGAGGAACGAATGCCGCCGGAACTTGAGCGTGCCGATTATCTGGTCGCGCCGAACGTCGGCCGTTCGCTGCAATCGATCCGCCAATCGGTCGCGGACACGCGGGCGGCTGTAGCATGGCTGAAATCAAAAGGTTACGAAAAGGTCGGTATCGTCGGTACAAGCATCGGCTCGTGCGTCGCGTTTCTTGCATTTGTTCACGACCCGTTAATAGACGCCGCCGTGTTCAATCACGTTTCGGGCTACATGGCCGATGTCGTGTGGCACGGACTTTCGACCTATCACGTCCGCGACGGCTTCGGCGACAACATCGAGCTTGACGAGCTTCGCGAATATTGGCTGCCTGTTTCACCAATGGCGTATATGGAAAAGCTCGCCGCACAGCCGCCCCGCCCGCAGCGTTATATCTATACACTCTATGACCTGAGCTTTCCCGTCCACCTCTCCCGCGATACGATGAAGGCCCTGCGGAAACACAAGATCAAACACAGCAAAGCCGCCATCCCCTGCGGCCACTATACCTTAGGCGAAAAACCGTGGGTTTATCTGGACGGCTACAAGATCATTTCTTTTCTGCGGAAGCATCTAAAATGAAAAACTATCGGCGATTTTTGCGGAGGTAATCCTCAACAATAGAATCAGTTGGAAAATGAAAGCTAGTTTTCGATAAAGCCTCGATAGAATCGGCAAAATTGATAAGACCGTCAATTGCCGCTAGTTCAAGCAGAGCAAAAGTGCTGAGAACATTCAGTCCGTTCTTGTCCGCTTCACGTATCGCTCGTCGGTCGTCCATTAAGATCGCATCAGCTCCTATCTCTATTGCAATTGCTATCGCGGATGTTTATCCTTTTCCCAAACCGGTAATCTTTTGCATAAGATTCTCGGGCCCGGACTTTGTTATCGCCCAGTGTGGTCGAGCATTTACCCAGGCACGTACAGCTTGAGGAGCATTAGGGTGACTCATTTCAGAGAGAACGACATCGGGAATGATGATCTTGTCGAAAAGTGCGGGCAGAATAGTTTCTTTGCCGATCAGAATGAGGTAATGGATCGGCGTTGTGTCCGAGACGACTATTATTTCTTCAGAAACATCTCTATCGTACGTTGATCCCGTTCCAGATCTCCCAGATCGTAATTGAGCGGTATTTTGTGTGCCTTGAGAAATGCGTGAGTTTCGTCAATGGAAAGTTCAAGAAGTTCGGAAATTCGGCCAAGGCTCATTATTTCCTGACGATACTGTTCGATGGCATAAGCCTCAAGCATCCGACGCGAAACATCTCCCTCCTCGTCCGACGGAGGGACAAACTTATCGGGAATTGAAACTGTAACTTCCATACCAGCAATTCTATCACTTTGAGGTTTTCTGTCGACAACTTCTTGTACGGTCCGTTGGTATTTTCGAAATTCAAAACTCGATAGTTCCATCGGGTTTGAATGTGTAGATCAGAAAAGCCTTTACTTTCAAAGGCCCCGGGTTTATTAAGGTTGCTGGGAATTTTGCTTGAACGGCAGAACGAATACACGCCGCTCTCAACAATGGATGTCCCGAAACTGCTCTCGCGGAAATAACATCTCCCTCCTCGTCAATAACGATCTGTACCTTAACCGTTTGCACCTGATTGATTTGAAGATGGGGCGGGTGAATGATGGTCGCTACCTGAGGTTTCGGAATGCTGTTCGCCTTTTTATTGACAACGCCCGCCTCAACGCATTTCGATAACGAATCGAAGTCGTAAACCACGATTCCACGTAGTTGTTTTGGTTGACCATGAAAAGTACGGAACTTAGCTCTTCTCGCAGCGGCGACAGCGGATTTAGTCAGGAGATCATCGCCTGAAACTGCTTTTGCAGCCATGACGCGACCTTTTTTGTTGACCAACACTTCAACCTCGACCTTTCCGTCAGCACAGACATCATTTGCTTCCCTTGGGTAAAGCGGCTTCGGTAAGTATGTTGCTCTCCCATTTACGATACCCAACATTGGACGTCGTACTTGAGCTTGAGCAGGAACGTTAACCAAAAACGCGTATCCGGCCAGCAATAACAAAGAGGTTAAAGTGAAACTAATTTGATGTTTCGAAGCTTTCAGCATTCAACTATTCATTAGAACCCAATCAAACCCGAATGTTCCTGCTTACATCCAATTAGTGCTAAACTTCATTCCATTCGCCGATGAGCGCAATACCCGCAAAACACACAGAAACAGTCGATGAAGCGATCGCGCATTTGGCGTCGCGTGCGGCGGATTCGCGCGGGCTTTCGGGCGACGAGATAAAGGCGCGCGTCGATCTTGCTTTGGCAAAATACTTGCTGAAGGAAAGCCCGGACGCGGATCGAAATGAGATAAAGGCATTTATAGACGAGATCCGCGCGGATGACCTTTGTTTGATTATCGCTTGTGAAAAGGGTGATGAAAAGGCCTGGGAAGATTTGGTCGCAAATTTTGATTCGACGGTGAAATCGGCGGCTCGGAAGATTTCGGCGAACAATGAAGATGCCGAAGATCTCGCAAGCTCGATATGGGCAGAGCTTTACGGCCTGCGGCAGGATGCCGAGGGAAATAAGAAGAGCAAGCTCGCGTACTATTCAGGAAGGGGATCGCTTGCCGGATGGCTGCGGGCGGTTGTCGCCCAGCTTGCCGTCGATCAGTATCGAAAGCAATCCAAATTCGTGCAGATAGAAGAAAATCGTGAGTTCGAAAACCTTGCGGAAGAATCTTCGAATCATTCCGGCAATAATCTGGTCGTTCATCACGCCGACAGCCCGGAAGAGCTTTTGACCGAAAAGCAGACAGCCGAAGACGTTTCAAGTGCCCTGCAAACGGCGATTGCCTCGCTCGAAGACGAAGACAGGCTGGTACTGAAACTGTATTATTTCGACGATCTTAAACTTAAAGAAATAGCCGCAACGTTCGGCTATCACGAGGCAACCGCCAGCCGCAAACTGGTCCGTTTGCAGGCAGAAATAAGGAAATCGGTCGAAAAAGCCTTGAAAAACGAACATGGATGGAGCGAAGGCGAAGTTAAGCGATATTTGTCCGAAACGGCTTCAAAACTAGGCATCAGCCTCGAAAAGATGTTCGTGATTTTGATCGCATTGACGTTCGTGCAAGTTTTTTTTGCTTAAAGCGTTCAGTAAATGGGTATTTGAAAGGTACAAAGAGTAAATGGGAAAAAGTACAATAGCTAAAATCTTAGTATTGCCAATTTTTCACCATTTCACTTTTCGCCTTTTTCACTTTATTAGATGGAACTGGAATTCGACAAAGAAATAGACGCTCTTCTGCGAAAGGCTCGATCCGACGGTCCGGTGATAACCGCCGCCGTTTCGACGCATCTTGACGCAGACGAGCTTTCGGCTTTTGCCGATAATGCGATGCCCGAAAAAACCAGGGCGTTGTATATGGCTCATTTGGCGGATTGCGGCCGTTGTCGAATAATTCTTTCGAATCTGGTCAAGCTTAACGCAGAAACGGCAGCGGACGTTTCCACTACAGCCGCGCCGTCTTTAGTATTGGATGAAAACATACCTTGGTATCGAAAGCTGTTTGCGGCGCCTAACCTTGCGTATGGCATGGGCGCTCTTGTGCTAGTATTCAGCGGGTTTATCGGCTATACACTTTTGACGGGCGTTGGCAGCCAGGAAGCTACGGTTTCGCAAATGACAGAAACCGAGCCGGCTCGCGGCCCGATGGTCATTGAATCGAGCGACAATATTGCCACGATGTCGAACACTACCGCTTCCGCATCGAATGGAATGGCAAGCTCAGCAAATACGGCGAATTCAACGACAAATACAGCGGCCACATCCGCTCCGGTGTTTGCCGAAAACACAGGGGCGAACAAAATGTCCGATGATAGGGGCATTACGCCGGACGGCGCTTCCGCTGAACAACCCGTACTGCCATCAGCATCAAAGGAAGAAGCAAAACCGGATAAAAACGAGCTGCCGGCCGTTTCCGCCGATGATTCGCTTACACGCACCGAGCGTGAATCCCGGGTGCAGGAAAAAGATAATAAACTCGCAAAGAATGTGCCGATGCAGCAACAGGTTCCACGCGGACCGTCGAACGCCGTTTCCGGGCCAAACCGTGCAGATATGCAGAGGGACAATCGAAATTACGAAACTGACAAAGACCGAGCTAAAATGAAATCTGAGCCCGCTCCGAAGGCGCTTGGTGCGGCAGGCAGTAAACGGCAGGTCAGCGGCAAGGAGTTTGAATTCAGACAAAACGTCTGGTACGACACGGCTTATCGCGGCCAGGCAACAACCAACGTCCGACGAAACACCAACGATTACAGAAAACTGGATAGCGGTCTTCGCGTTATCGCAGAAAGCCTTTCGGGAACAATTGTTGTCGTCTGGAAAGATCGGGCGTACCGTATTCAGTAACGCTCGACACGCCTTCCTTACCACCTCAAACAAAACGCTGTACAATCGCCTTGTGTCCTCATTGACTTCCGAAATAAAGGCAAAAGCCCGCGAGATCGGCATAGATAAGATCGGCATCGTCCCGGCTGAACCTTTATCGATTGAAAGAGATCGGCTGGAACAATGGCTGGCGAAGGGATTTCACGGCGAAATGGCCTGGATGGCGCGCGAACCGGAAAAACGGGCCGATCCGAAACGGCTGTTTCCCGGCGCCGTGTCTGTAATTGTCTGTGCCGTGAATTATTTTACACCTCACATACACGATAATTCTCTGGAAAAAGGAAAGATTTCCAGATACGCATGGGGAGATGATTACCACGACGTCGTGCGGGAAAAACTCATTCTGCTTCTTGAATGGCTTAAGTTCGAGATTCCCGAAGCAGAAGGAAAGATATGCGTGGACACGGCACCCATGATGGACAAAGCATGGGCCGTTCACGGCGGTCTGGGCTGGATCGGCAAGCACTCTAACCTGATCACAAAAGACTTTGGTTCCTGGGTATTCATCGGCGAGCTGCTGCTGAACATTCCGCTTGATTACGATACGGAGATCATCGACGACCATTGCGGATCTTGCACCGCCTGCATCGACGCGTGCCCGACCGATGCTATCGTCGAACCTTACGTAGTTGATTCGACCAAATGCATTTCCTACGCAACGATCGAATTGCGATCAGATGATCTTCCCGGCAATATTTCCCAAAACCTCGAAGGCTGGTTATATGGCTGCGACATCTGCCAGGACGTGTGCCCCTGGAATCGATTCGAAAAACCTTCGGATAATGCCGGATTCCAGCCGCGCGACGGCGAAACGTCTGTCGGCTTGGAAGAAGTTTTATCATTGACGCCGGAAAGTTATGCGGAACGATTTCGCAAGAGCGCCGTCAAACGGGCAAAACTTGTGGGACTAAAACGAAATGCCGCCGCGTTGCAATCCGCTTGACTACTGACTTCCGGCTGCCGACTGCTGTATTATTGAACCAATGTCTCTTCGTGACGCACATGACCGGGAAATTCGCGATCTTCGGGTATCGCTGACCGACCGCTGCAATTTCCGGTGTTTTTATTGCCTGCCTAATGGCGAACCGCCACTCGCCCGCAAGGAAACGATTCTGACTTTCGAAGAGATCGCCTACATCTCGGAGATTTTTGTCTCGCTCGGGATAAATAAAATCCGGCTGACGGGCGGCGAACCCCTTATACGAAAAGACGTTCCGAAGCTTGTAGAAAAGATCACGCGGTTAAAACCGGCGTTAAGCGACATTGCCTTAACAACAAACGGTTTTGATTTTCCCCGACACGCAAAGAGCTTGAAATATGCCGGATTAGATCGAGTGACACTCAGCCTCGACAGCCTGGATAGAAGGAATTTTGAGGACATAACCGGTGTCGATGCTCTTTCAAAAGTAATGGACGCTATCGATGCGGCAAGGAAATTCGGCTTCGATCCGGTAAAGATCAACGCGGTTGTCGTTCGCGGCCGAAACGATCACGAGCTTGCGGATTTTGCTCGATTCGCACGCGAGAACGCTTTGTCGATGCGGTTCATCGAGTTCATGCCTCTGGATTCAGGTCATGAATGGAGCCGCGAAATGGTTGTATCAGGAAAGGAAATCCGCGAGACGATAGATGCTGTTTTTCCGCTGCGGTTGAAAAATACATCACGCGGAAGCGAAACGGCCTGGAAATACGAATTCGCCGATGGCTCGCCGGGCGAGATCGGCATAATCGCACCCGTAACCGAAATGTTCTGCGGAGCCTGTTCGCGGATTAGATTGACCGCCGACGGACAAATACGCACTTGTCTATTTTCAACTACCGAATACAATCTGCGCGATTTTGTTCGAAATGGGGCAACCAGAAACGAGGTCGTTGAATTTATTGAGGATGTCGTTTCGAAAAAAGAACCGCGGCATTACATAAACGATCCTCAATTCGTGCAGCCAAGCCGAACGATGAGTTTTATTGGTGGTTAACGGCTGCTTTCACGAATAATCTATTTTCTAGGCAACACACAGGTTTTTAGCTTTCGCTCCATTAACCACAGAAATTGGAATGCTTTGGTCAAATGTTACGAGTCGACCTTGGTTTCTTGTTGCCAACCCCAGCAGGTACAGGTCGGTAAGCTGCCCGGAACCGTGAATGCGCTCGACTGAAAAAACCGCGTCGTCCCTCAGAGAAATGTTGTCTGGCCAGAAAGCGTGATCACTGTTGTCGGCAAATTTCCGTAACCTGGAGGCCAGATAGCCGACCGTCAGACTTAGACTCGCGCTATAATTTGGATTAGACAAAATGCGGACAACTCCATTTTCTGTGATCGGACAACTTGCCCACCCCTGTTTGCGGTTTCTTGCCCACCAATCATGGGCGCGTTCACTGTGAACGTGATCGGGGTCCAGAAGAGCGATCAGGAAATTGACGTCGAAAAGAGACCGCATCTGCTCACATTCCTTCCAGATCCATAAGGTTATGAATATGCTCCAAAGTGATGACGTCGCCTCTTGACGGCAGAAGTGGTACCCCATTACGCGATCTGGAAGGCTTTTTCTGGACACCGTTCGACAAACTTAGACCACGACGAGCCAACTTGGAAATCACCTGCCCCGCAGTAACGCCTTCACTGCGAGCAAGCTCTTTAGCAGCGTGCAAAACATCGTCTTCGATGTCGAGTGTTGTTCTCATGCATCTGATGTTACCGCATCAGATGTTCACAGTCAACCATGAACATCTGCAATAGTCTCAGCCCTGCCTCCTTCCCATCATATCAAGGCCGACGGCTACGACGAGAATCGAGCCTTTGATGATGTCCTGCATAAAGTCGCGGACATTCATCAGCGACATGCCGTTGTCGAGGCTGGCCATGATCAAAGCGCCGATGCAGGCGCCGAATATCGTTCCACGGCCGCCCATCAGCGACGCTCCGCCGATCACGCAGGCGGCGATCGCGTCCAATTCTTTCAGTGTGCCCGCATCCGGCGCTGAGCTTCCGACACGAGCTGTAAAAATCAACGCCGCAACCCCGGTCAGTGCTCCTAACAACGCGTAAACTTTCAGGATATTTCGTTTGTTATTTATGCCCGAAAGCCTTGCCGCATCCGCATTTCCGCCGATTGCATAAAGGTATCTTCCGAACACCGTTGAGCTTGTAAGAAACGCTCCGCCAAGAGCCACCGCGACGAATATCAGCACTGGTATCGGGACGCCCTGATAAGAATTCATCACCCAAATGAATGCCACAATCGCCCCGATAGGTATCGCCGCTTTTAATAGGGCCCCACCGTAATTTGCCTCCCCGAGGCCGTATTCCTTTACCGATCTTGCATTTCTTAAAGCAAGAAATATCACGAACAGCACTGCCACGCCCGCAATTATCCATCCAAAATTCTGCGGTACGTTGCTCTGGCCTATCGAGATAAAATTGCTGTCGGCTATCGGGATCGTGTTGCCGCCAAGCAGCCATTTCGTCGCTCCTCGCCAGGCGAGCAATCCGCCTAACGTGACGATAAACGCAGGAATATTCAGATACGCCGTCAGCGTTCCTTGAAAGATGCCGATGAGAACACCTATGAGTATCGCCATGGCTATTGAAACCGGAAGTCCGTACCCGAGACCCGTCAAGCTGTAGGCCGCTACCGCACCGGCGAAACCCAAAACGGAACCGACGGAAAGATCGATATTGCCGGAAACGATCAGCATCAGCATTCCGACCGCGAGGATTCCGGTGACCGACATCTGCGTCATCAGGTTCGACAGATTTCGCGACGTCATAAACACCGATCCGGTTGCCCAATGGAAAAATATCCAGATCAACGCCAGCACGGCGATCATTATGTACGCCCTGAGCGTTGCCGTACTGCTCGTAAAGCGAACGGCGTCTGCATTGCCTGCCACTTCCGATTCAACGGTTCTGTTGGATAAAAACTCTTTCGAGCGGACGTCCGTCACCACTTCTTCAGGAAGCACTGCTGTCTGCTCGGGATCGTATGAGGCGGTCAGGAGGCTTCCATCTTCCAAACAAAAAGAGAGCGTTTCATCAGAATATGTTCGTTCGCATTGCGGGCATTTTTTCATCGATTGTTCCATCCATCTTTGTGTCTCTCTGCTTAACTCTCTGAAAATCTCCGCGTCCTCTGCGTTAAACCCATCTTGAATAATATCCAACTTGAACGTAACGCAGTGCACGCTGAGTTCTACGCAGAGAAAAGTGAGAAAAGCAAAACTCAAACCCGTTGCCCTGTTGCGGCGGCCATCACCTTTTCGGCGGTGGCATCGATGCGTGAAAACTCGCCGGAGAGCCTGCCGTCATGCAGGACAAGAACCCGGTCGGAAAGCCCCAAAACCTCCGGCAGCTCCGATGACACGAGCACAATCGCGAGGCCTTCTTTTGCAAGCTTATTTATCTCCGCGTAGATCTCCTGTTTTGCACCGACGTCGATGCCGCGTGTCGGCTCGTCCAAAAAAAGAACTTTTGGATTCGTCAAAAGCCATTTGCCGAGCACGACCTTTTGCTGATTCCCGCCCGAAAGCGTTCCGGCAACGGTCAGGGGCGAGCGTGCCTTCACCCGAAGCGACCGCATCGGATCATTGACTGCCTTCGACTCTCGTGCCCGGTTCGTAAGAAAACTGCCGGAGATTCGCTTCAACCCCGCAAGCGTCATATTGTCGATTATCGTTTGCTCCAGGATCAGCCCGAAGCGTTTACGGTCCTCGGTGACAAAACCGATCCCGTTTTCGATAGCATCGGAAGGCGAGCTTATTGATTCGAACTTTCCGCTAACAAGGATCTCCCGCGAAAATCTGCCAGGCCATGCTCCGAAGATCGTCATCAAAAGCTCGGTTCTGCCTGCTCCCATCAAACCGGCTATGCCCAGCACCTCGCCCTTGCGAACCGAAAATGAAATGTTGTCGACAAGCTTTTTATTAGGCGTATCGACCGAGAAAGCAGAAAGGTTTTTCACCTCGAGCGCGACTTCCCCGAAATCATGCTGCGGTTCGGGGAAAATATCCCCGACTTCGCGCCCGACCATCAAAGAGATCACTTTGTTTTTTGTCAGATCGGATGCTATTTGCGTCCCGACGGTTTTTCCGTCGCGGAGAACTGTGATCGTGTCGCTCATCCGGAAAACTTCGTCGAGCTTGTGAGAGATGTAGATCATGCCGACGCCGCGTTCTTTTAATTTAGTTAGAATTTGGAAAAGCGTTTCGACCTCAGCTTCGGTCAACGCGGCGGTTGGTTCGTCGAGGACAAGAATGCGGGCATCCTGCGAAAGAGCTTTTGCTATTTCTACGAGCTGCTGCTGCCCGATGCCGAGGTTGCCGACGGGTGTTCTCGGGTCGATAGGCAGGTGAAGATTCTGAAGAATCTCCGTAGCTTTGTGATATAGCTTTGACCAATCGATGACGCCGAAATTTGAAGGCTCTTTCCCTAAAAAGATGTTCTCGCCTACTGTGAGTTCCTTTACCAGCGACAGTTCCTGAAATATGATCGATACTCCCGCGGAAACTGAATCCCTGATGGTTCGAAACTGTTTCGGCTCGTCATCTATCAAAATGTCGCCCGTAAATGTCCCGTGCGGATAAACGCCGGAAAGCACTTTCATCAGCGTCGATTTTCCGGCTCCGTTTTCACCGACAAGCGAATGAAACTCACCGGCTTCGAGACTAAAGCTCACGCCGTCCAGAGCTTTTACGCCCGGAAATTCCTTGACGATGTTCCTCATTTCAAGAAGAGCCATAGCTGTCTGGATTTCGATAATGGGAAAATCGGACTTGATCCAGAGCAGATATTACAACGCGCGAAGGTATTTCCAAAACATGCTCCCAACCCTTCGCAGTTTAAATCGTTCAAACGCTATCCTATAATTACGAACTATGTCAGACACCATTGCTATCGAATCGATTCTCAACGAATCAAGGGTTTTCCCGCCGCCTGCAGATTTCTCTGCCGCGGCCCATGTAAAAAGCTTTGATGAGTACGAATCGATTTATGCCGAGGCCGAAGCCGACCCGGCAGCATTCTGGGCAAAGCAGGCTGATGCTCTTCATTGGTTCAGAAAATGGGACACAGTGCTTGAGTGGAACGAGCCGTTCGCAAAGTGGTTTGTCGGCGGAAAGATAAACATCTCTTACAACTGTCTGGATCGGCATCTTGGTACGCCGCTTCAAGATAAAACTGCGATCATCTGGGAAGGCGAACCGCGTGAACAGCGGAAACTTACTTATGCGGAGCTTTACCGAGAGGTTTCCCGCTTTGCAAATGTTTTGAAAAAGCTCGATGTGCAAACGGGCGACAGAGTTGCGCTGTATATGCCGCTTGTTCCCGAACTTGCAATAGCGATGCTTGCCTGCGCGCGGATCGGAGCGACACATGCCGTTATCTTCGGCGGCTTTTCGGCGGACGCAATTCGCGACCGAGTTAACGACGGCGGATGCAAGCTGATCGTAACAGCGGACGGCGGATACCGGCGCGGTTCGGAAATCACATTGAAAACGATTGTGGATGAGGCTGCGGAGCAGACCCCGAGCGTCGATAACATCGTTGTGTTCAAACGAACTGGTTCGGAGATCAAGATGAAGCCTGGCCGCGATCATTGGTGGCACGAACTGATCGAAACCGTCGACGCCGATTGTCCGGCAGTGGAACTGGATTCCGAACATCCGCTTTTTATCCTCTACACATCCGGCACGACCGGTAAACCAAAAGGCATTCTGCACACGACTGGTGGTTATTTAACTCAAACAGCGTACAGTACAAAACTCGTTTTCGATCTAAAAGATGATGACGTCTACTGGTGCACGGCCGACATCGGCTGGGTTACCGGACACAGCTACGTGGTTTACGGACCGCTGGCGAACGGAGCAACCGTTTTCATGTACGAAGGCGCTCCGAACTTCCCGGACTTTGACCGCTTCTGGGACATAATTGAGCGCCACAGGATCACGATTTTTTATACGGCGCCTACGGCGATCCGGGCGTTTATCAAGTGGGGCGAACAGTATCCGCTGAAACACGACCTGTCATCGTTAAGATTGCTGGGAACGGTCGGCGAGCCGATAAATCCCGAAGCGTGGATGTGGTATCACGAAGTGATCGGCAAAGGACGATGCCCGATCGTCGATACCTGGTGGCAGACCGAGACGGGTTCGATAATGATCTCGCCGCTTCCGGGAGCAACGCCGACAGTTCCCGGAACGGCAACGCGTCCGCTGCCCGGAATAATTGTCGACGTGGTGACAAAAGCCGGCGTTCCGGTCGGCAATAACGAAGGCGGCTATTTGGTGATAAAACATCCCTGGCCTTCGATGCTTCGTACATTGTGGGGCGACGAGGAAAGGTATAAACAAGCATATTGGTCGGAGATTCCCGGGTTCTATTTCGCCGGGGACGGAGCGCGGCGGGACGAACGTGGTTATTTTTGGATAATGGGCCGTGTCGATGATGTGATAAACGTCAGCGGCCATAGGCTTGGAACGGCGGAGGTCGAATCGGCTCTTGTGTCGCATGAAGCCGTAGCCGAGGCGGCTGTCGTCGGCCGTCCGCACGACCTGAAGGGACAGGCCATTGCCGCGTTTGTTACACTTGAAGGAGGCAGGACAGGCAGCGATGATTTAAAAAAAGAATTGCGTGCCCACGTTGCAAAAGAGATCGGGGCGTTGGCAAAACCGGACGATATTCGGTTCACCGATGCATTGCCGAAAACGCGTTCGGGAAAGATCATGCGGCGGCTTTTGCGTGAAGTTGCTTCCGGCTCGAAAGTAGCGGGAGACGTGACAACGCTTGAAGATCTTTCGGTTCTGGAAAAACTGCGACAGGACGAGGAATAACGAGCTCTATGCCCAATAAATCAAACGTTCCGAGTCCGCCGGAGGAAATGGCGCTAGCCGGCCGCGAGTTTCACCGCCGCGGATGGGTTCTGGGAACGAGCGGAAATTTCAGCGCTCTTATGGCACGTAAACCGCTGCGGATTTGGGTCACGGCGAGCGGCATCGAAAAAGGAAACTTGGATGAGACTAATTTTCTCGAGCTGGACGATGATGCCGAGATATTGCAGGGCTTCGGCAAACCATCGGCCGAAACTCTCCTGCATCTGACGATCTACCGATTTATGCCGAAGGCCAGGTCGATCCTGCACACGCATTCCGTCTGGGGCACGATTCTTTCGGATGTTTTTTTCGAACAGGGAGCCATCGAGATAGAAGGTTACGAAATGCTCAAGGGACTGACTGGCGTAAAGACTCACGAGCATACCGAAAAAGTGCCGATAATTGAAAACTCGCAGGATTATGTTGCCCTTGCGCACGTGATCGAAAACGTAATACGCGAAAATGACGGCATTCACGGCATATACCTCCGCCGTCATGGTTTGTATACTTGGGGCGAAACTGTCGCCGATGCCCGTAGACACATTGAGATCTTTGAGTTTTTGTTTGAGGTATTAGGAAGGCAGAAACGCGGGCCGTAGGGAGTGTGTCGTGCATAAACGAGAAAAGGCGGCTTCATGAGCCGCCAATCTTATCAGAAGGTCACATTCAATTCCCGAATGCTCGAGCGAATGAGCCTTGATTCGCATTTACAATGTAAATACAAAAGCTTTACTTTGTCAATACAAATAGTATATGCACCCGGCGGGACTCGAACCCGCGACCTTCTGATTGCGAATCAAGAGATCTATCCACTGAGCTACGGGTGCACGGACGAGATGGTAGCATATACGAGTGAAGTATAAAAAAAAGTCATGGCAATCGTAGACGTATCAAAAAAGAATATTCGATTAACAGACGCGGGCGAGATCGCCGATTATCTGAACGCCATCGGCATCGATTACGAACGCTGGAACAACATCGGCGAGATCGGGCCGGATGCATCCGATGAAGAAATCCTCGGATTTTATTCGAAGGAGATCGAGGAACTAAAGACAAAAGGCGGTTACGTCACGGCTGATGTGATAAACATTGTCCCAACGACCCCGAATCTCGACGCCCTGCTCGACAAGTTTAACAAGGAGCATTGGCACGACGAGGATGAGGTTCGGTTTATCGTAAAAGGCCATGGCCTGTTTCATATTGCGCCGGAGAACGGCGATGTGGTGTCGATAGAAATGGAATCGGGCGACTTGATCCGCGTTCCGCGCGGCACAAGACATTGGTTCAATCTCTGCGGTGACCGGACCGTCCGTGCGATCAGGCTCTTTCAGGATGTATCGGGCTGGACGCCGCACTACACCGAATCTGGCGTCGATGCCGGTTTCCAGCCGCTTTGCTTCGGCGTTTCCTATATTCCGACTTCCAATACAATTTAACCGCCGAGACCGAGGAGATGCAGAGAGTATAAATAAATTCTCTGATTACTCCGCGGTCTCTGCGTCTCTGCGGTGAGAAATGGCTAAAGCAATTCTACTTGACATCGAGGGCACGACGACGCCTATTGATTTTGTTCACAAAACCCTTTTCCCATATGCAAAAGCGCGAATGGCTGGCTATGTCGGAGAGCATTTTGACGATCTGGCCGTCGAGATCGAGCAACTTCGCGGCGAACATGAACAGGACGCTGATTACGGGCGGGAGTTTCGAGCCGATTCGCCCAATTCCGTTGCCGATTATCTCGTTTATTTGATCGAGAAGGATCGAAAATCCACGCCGCTAAAAGCGATACAAGGAATGATCTGGCAACAGGGCTATGAATCCGGCGACCTCGTCTCGATCGTTTACGAAGACGTTCCCATTGCAATGAAACGCTGTAAGGATGAAGGTAAAATTGTTGCAATCTATTCATCGGGAAGCGTGCTTGCCCAAATGCTGATCTTCAAATACTCTGACCAAGGCGACCTTGCGCCGTTTATCTCGAACTATTTCGATACGAACGTCGGGCATAAGCGAGAGGTCGAAAGCTACCGAAAAATAAGACGTGATCTAGACTTGGAAGCAAAAGAAGTTTTGTTTGTTTCGGACGTTCCTGCCGAGCTTGATGCAGCATCAGAAGCTGGAATGCAAACCGCTTTATCCATTCGCAAAGGCAATGCAGTTGTTGGTGATAATGTCGGACATTTCATCATCCGAACCTTTGACGAATTGCCTTCCTGACCTCAAGCTATTCAAAATAAAGATTATAGTGTTTCGCACAGCCCGGATTGAATTCTCCGGCGCAGTTTGGACACCTGGAATTGCAATCCAGATATTCCGTAATGGTGAGTTGGCTGCCGCAAGCCCCGCAGAGAATAGCTTTAGCGTTTCGTTCGCCTGTGGGCCAGACCTCAGCCGCGTGATCCGCGACAGCCAAATGACATTCGAAACACGGATACAATAGCCCGCAGCATTTGAATTTTATTGCGATGATATCGAGGTCGCTTTTCCAATGCGCGCATCGGGTTCGTTCTTCGACTTCGACGCCGTAAACTTTTTCACCGTGAATCAATTCTGGCATTATTACGATACCTTGTAGTTATCCTTTCTAATCGGGATAAAGTTAAGTATACAGCAACGGCATCCAGGCCATTTTGTTTAAACCTGGACGCCTGCGTTAGAATGGAATAAATATTAGCGTTTACCGGATTAGTAGTATATGGCGGATAAGCTTTTAGAAACGGCGACATTGGCGGCGGGGTGTTTTTGGTGTGTTGAGGCGATTTTTGACGATTTGAAAGGCGTCGAGGATGTCGTTTCCGGTTATTCCGGCGGACACAAGGAAAACCCTACCTATCCGGAAGTATGTTCGGAGACAACGGGACATGCCGAGGTCGTGCAGGTCAGGTTTGATCCTGCCGAATTACCGTATGCAGATCTGCTTCGTGTTTACTTTACGGTTCACGATCCGACGACACTCAATCGTCAGGGGAACGACATCGGAAGTTCGTATCGTTCCGCAATTTTTTACCACGCTGACGAGCAAAAACACATTGCGCGTGAGATCATAGATGAAGTAAATGCTGAAGGCGTTTACAACAACATGATAGTAACCGAGGTTACCCCGTTCGATAAGTTTTGGCCTGCTGAGGCTTATCATCAGGAATACTTCGTAAACAACCCCAACCAGCCGTACTGTGCCGCCGTTGTAGCGCCCAAAGTCGCGAAGTTTCGAAAGAAATATGTCGAAAGATTAAAGCGAAAATGATCTCTTCGTTTGAAGAAATCGGATCGACAAAAGTAAGCGTTAAAATTTGTTTGACATCTTGATTAATTTGTTGTTATTCTGGTTTCTTGATTCGGGAAACCCGAATTTCCTTCATACCCACAAACACCCCACAAACATCCCACAGAAAAACAGACGAATCGCTTTACTAACTGGTAATTCCCGCGTACCGGTCTAAATCTGGTTAAGGAAATGTCCATTTATGAAATCGAACATCTTGCGCTTCTCATTGCGCCAGGCAGCTCTTTGTTTAATCGTCGTCGCCCTTTTGTTCATAGCGGCTATTAAGGAATCAGAATCTTCACACGCTCAAAAATTAAGCGAGAAAAACCTCATTCTCGCGGGAAACATTTCTGGGCGCGTTTTCCAGGACTTTAACGGCAACGGCAGCTACGAAACTTCCGGCGGCACCGCGGCAGCACCGACGGCGGTCGACACTGGTGTTTCGGGGATTACGGTCACTGCTTATGATCCTGCCGGGGTCGCTCGCGGCTCTGCCGTAACCGATTCTGCGGGGCTATACACGCTTGTCGCATCCGGCACCGGGCCTTACCGAGTTGAGTTTACAGCCTTACCTACAGGCTATTCGCCCTCGGCCCGCAGCACGGATTCGGTTTCCGGTGGAACGACAGCCGACGCGGGTTCTACAATTCAATTCGTTCCCGACGGTACGACATCAAACGTAAATCTCGCAGTAAATCGCGGTCAGGATTACTGCGAAGATAATCCCACTCTGTGTTCGCAGCTTTTTGGCGTCGGCGATGCCAATCAGCCTGAAGCAGTCTTTACAATTCCATACACCGCTGGCAGCACGCGAACAACCGGTGGCCTTCCAGTGGCGGATTTCATATCTCCCGGAAACACCAGTCTTGCCACGACCGATCAGGTAGGAACGACTTTCGGAATCGCGTATCATCGCCCGACTCGACGTATTTTCGTCTCGGCATTAATGAAGAAGCACGCCAAGTTTGGAACAGGCGGGACCGGAGCGATCTATCAAATAAATCGCGGCACGGGCGTCGTCTCGGAATATGTAAATCTCAATACGGTCTTTGGTGCAGGAACGGCTGGAGCCAACCCGCACAATACCGCCGATTACAATACGGATAACGGTAATGTAACTTGGGACGCAGTTGGGAAAATTGCCTTTGGCGGAATGGCCATTTCTGACGACCAGACGAACCTGTTTACGATGAACCTTGCGAACCGCAGGCTTTACAGAATTCCGACATCCGGAACTCTCGACACGGTCACAATCCAAAGCGTTGCGTTTCCGACAACCATGCCGGGCTGTACAAACGCGAGCGATGTTCGCCCGTTCGCCGTTAATTATTATGAAGGGTTGGTTTACGTCGGAGCGGTCTGTTCGGCGGATGTGTCCGACGACAGAAATGTTCTTCAGGCATATGTTTACACGGTTGATCCGTCAACGCTTACATTCAGCACCTCGCCGGTTTTCCAGACACCCTTAAACTATGCCCGTCTTGAAACCGATCCCGGCCTTTCGGCTAACTGGCTGGCCTGGAGAACAAATTATTCGACCATCAGCGCGTCCCATTTTATCTACCCTCAACCCATGCTTACGGATATCGAGTTCGATCGTGGAAATATGATCCTTTCGCTTCGCGACAGGGACGGCGACCAAACTGGCTTTAATAGTGCAAGTAATCCCGCAAATCCGGGCCAGCTCTTCAAAGGAATAACCGCCGGCGAGATTCTTCGTGCCTGCGGCAGCCCTGGCTTGGGGTGGACCATTGAAAGTAATGGACGCTGTGCGGGAATCGGCAGCGCGCCTCAAAATACCAATGAAGGTCCGGGCGGAGGCGAGTTTTATTATCAGGAGAATTATCACCCGAATGGAGTTCCGCACGACGAAGTCGGGCTCGGGGCTGCAATGCAGATTCCGGGACATCAGGTAATGGTCGCAACGATTTTCGATCCCGTTTATATCCCGAACGATAACATTTTTGACGCCGGCGGATTTCGCTGGTTCGACAACACGACCGGCGGTCAAAATCGCGGCTATCTTGCCTACAACGCCGGTGATTTCGGTAAAGCCAACGGCATCGGAAACGTTCAGGCGCTTTGCGAAGCGGCTCCGATAGAGATCGGCAACCGCGTTTGGAGCGACTGGAATAGCAATGGAGTGCAGGATCCGGGCGAACCGCCTATCGCTGGCGTTACGGTTCGTTTGTATCAGGGTTCGACGCTGATCGGAACCGCCGTAACCGATGTAAACGGCGAGTATTATTTTGTTTCGAGCACCATTCCCGATCCGAACACGACCGATAATATCGGTCAGGTTAATGGCGGCATCCAGGCGAACACAAGCTATCAGGCGCGCTTCGACAACCCTGCAAACTATACGATTGGCGGGCCGCTGTTTGGCCTGCTGTTGACGACTGCAAACCAGACATCACAGGCCGGTGACGACGATTCGTCAGATTCGGATGCCTCTAATGTAGTCAATCCAGCCGGGTCGCCCGCCGGCACTTTTCCGGTGATTGCGGTTACGACAGGCGGCGCGGGAGCAAACAGCCATACTTTGGACGTCGGTTTTGCATCAGTCCCTTCAGCCGCAAATGTTTCAATTCAGGGACAGGTCTTCACGGCTAACGGAAACGCGATTCGCAATGTTCAGGTAAGCCTTAGAGGCGAGAGCGGTGACGTGCGGACGGTGAATACCGGAACCTTTGGCTTCTACACATTCACAGACGTTCCCTCCGGTCAGACCGTAATCATTAGCGTAAGGGCAAAGCGGTTCACATTTGCGGTCCCGTCTCGCCTTTTGAATGTAGAGGAAGATATTGTGAACTTCGATTTTATCGCCGAGCAGTAAGGCGGCCTCGCAGCAGGTTATTGCGTTTGGGAGCGTGCCATGGAAATGGTCGCTCCTCTTTTTATAGCTTTCCGAACAACATCAAAACGCCGATCACGATAAACGCTGCGGCAACGATACGCTGCAGCCATTCCGCCGGGACAAACTGGCTAAGCACGCCGCCGACCAAAACACCGAGAGCCGAAACCAGAACCAACGCCAGGCTTGCTCCCAGAAAAACAGCGATTTTCGAGTCGGTTTTGGCGGTTAGCGTGATAATAGCGAGCTGAGTTTTATCTCCAAGCTCTGCGAGGAAAAGTGTTAAAAAAGCGGTGCCGAATATCTTCCATTCCATAGGGGTAAGTCTAACGCGTTTGGTGAGACATTTAAATTGAACCCGGTCGAACGAGGATAAGGATTTGGTAATAGTTCAGTTTGAATTTTTTAACAATGTTAGTTTGGCTGGTTGCTTCTTCTTGAATTCGCTTAGCCACGTCGTTTACGGCGTGGGCCGAAACCAGAACAGTTTCTTGAGGGCGTTTCAACGTCTTTTTTTTTAACGGCATTAACGGCACCCATGAACGAACTAAGGAAGATGTCTGAAAACGAGGCCGATGAGAGCGGAGCAAGAAATCAGGTTTGTTTTATTTCGGTGTCTTCAGTGTTTTTCTGTGTGCTCCGTGGTTTTGCTAGAAAGCGTAAACCACGTAAGACACAGAAAACACAGAACATAAAAGTGTTGAACTGACTTTTCAGACAACCTCTTTCATCTTTCTTCTAAACCGCCTGCAACGCCGAAAACGACGTGGCTATGTAAAACCGGCTCAAAAGGCAATACTGCCGAAGATTTACAAGCTTATTATTTTCCGAAGCTCGCTCGTGTATCCGGACTTGTCAAAAACATCTCGTCGTGAGTGAACACGAAGCCTGAGGCGGTGTGCCGCGGCGTGGTGGAGATTGCGGTAGACCGGTTCTTCGCGAAGCTTTTTAAAGAGCCGGGCGATGAGTTCGCTGACAGCCGTAACAAAAATCTCCGGACAGATGTCGTGGCGAATGTGAACGTTTCCGTCGCGGTAGATGAATTTTCCCGCAGACGGGTCAAGAAACGAATTATCAGAGGAAGCTTCCTTGCAGACTTGCCAAAAAAGCGATTTGAAATCGAACGAGTGAGCGGAAACGCATCTGTCGATTGTACGCACAAGCTCGCTTGCTAGCCCGACCGCGATATTCAGATCGTCTTCCGATGCTTTTGGTGAAGTTACAAAACGTTTGCGCAGCAGATGTGTCGCTTGCTTATCGCCGCGTCCGAAAACCGTCTCCCGCGCTTTTTCAGCAATGGATTCGTCGAGAACTACTTTTGCAAGGCCGGTCGCGTCGAATACCTCGTCCGCCTGAAAAACATGTATCAAACCGTGCGGTTCTTTTGCACGGATCAGAATTCGTTTTAGCGCCTGTTCGCCTTCCGACATGCGTCCGGCGATATGGTCGTGTTCGCGTGCGCGCATTTTCTTCGACGGTGTAAAAAAGATCTCGGCCTCGTAGCTGCTTAGTTCGACGTGGACACGCCCCACAAACTGCAACCCATGCAGATAGCGCACTAACGACGAGAGATCGACGAATGAGGTGCTGAGATTCTGGTGAATCGGATGTCCTTTCATATTGTTCACGCAGGCAAAACGGTAAACGGGCCGCTGTCGGCTTCGACTTTCGGAAAATACTTTTGAGCCAATAAAGAATGAATTCTTGCCGGTTTCCATTGCATCTTTCGGTTTTTTCGTTCAAAATTCGCTAAATCCCGGATTTACTGATCTTTTCCCCGTAAACCATTCCGAACAGTGACTCGGCCGAATAACAAGCCGGGAGAAAAAACTTATGAATACTTCGCTTTTTCGCAAGAAATCCATCGCGCAGATACAGGCCGACGCTGCCGCCGGTTTAACCGAACACGCACAGGAAACAGCTGGGTCCGGCACATTGCGCCGGACCCTGGGTGTTTTTGACCTTACGTTGATGGGAATAGCAGCCATAATCGGCGCCGGTATTTTCGCGATGGTCGGAAAGGCATCTTACAACGGAGGTCCGGCGGTAGCATTGTTATTCGTTTTTACCGCGACGGCATGTGCGTTTTCGGCTTTGTGCTATGCAGAATTTGCCTCTCGAATTCCGGTCGCGGGTTCGGCTTACACTTATGCGTATGCCTCGATGGGTGAGTTCATTGCGTGGATAATCGGCTGGGATCTGATTGTGGAATACGCGATCGGGAACATCGCGGTTGCGATATCGTGGAGCGACTATTTCACAGGGCTGCTGAAAGGCTACGGGATCGACATTCCGCTGCATTTCACGATGGATTTTCTTACCGCCAAACGTGGCTTTGCGGCGGTAGAAGAAGCCGTGGCAAATGGAACGACGGTGGAAGTGCTCACCAGCGCCTGTTCGGCAAAAGACGCGGTTGTCAATTGCGGACAGATCGACGGTTATCTGGCGTGGCTCAATTCGCCGCACATCGGTTCTATCCCTATAGTTGCGGATCTTCCCGCGTTGCTGATCACGCTTGTTATTACCACGCTTGTTTTCATCGGCATACGCGAATCGAAATTTGCGTCGAACATAATGACCGTTCTGAAGGTGGGCATCATTCTGCTGGTTATTTTTTTGGGTTTAAATTACGTCAACCCGGCAAACTGGTCGCCATTTGCGCCAAACGGAATCGAAGGCGTGTTGAAAGGCGTATCGGCAGTTTTCTTTGCCTACATAGGTTTCGACGCCCTTTCGACAACGGCCGAGGAATGCAAGAACCCGAGACGCGATCTGCCGATAGCGATGATCCTTTCTCTGGTTATCTGCACCATACTTTATATCGCCATTGCTCTCGTCCTGACCGGGATGGTCAGTTACGCCAAGCTCGATGTCGGCGATCCGCTGGCGTTCGTTTTCGGTCCGGAAGGCGCAAATATTCCCTGGGTTGCGGGGATAATCGCCGTGAGTGCCGTGATCGCGTTGGCAACTGTTTTCCTCGTGTTCCAGATCGGCCAGCCGCGTCTTTGGATGGCGATGAGCCGCGACGGCCTGCTGCCGAAGATCTTTTCGTCGATCCATCCGAAATTCAAGACACCGTGGTTCGCAACTATAATCACCGGGATCGTGGTCGCCGTTCCAGCACTTTTCATGAACCTGACCGAGGTTACCGATCTTGCCAGCATCGGGACGCTTTTCGCATTCGTCGTTGTCTGCGCCGGCGTGCTGTTCAAAGACAAAGAGTTCAAGGAAAGCGGAACGCGTTTCGTGCCGTACATCAATTCGCAATTTCTTCTGCCGTTAATACTGATTGCTGTTTTCAGCACGATCTATTATTTCAACCCGGCATTCGTCAGCGACTTTCTGGAAATAAAGCCCGCCGAGGGCGAGAGTGCATTCGGAGCCTTTTCTCACAAGATTCCGATGATTATCTTTATCGTCGTTGCCGTTCTCCTGTTCGTTCTTAGTCTAACGAAAAAGCTTTCGCTGATCCCGATCCTCGGACTTCTTGCATGTCTGTACCTAATGACGGAACTCGGCGTAACTAACTGGACGCGGTTTGCCGTGTGGCTGTTGTTCGGTTTGGCGATCTATTTTGGCTACGGCTACGAGCGAAGCCACCTCACGCTTGAAGAAGGAGAGACAAGAAACCTTAACGCCAGCCTGGCAATGGCGTCGATCGGCTTTCTTGTTTCTGGAATCGGACTCGGCATTTCCGCCTTTACGTTTGTTTCAGACCTGCTCGTCTACTTATTTCCGGCTCTCGAAACATCAACCATTTACTACTTTGAGATTGGTCTGTTTGCGGTCGGGCTGATAGTCGGAATCGTCGGCGTCATTTTAGGAACGAACCGCTCGAAATAGGTCTTTACAATTCTTTGCATTCGGTGCAGAACCAATCGAAGTTTCCGCGCGTCTAAGACAAGCGGAAACTTTTTTATTTTCAAAAGGAGATCTTATGAGGAAATTACTTTTTCTGACGGCGGCGGTGTTTTTATTCTCGGTATCGGCTTTTGCGCAGGACAAAAAGGCGGACTTTTCGGGAACGTGGAAGCTGGATGCAGGCAAATCAAAGCTCGACGAACGCGCCCGAATCGAATCGATGACAATGACGGTAACGCAAACCGACAAGGAACTGAAAGTCGAAACGGCTACGAAACGCCTTCCGCCTCCGGCTGATGCTCCGCAGGGCATGCCCGGCGGCCGTGGCGGCGGCATGGGACGCGGCGGATTTGGCGGCGGCGACGGCACATCAGTTTATTCTCTGGACGGCAAGGAAACGACCATTCAGCAGGAATCGCCAATGGGATCGATTCCCGTAAAGCTAAAAGCTGCTAAAGAATCAGATGGCACGTTAAAGCTTTCTACCTCGCGCACTATTAGCGGGCAGATGGGAGAAATGACAATCACAACCAAGGAAAAATGGTCATTATCGGCGGATGGCAAAACGCTCACCGTCGAACGCGAACAATCCAACCCGCGTGGAAATACTTCGTCGACAATGGTTTTTGTTAAATAACCCTTTTTTTCCGGGTTCAGAGGCGGGAGAGGCCCGCCTCTTTTGTTAAAAACCACCCGCCGGCACGTTCATTACAGACGCCCGTCCCGCCATTCATCGCGCCGTTGACGCCTTTGCTCTCGTCTCCTGTCAACTCCGCCTCAAGGTAAGTGCCACTCAGCGTACCGTTTCTGATGTAAGATTGTTTGCATCGTCTTAAGGTGAGAACGCAAATGGATATTCTGACTAAGGAACAGCGCCGAGAAAGAATGCAGCGAATCAGAAGTAAGGGATCACGTATTGAGGTCCTGCTTGGCAAAGCTCTGTGGACAAGAGGATTGCGTTATAGGAAGAATGACCCTCGGGTATTCGGCAAACCGGACTTTACTTTTAAACGACGTAAAGTAGCGGTCTTCTGTGACAGCGAATTTTGGCATGGCAAGAATTGGAGACAGGCGAAAAGGCGCATCAAGGGTAATCAGGAGTATTGGCTCGCTAAGATCGAACGCAACATCCGAAGGGACCGAGAAGTTAACCGCAATCTACGAAAGGAAGGCTGGGTCGTGTTACGTTTCTGGGCCAAAGATTTACAGAAGGACCCGAACATGTGCGCGCAGAAGGTTGAAGAGGCAATACTTAAGCGTGGGCAGAAGATGTTTCATGCTTGAAACATATGAAACCTTCTGTTATAAGTTACCGTTAATATGTGGCACTGGGATCAAGGGCATCTTCCATACTTCCAATTTGATGCATTGCGTCAGATTGCATCTTTCGTCGAAGAAAATGATTTCAAGTTAGCCGAACGCGACGAACTTTATGCGGCGACCGGGTTGCGCTTCGCTGGGCCGTCTACCCACAATCCATGGCGTCAATATTCACGTGTTTTGAAACGGTGCTTGCTTGTTAGCGAAGTAAACGGAGTCGCTTGGCCCACGCCTGTCGCTCGCCTTTTGTCCCAGCCAGGCGTCGTGACCTGCGATGAATATTTTCATTTTATTGTTCGGTGCTTCACTGAACCTTCACCTGCGTCGGCCAACTGGCGTTACAATGCGGCTTTTCGTTATCCCTTGCTCTTTGCTCTGAAATACGTATTGACCAAGGTTTCTATAAACCAAGGGAACGTCGCCACGTTGGATGAAATCATCGGAGCGTATCGGATAAGCGAATTTCTTGGTAGTGAAACCGATGAAGACTTTATAGGCGTAGTCAACAATAATACCGATTACGAAACGGCCGGACAAAACGCGACGGACAACCTTCGTCGACAAGCTCGAGAAAGTCTAAAAGTCATAGCCCAAATTTCTTATCTGCACACAAGCGGCAACAACATGTTCGCCTCTCTGAATGCGGCCGACGCACGCGAAATCTTTCATGACTTGACTCCAGTATTAGGTCCGCATGCGAGTGATAGAGACACCGAGATTCAACGGTTGGCCGGACTTTTCCAAGATGGGTTTACCGACATATCGTTTGATTATCCACATACCGTAATAGAGGACGTGGTCGAAAGCGGATTTCAAGAGGGAAACAAGGTCAAAAAAACACATTTGACCATTGAGCGAAATTCGGGACTCCGCCGAGAGTTTTTCCTTCTTCGACCTACATCGGTCTGTGACGTTTGCTCGTTAAATACGGCGAACACCTATCCTTGGACAGAAAGAATTATTGATCTGCATCATTTATTGCCACTCTCATCAGGTACTAGAGTCGAGGTGACAGGTACAACTCTACGACCTAGTACCCGTATGTCCAAACTGCCATCGCGCAGTTCATCGCTTTTACGACAATTGGCTGCGTACCAAACGACGAAAAGACTTTGTTGATGGTAATGAAGCGAAAGCCACCTATGATCGAATGAAAGCAGAGTTTCCGGGGGTTCAATATGCCTAATATCGCACCAATCTCCAAAGCCACCCGTTTAAGCGAACAAAAAAGCCTTTTGCATAAGGCGGTGAAAGCGAATGAACCTCTCGCGTCAGTGCTTGAGCGCGCAAACTGGACCTATCATGATTTGATTTATTCGACCTCGTTTCAAAAAACTTGGGAGGGAAATCCGGCTAAGACGCTCGACGAATTTGATTCCACGCCAACCGACGTTCCAGTTGTGAGTTTCTTCACCGGTTGCGGCGGCATCGATTTAGGTCTCGAAGCAGTTGGGTTTCGACACGTCGCTGCTTTTGAGATAAACGAAATGTTCTGCAAGACGCTTAGGCGCAATCGTCCTAACTGGAGGGTTTATGGTCCCCCCCTTCACGCTGGCGACGTTTCGGATTTCAAGGAAGTGAAAGGAACGCTCAGTTCTCTGATCAGAACGCCGTTTGAGGGGCTTTTTGTTGGTGGCCCGCCATGCCAACCTTTTTCAATTGCGTCGAATCAACGTTTTCCAAAATCAGCCGCTACTTTTAAGAGAGTCGGATTCACGCATCATGCAAATGGAAATCTTTTGTTTGATTACTTGAACCTCATCCTGGAATTTCGGCCGATGGCTTTTGCAATTGAGAACGTTCCTGGACTTCGAGATATTGATGGCGGAATTCAGCTTCGAGCGGCTATTGACGAACTTGAAACTGCCGGATACAAGATCGAAGAACCATTTGTCCTAAATGCGGCGAATTATGGCGTCCCTCAGCAGAGATTTCGCCTCTTTGTTATCGGCTCGCGAACTAAACTCAAATATGAAAAGCCGAAGCCTTCCCCGGATCGGATAGGGGCCGGAAGTGTTTTAAAGTCTCTGGCCGAA
>JBQTJB010000135.1:0-2254 GCA_052387555.1 Blastocatellia bacterium | reverse complement strand
ACGACGATCGTTGCCAGCGTCAATTGCCAGTTGAGATAGAAAAGCACGCCCAGCGCAATCGTGGCCGTAACAATTCCGCCTAAAATCTGTCCTAGGCCTGTTCCTACAAGATTGCGAATGCCCTCTGCGTCGTTCATTATCCGCGAAATTAACTGGCCGCTTTGGGTGGAATCGAAATATGAGATCGGCAGACGTTCAATGTGTTTCTGCACCCGCATTCGCATACGCGTGATCGCAAGCTGAGCCGCGACACCCAAGATCTGCGAAAGCGCGAATGATGTGACTGCCTGAATAAGTGTGGAAATCCCAATTGCCAAAGCGATCCATTTGATCAGGCCAAAATTGCGGTTAGTGAAAACTTCGTCGCCGATGTACTTGGTCGATGCAGGCAAAACCATGCCAGCCAGCCGCGAAATCAACATCAACACGCTGCCGAGCAAAAGCCGCCAACGGGCGTTCCAGACGATCTTTCGGGCCTCTGCCCACGCGCTCGAGTAATTGATCTTTTTCTTCTTTTCTTCAACAGTCATGTAGTCACAATTTGCTATTTGGCCGGATCAAAAGTCAAGGAAGCCGGGTAAATCGTACAATAAGTATTATGTTAAAATGTCTGTATGAAAGCGAACGAACGCGAAAAACTTAGATTGTGGGTGCTCGGATGGAAAGAGGTAGACGCAGTGCAGGCTCAATTGCGTCGCCGATCTGTTAGGAATGCAAAAACATCCGATTCGATAATGGCTTTTAATCTGGCATTTCGCTCCGCCATGCTTCGTTCAGCGAAACGCACGACTTCCGGTTTGGTTGAATTTCATAAAATAATGGTTAACTCTAAATGACCGAGCTTGTAGGCGTTGCTGAAGACGTACAAAATTTTTGCGAGTCAAAAGGCTGGCCGTTTTGTATAATCGGCGGTCTTGCTCTTCAGGTATGTGGAGAAAATCGACTCACAATGGATGTTGATATTACTTTATTGGCTGGATTTGGCGATGAAGAAAATTATGTATAACTTTTGCTTGCGAGATTTCCTGCTAGAATTCCAGACGCAAAAGAATTCGCCCTCAAAAACCGCGTACTCTTTATCGAATCATCGGATGGTATTGGCATCGATGTATCGCTCTGCGCGTTCGATTTTGAAGCTAACATGATCTCAAGATCTGTTTATCAGGAGTTTCTTCCGGACTTAAAACTAAAGGTTTGCACGGCCGAAGATTTGATCGTTTCAAAATCATTTGCGGCCCGCCCGAGAGACTCGCCCGATGTTGAATCGATTCTGATCAAGCAAATCGGGTTGGATTGGAATTATATTATTGGTCAGCTAACGCCATTGGCAGAAATAAAATACGAACCCGAGATACTGGACAAGCTTGGAAATCTGCGAAAACAGTTTTACGAAGAATGAAACAAACATACATTAACCAACTAAAAGGTCACATCGGCGAAGAAGTCACGCTGAAAGGATGGCTCTACAACACGCGTTCGAGCGGCAAGCTCGTGTTTTTGCAGCTACGCGACGGTACGGGCATCGTGCAGTGCGTTGTTTTCAAAGGCAATGACGAGGAAGTGTTTGAAAAGGCAAAAGCTTTAGGCCAGGAATCTTCTATCATAATCACCGGTTCGGTTAAGGCAGACGAACGTTCGTCGCTCGGTGTCGAACTTGACGTAAAAGATGTCGCAGTTCTGCAGAACGTGCACGATTACCCGATCACGCCGAAGGAACACGGCACCGAATTCCTGATGGACAACCGCCACCTGTGGATACGCTCGAAAAAACAGCATGCTGTTTTGAAAGTCCGCCACACGGTGATCAAAGCCGTCCGCGATTATTTCGACGACAACGGCTTCACGCTTGCCGACACGCCGATCTTCACGCCTGCTGCCTGCGAAGGCACGACGACGCTGTTCGAGGTTGATTATTTTGACGACCAGAAGGCTTATCTAACTCAATCCGGCCAACTTTATAACGAAGCTACGGCTGCCGCATTCGGCAAAAGCTACGCTTTCGGCCCGACGTTTCGCGCGGAGAAATCTAAAACACGCCGTCATCTGACCGAATTCTGGATGGTCGAACCCGAGGTCGCGTATGCAGGTTACGAGGACATGATGGACCTCGGCGAAGGTCTTATTCTCGCCATAGTGACGCGTGTTCTCAACGACCGCCAGGAAGAACTTAAGACGCTCGAACGCGACACGACCGTTCTCGAAGCAATCTCCGCACCTTTCCCGCGTATTCATTACGACGATGCGGTCAAGATGC
>JBQTJB010000134.1:0-20518 GCA_052387555.1 Blastocatellia bacterium | reverse complement strand
AGTTTTTCTCACGGAATTTAGAAGCGTACTCTAGGGATCAAAAATGGAAAACACAGCCGAACAAACAATCGATGCCGGAAAGATAAACTGGAACACAGGTTTTTTCGTCGTCACATTTCATATTCTTGCGGTTGTCGCAATATTTAATTTCAGTTGGGCTAATTTGGGAGCGGCCCTCATTCTCTGGTGGCTTGCCGGCAGCCTCGGGATCGGCGTAGGCTATCACCGGCTTCTGACGCATCGCGGGTTCAAGGTGCCGAAATGGCTTGAATACACGCTCAGTATTTTCGGGACGCTTGCTCTGCAATCCGGTCCGCTGACGTGGGTTACGACACATCGCATCCACCACGCATTTACCGAAACAGAAAAAGATCCGCACAGTCCGCGTTACGGAACATACTGGTCGCATATCGGATGGATACTTCGCGGCAAGGCACAAAACCAGACGTGGGCTGACATGCAGCGTTACTGCCCGGACTTTGCGAACGACCGGGTCCACCAGGTTATCAATAAATACTATTACGTTCCTACTATCATTGTTGCCATCGGGCTTGGGGCTATCGGCGGTTGGCCGATGGTGCTATGGGGCATATTTCTGAAGACGGTTTTCGGCTGGCACTTTACGTGGCTGGTAAATTCCGCAACGCATATTTGGGGGACGCGGCGTTTCGACACGCGGGATGATTCGAAAAACAATGGGCTGATAGCAGCCGTGACCTTTGGCGAAGGCTGGCACAACAATCACCACGCGCATCCGCGTTCCGCAAAACACGGAATTGCCTGGTACGAATTCGACATTAACTGGATTCAGATCAGATTTCTTGAATTGATCGGCCTGGCCAGAAACGTCTACGCCTTTCAGCTAAAAACCGATGTGAAAGAAGCGGGACATGAAGTTACGGAACTAAAACCGGCACAGGAAACGGCTTAATTTATCGGCATTTTGTAATACGGAAAATGGGAAATGAAGCCAACGCGGTTTCATTTTACCGTTTTCCGTTTTACATTTGCAGTGAGCAAAATGCGACGACAAAAGACAGCAATTTTTTTTCTGGTTCTCGGTATCTGTCTATCGGCGTTGGCCGTCGCTCTTAATGTCGGGTGGATTCTTTTAAATTTACGCGAAGTTGTTCTGCTCGTTCTAGGCATAATTTTCTTTGCACTCATCATCACAGGGTTGATACTGAACACAATATTTCTTGTCAGAGAAATCAGGCGAAGCGAACAGCACGACGCATTCCTCAATTCGGACACGCATGAGCTAAAAACGCCGATCGCGTCGATAAAACTTTATTTGGAAACATTGAAGTCCAGGGACGTTGACGAAGAGAAGCGAAGGGAATTCTATGACACGATGCTGGCCGACAGTGACCGACTCCTTAGCAGTGTCGAGCAAGTGCTTCAGGCAAGCAGGTTCAGGGAAAAACAGCGAAAATTCAACACCGAGGAAATCGAGGTGCCGGCGATTTTGCGGCAAGCCGTGTCAACGGTTCGTTCGCGGTACAACCTAAACGAAGGAGCGATCAGGCTCTCGGAGCCGAATGAGGAGCTAAAAGTGATCGGGGATTCCGAAGAGCTTCAGACTGCTTTTGTAAACCTGCTCGACAACGCGGTCAAATATTCAGGCGGCATCCCTAAGATTTCAATCCGAACCCGCAAAGCCGGATTTAATAACCGCATCGCCATACTCGTCCGCGACAACGGCATCGGCATCCCGCCAAACGAACTGAAACGAATATTCCGTCGTTTTTACAGAGTCGGCAATAAATCCGAATCAAAGGCGAAAGGCACCGGACTCGGACTTTTTATTGTCAAATCAATCATAGAAAAACACGGCGGAAAGATAAGCGCCGAAAGCAGGGGCGAAGGAAAGGGGAGCACATTTCTGGTGCAGCTTCCAAAAGCTTGAAATGAAAATTTTGGTCGTCGAGGACGAGAAACATATCGCCGAGGGGCTACGATTCAATCTCGAGGCCGAGGGCTTTGAAGCCGAGATCGCGGAAACCGGCGAGGCGGCTCTCGAAACGCTTTCGGCCGGGAAATTCGACGCCGTCGTTCTCGATGTAATGCTACCGGGGATAAACGGGTTTGATGTCGCAAAGGAACTGCGCACGAAACAAAATTACACGCCGATCCTCATTCTTACGGCACGCGGCCGACCGGAAGACGTATTGAGCGGGTTTGACGCCGGGGCCGACGATTACCTTCCGAAACCATTCGATCTTGATATTTTTCTCGCACGATTAAACGGCCTTTTACGCCGCCGCGATTGGTCCCGCCGTGAAACTACTAACGACCGCCTCGGCGACAAGATCGAAATAAACGGCAAAATTATAGACTTTGCGAATCTCGAATTACGCGACGGCGACGAAGTGATTCACCTCACCCTGATGGAGATAAAACTTCTTCGTTACCTGATCGAACACGAAGGCCAGGTCGTCTCGCGAAAAACGATACTCGAAGACGTATGGGGGTTGCAGGAAGATACCGACACGCGCGCGATCGATAATTTTATCGTCCGCCTTCGCAAGTACATAGAGGACGAGCCGAACAATCCGCAGTTTCTGCGGACTGTTAGGGGCATCGGTTACAAGTTTGTTCGTTGATTGTTAAAAGGTTCTTCGTTGAAGGACTTTGATTTCGCGGCGCCAGTCTTCGTGAAGTTCCCATCGCCAAAGTTCGATATCGCTGCACAGGGTTCGAGCAAAATAATCGAAATCCCGATGGAAACTGAGTGCCGGCGCAACAGCAAAGACGAGCGCCGACTTGTCGAGAATCTCAAGATCGCCAAAAAGTTTTGCTTCTGCTAAGACGCCTCGGCGCCTCTGCAGCTCTATTTTTCGCCAGTAATCGGCGGCCTGGAAGATCATTTCGCGGTCCGGCGACGTTTTTAGTTCGATGATGACGAGGCGGCCGTCCTTTCGGATCGCAAGCAGGTCGATCTTGTCGTTTGAAGATCGAAACTGATTGTAGATCGGCGAAAGGATAAGGTTGGCGTCCAGCAGCTTGATGTTTCGTCGGAGGATAGATTCGAGCCATGCTTCGGGTGCAAGCCTGTACAGGTCGTGGCGGCGATTGGGCGATTCGGTCCGGCGGTGAAGTTCGAGATCATTTCGAAGCTCGCGAAATGCCCGTTTTGCCGATTCGTTGATCACGACCCGGTTGCGGCTGACGCCGAACCATGCTTTTTCCCGTCCCATGATTCGTCGAACGCGTGCAAACGGAAGTCCCAGAAACCGCAGAGTTTCACCCTGTTTGGAAAATATTCGATCTATCTTTTCGGGAGCCATTTCAATGATCTTCTGCGCCGTTTCACTTGGTTCGACTGTCGGCGGAATGATCAGTTTTGCTGGCTTCTCGCGCCACAGATCGGGGAACTTTAAGCGGCGAAGATTCTTTGCCGTCGGTGGTTCCTTCTTTCGAACAATTTCGATTATCTCGATACCGGATTTCGTACCGGCATTCAGCAATGCAAGCAGTTTTTGCAGATTTCGTGCCTGCCGTTTATCGGCGGCGATCCATACTTCATCGATCGGATTCTTTCGTCGGGATCGAAGCTCATCGAGCCATTTGATCGCCGATGCAAGAATTGTTTCATGCGTCAGCGACGAAGTAACATCTGACAAAACCGCGGCTTTTACCTTGTCCGGCTTTTCTATCGTTATCTGCGCAATTCGCCCATTGTCTGCGTTAAGCGCAACACGCAGAAGTTTTGCTTCGGCGACAGATTCAACTACGATCCGGGCAATTTCGTTGGCTTTTTCAAGCCGGGCAAGTTCGATATTTGCGCTAAGCTCGGCGGCGGATTCGCGCGGATGAAACTCGATAACTTCCGGATCGCTTCGAAACCGCGATGTAACCTTGACGGAAATCATCGAGTCCTCAAAATCGAATGTCTCAACACGCCAAACTGAAAATCCTTTTTGATCGACAAAGCCGATAAGGGTCTTTTCCTCATCGACAGTGATTTCGATCTCGCTGTTTTGCAGCGGTATCGTCGTTCCGTTTTCACGAACCGCAAGCCATTCAAAATGAGCCGCGATCAGTTCGGAGAGCGATTCGCGAATGATCTGAGGTTTTACCATTTATAATTTTCGTCGAAGTGCCGCATCATCGCGTCGGACCAATCGGCGTAACCCTGCTCGGAAGGATGAATACCGTCGGCAAAAAAACCTTCCAGACGGACATTGGCGGGCTGCGGGTAATAATAGACGCGTTCCATCGAGCCGGTGAGGTCTTTGATGTTTGCGTCATGCATTTTTGAGAGCTCCCACAGTATGAACTTTATCGGGTGCGGGATCGCGGGCGAGTATTTTATCATCGGGCAATTGGAAAGAAATATCGTTGCTTCCGGATTCTTTTTCCGTAAAATGCCGAGCAGTTCGGTCATGTCGCGACGCCATTTTCGGGGACTTGAAAGTTTCATCACGTCGTTTCCGCCAAGCCCGACAAGGATATAATCGAATCGCTCGTCCGGCATTTGCGGAACAAGCTCCTCGATCGTCCTTGCCGCGGTAACGCCATTTTTCCCGATGACCGTCCAACGAACCGGCCGATTTAATCTACGGCTAAGCTGCCATGCGAATTGCCCTGCAAAAGCAAACTCATGCGTCCGGGCGCCCAATCCCGCAACGGTTGATTCGCCGATAGCAAAGAGCTTTGCCGGTTCGCCGACGCCGATTCCTGCTGTCCCGGAAGCATCACCTGAGGCACCGGGAAGCACACCGATCTTTTTCCTTGTGTAGTGTCCTTGCAGAAAAAGAAACGGAGCGAACGGCAGAATTGCCGCACCAGCGATCAAATATTTTGCCTGCCATTTTGCCAAACTCATTGCAATTTCGCCGATCGAAAAAAACGTTATGATAAACTTCAAATACTCGAATGTTTTTGTCAAATCCTGCGAAAAAATATCTCTTGCTGATAGTTGTTTCTTTTGTTTTGTATGGTTGCGGCTGGCGGCAAAATAATGAAAACACGGCGATTCCCGTCATAGCGGAACCGAAGAGCAACATTCCTTTTTCAAGCAAGGAGCCGGATGTGTTCCAAGCCGACATCATTCGTAGTACGGACACGGAAGCAGATGTGTCGTTCTATGCACGCAAAGGGACGAAATGGCGATACGATTTTTTTGTTACGGAAGAAAGACGATTCTCGAAACTGCACGCCGACCGCAATTATTCGATAAATCATCAGGCCAGGGTTTATGCAGAAGAACCGGCGGACGGTGTCGTGTCAACCCCTTCGGTGTTTCTTCGCGACCTGACGCAGAGCTTGCTTCACAAGCGGGAGTACGCGAAATTTGAAGAAATTAGCCGGGAAGGCAATATTCGAAAATACCGCGTGCAGATTGGTGATCCACCGATGGGCGAGGCAATAATTTATTTTGACGAATCGCTCGGCATGATCGTAAAACAGGAGTTCAACGAAACAGGTGCTCAAGCAAATTCGGCTGTGGAGCCCCGTTTCAAATTCGAGCTAAGCAATGTAAGTTTGGAAGTTCATGACAGCGTTTTTGAGATTCCCAAAGGATTTAGAAAAGTAACTTGGAACGAATTTCGCAGGTCGCAGGAGAATGATAGAAAAAAATGAAAGAAGCGGCAATTCACATAACCGAAGAGCAAAAACAACGGGCAAAAGACGTGGTGAGCGGCCTTCCGTTCGCAAGAATGATAGGCATGGAGCTCGTCGATCTGCGTCTCGATGAAGCAGTTATCAAGATAGATATGCGAGACGAGCTTCGCCAGCCGGGCGGCATTCTTCACGGCGGCGTTACGGCGACTCTGATCGATACGGCGATGGCGTTCGCTATCCGCCCGCGTCTTGCAGACAATGAGAAAACTGCGACGATTGATCTTACGGTGCATTATCTTCGACCGCATGTCGAAGGGACTTTTACGTGCACAGGACGAGTCGTCCGAGCCGGCAGGCGCATCTTCACGGTCGCCGCCGATGTCGAAAACGAAGAAGGAAAGTTGATCGCCACTGCGATCTCGACTTACACAAGGGTGTAAATTGTGAGTTGAGGGATGTCGATTCACGGTTTTCGATTCACGACCCATTATTGATGGAACAGCTAAAGAAATTCGCACGCTATTTCAAGCCTTACAAATGGCATATCGCAGCCGGTATTTCTTCGATATTGGTGTCGATGGTCTTCGGCTTGATGGTGCCGTATTTGGTTGGAATGGCTGTCGATGATCTTGGGGCGGGAGTAACCAGGGAAAAGGTGATCTATTATCCGCTTGTAATTCTTGGGGCGAGTTTTGTCAGCGGCATCTTTCTGTTTTTGCAAAGGCGATTGTTGATTAACACCTCGCGGTTCATCGAGTTCGACATGCGGAACGATTTTTACGCATCGCTCGTCGATCAGCCGCTTGATTTCTTTCAAAACAACCGCGTTGGCGATCTAATGGCGCGGGCGACGAACGACCTTGCGGCGATCCGCCAGATCGTTGGGCCGATGATCCTTTACAGCTTTCAGGCGATCTTCGCACTCGCGATCGTGCTTCCGATTTTGCTGAACATCTCGGTTACGCTTACGCTGCTCATACTCATCCCGATGCCGCTTGTTTCGCTGACCGTGAAATTCCTTGGCGAACAGATACACAAACGATTCGAGAAAATACAGGAGTATTTTTCGGACATAACTGCACGAACGCAGGAAAACCTGACCGGTGTTCGGGTGGTACGGGCATACGCACAGGAAGATGCCGAGATCGAACAATTTCAGGCTTTGAACCGCGAATATGCGGCACAGAATATCCGGCTGGTAAAATTTGCCGCCGCGATGCGTCCGCTTCTGTTTTTCTTTATCGGCCTGGGGTTCGTTATCATCGTTGCCGTCGGCGTTCCGATGGCCGTTCGCGGTGAGATTACTGCCGGCAATTTCACGTCTTTTATTCTGTATCTTCAGCGGATGATCTGGTATTTAATCGCTCTAGGCTACGTCGTAAACCTTTATCAACGCGGCACCGCTAGCTTAAAGCGTTTCAACGCTATACTTGAGACCGAGCCGACTATCAAGGACGAACCGGACGTTAGCGAGCAGTCGAAAATAAAGGGTGAGATCGAATTCCGTAATCTGACATTTGCATACAACGGGAAGCCGGTGCTTCAAGACATCAACCTAAAGATCGAACAGGGAAAGACGGTTGCTTTTGTAGGAAAAACCGGCAGCGGAAAATCGACGCTTGTTAGTTTGGTGCCGCGTCTTCTTGATGCTCCTGAAGGCAGCGTTTTGATTGACGGCAAACCCGTGCGGCATTTTCCGCTAGAGCAGCTTCGCCGATCAATTGGGTTCGTCCCTCAGGAAACATTTCTCTTTAGCGATACGCTGGCGGAGAATATTGCTTTTGGTGTCCAAAGTCCAAAGTCCAAAGTCCAAAGTGAGCACGCATTAACGCCGGTCGACTTTGGGCACGGGACTTTGGAAATTGGACTTAGGGTCGAGAAAGCCGCTGAGATTGCCGGGCTTGCCGACGACATAAAAGGCTTTCCCGGCAAGTACGAACAGCTCGTAGGTGAACGCGGGATTACGCTCTCTGGCGGACAGAAACAGCGGACGGCAATAGCGCGGGCGGTTATTCGAAATCCGCGAATATTGATACTCGACGATTCGCTCTCTGCTGTCGATACCTATACGGAAGAAAAGATCCTGCATAATCTTCGCGACGTGCGACAGGACCGCACGACGTTGATCGTCTCGCATCGCATTTCGACCATTCGCGACGCCGACCTGATCTGCGTTCTTCACGAGGGCCGCATCATCGAACGCGGCACACACGAAGAGCTTCTCAAACTCGACAGTGAATACGCCGGCCTCTACGAACGTCAATTGCTCGAGGAAGAATTAGAGGCAACGGACTGATATGACAAACGAAAAACCAAACATTGCCGCACAATACCAAACTTTGGTCGTAATCTGGGCGTCGCTGCTTATGTCGCAGTTCATGTTCGTTCTTCTGATCTTTCTCACGAGGCGGGAGCTTTTCAATTTCGATTTTTCAAAGCCGCTTGCCGGGCAAAGTTCGGCGATGATAATCGGTTTCGCGGTAGCGGCGGTCACGTGCTTTCTGTTTTCATTCGCCTTCAAAAAAAGATTCTTTGAACGCGCGGTCGAGCAGCAAAATCCTGCTTTGGTGCAAACCGGCCTGATCATTGCCTGCGCTCTGTGCGAGGCTTGCTCGATTATCGGCCTCGCCCTCGCATTCGCCTTCGACTACCAGTACTTCTTCCTCTGGATCTGCCTCGGTGTTTTGGGCTTTCTGCTCCATTTTCCACGCCGGAACGCGCTCATATCTGCAAGCTACCGGAAAGACCGCCTCTAATTAGATCGAAACTAACTTTGCGGCCTACGACATCACGCCATAGCTTCCTCCCGGGCTGACAGTTATCGTTGGTCCTTCCCATTTCCAGTCGTCGTCAACATATTGACAATTCAGACCTGCGGTGACGTTTCTATTGGTTACTTCAGCGAGTTTGCGCAGCAGCTTGTAGCCATTGCCTTTCGACGACGAGCCCGGAACACAAACCGGATTGGTAATCGTGCTGCCCGGACCGAGAATGTTCGTGTCGCTTCCCACGCCGCAGCCGTGTATTTGTATTCCGTCCTTAAAAGCATCGGCCGTCAGGAAATCGGAAAGGTCGCTAAAAGAATCCGCAGTCGATTCTGTCAGTCCCTGTCCGATCTGAACATACGCGGTATTGCCGTGACCGCACAAGCGAATCATGTTTATTGAACGGAAGCCCAGTTTCGCCTTAAGAATATACTGCTTGGTAGATTTAACGATGTTGTCGATCGATTCGGACGCGTAGACAAAATGGTAAAGGTAATCCTTGCCATCGGTGCCCGGAATCTGATTGATCACCTTGTATCCCCCGGGGTAACGGGTGTCGATAATGTAATAGATCATAATGGCCTTTCTCCGTGTGTTTTTTGCGCTGCGGCCGCGATCTTGAAGCCGCCGCTTCCGAAATTTAGCTATAAATTCATGCTGTTAATTTCATGGATTGCCTTTTCCGGTTCGCCCTTTTGCCATCCGGATCAGATCGCCGCAATTTCTACCGCCCTTATCTAGTTCGCTGGATTGACGTGAAGAATATCTCGATTTTGCGTTGAAGTATACCTTCGCGCTGCCAGACGGTAGAAATTCCCTCCTTTTCGCATCGGAGCGCTGGAGATTGGTCGGTAAAGCCTTCAAAAGGACAAAAACACAAAAACCGCTCCGATTGCTCGAAGCGGTTAATGTTTAAGCCCTTACTTACGTGCGGACTTCTGACATGTTTCTAAAGAGCGCTTACTGTAACGGTTCTGCGGCCGAAACGTCTTGCTTCGGAGCAGCTCGACATCCATATGTCGAGTCTGCGGCCTTTGATCTTGCCGCCGGTATCTGAAACCAGGTACTGGCCGCTGTAGGCACCGGCTGCGAGGTTGATGCGGCTGCCAAGCCGTAACACTCTCGGGTCGGCGGCGATAATGCCGCGGCGTACGCCGTGGCCCATTGCCGTTCTGCCTCTCAAACAATAAGCTGTTGCTGTAAAAGATCCTTTGCTGACCGCTTTCGAAGAACCTGTCTTTTCCACTAATTTCTTTTTGTCCTGCCCTTGTTCCTTGTTCTGTTCCTCGACTGCGTTGTTTTCCAATTCCGATTTATTATTAAAATTATTAAATTGTAGTTGCGAATCATTCGCTATAACGGGGACGTATTCTGTCCGGGTTTGGGCGTAAATAAAGACAACGGCCAAACTCAAAATTGACAGAATAATGCCTCCTCTAACGAGATTTTTCATTATTCTTGACTCCTAAAATTATCGCCCTCAATAAAAAAGCAAAATAGTGGATTGGACGTTAGAGCGTCGGCCACTATTCACAATAAAGCATAATTGAAGACTACAACGGCGGCCAATTCCGCCTGTTTCCAACCCATCGGAGCTGGAACATGGTGTAATACTACCACTTTCAGCCCTTCATGTCCACCCTTTAGCGAAACCGCAACCCCTTATGCAATATGGCATTGCCGTATTTTGGCGATTTTTATTGTGTTTAACGCGTTGCATTTGGTAGACTTTAACCGCCCAATTCCGAGGCCAACGAAGCTTCCCAAGGATCACCGGACAACCATCAAAAAAGAGGATCGCAATATGCAGGAACGCCGTCAGGGTGGACGACATGTCATTTCAATGCCCATCCGTGTTAAATGGAAAGACGATAACGGAAACGTTGTTATCGAAGAAGGATTGACGGAAAACGTCGGCCTGCAAGGAACGCTGGTCTATCTGCCGCGAAAGCTGCCGTCGGTCGGAGCCAAGGTCGATCTGACCGTAACCGAAAACCTGAAAGACGAGGTTACAGTAACAGCGCAGGTAATAAGGCTGGAGCGAAACGCCGCTCACCCTCAGGTCGCGCTCAATCTGGTGGACGGTGTTCGGGCATGGAAAAAGAAGGTGTTCGAATACGCCGCCGAAACCATAGCCGGGCAAAAGCCGGACGATCTGGACGAATGGTAAGATTCAGTAGGCAGTTGGCGGAAGGCAGTTAAAACCTCATCCGCCAGGCAAGTCGGTTCTACCTTGCTGTTGCCTACTGCCAACCGCCAACTGCTTTCAATATCCGAATCTATGAAAATTCTAGTACTTGGGGCCGGCCGCATGGGTTACGGGGCGGCCTTTGATTTGGTTCACAACTCGCCGGGTGTCGATTCCGTAACAGTTGCGGATTTCGACCTCAAAAAAGCCGAAGAAGCAGCCGGTAAAGTAGGCACTTCTCGGATAAACGCCTGTCTTATCGATGCTGCTAACTACTCCGAAGCCATGCGATTGATGGCAGGACATGATTCCGCCATCTCGTGCGTCAACTATTGGTACAACGAATCGCTTTCGCGAGCGGCGATCGAAACCGGCACTAACTTTTGCGACCTCGGCGGCAACAATTATGTCGTGGATTCGCAGTTGGCACTGGACGAAGAAGCCAAGGCCGCCGGAATCAACATTATTCCCGACTGCGGCCTTGCTCCCGGAATGGTTTCGATTCTGGCGATGCACGGCGCCGCAAAGTTTGCCCAAATCGACGAGATTCACATCCGCGTTGGCGGCCTTCCGCAGAACCCAAAACCGCCGCTCGATTATCAGCTTGTCTTTTCCGTCGAGGGTCTCATTAACGAATATATCGAGGTTGCACGCGTCATCCGCGACGGCAAAATAAAGGAAGTGCCGTCTATGACCGAGCTTGAAAGCCTTTCATTCGACGGCTTTCCACCGCTCGAAGCGTTTCAGACAAGCGGCGGAACTTCGACCCTGCCGGATACATTTCTTGGAATTATCAAAGAGCTTGACTACAAAACCATCCGCTATGCCGGCCACTGCGACAAATTCAAAACAATGATCGACCTCGGGCTGTGCTCCAGCGATGAACTTGTCGCCGATTTTGTCAAAACAACGCCGCGCAAGGTCTTTGGTGAACTGCTTCAAAAACACCTGCCCGCCGACGGCCCGGACTATGTTCTCGTACGTCTTGAGTTCGTCGGACATCCTGTCAGTAGCCCACGTGTCAGTAGCCCGCACGTAAGTAAGGGCAGTACGAACCCCGCCAACAATGACGAATCGGCAATCCGCAATCCGCGATCCGCACTCACGCGCCTCCGTTATGACATCATCGATAAACAAGACGAAGAGACTGGCCTCTCCGCCATGATGCGAACCACCGCCTTCCCAGCCTCGATCATCGCCCAAATGATGGCCATAGGCGATGTTTTGGAACGCGGAGCGACGCCGCAGGAAAAAGCTATCGACCCGACGAAGTTTGTCGCCGAACTTGAACTGCGAAATATACATATCAATATGTACGACAATGGGTCTTAATCGGCGAACCCTTTTATCAGCAGGGCGTTATTTTTTGCATAACCGCGGGCGAGGTAGATATGTTTACCGTCCCTGGAAAATGCAAGGCGGTAAATGCGGCCGCTAGTGAAATCTGTAAGTTGACGTGGAGAGCCACCTTCAATCGACTGGAGCCAGATGTTTGAAACCTTACCCTTATTCACAATGTATGCAACCGCTTTTCCGTCGGGCGTCCAGACTGCTCCGACGTTAAGGAGGGCGAATTTGGGCGTGTCGAAAAATTTGATATCTGCGGCATCTTCCAAAGACATGATTGCCAATCCAAATGGCAAACGTCGTTGGTCTATAAAGGAAATAAACTTACCGTCAGGCGAAACATGCGGACTCGTAACTTTTAATGGCGCGCTCGACAACTGGACAGGTTCGCCACCATCAATTGAAACACGTTGGATTGATGAGAAAGTCAGATTATTGTCCGTAAACCGATTTTCCTCGTAGATCACAAATGCGCTATCGTGTGACGGGCTCGAATCTCCAACGAGAATCTCATCTCCAAATGTCAGTTGCCGGATGTCACTCACGTTCGTGCCGAGGCGGAACAGGTGATTGGTTCCGGCCGCCTTACCGCTGAAAATGAAATATTTTCCATCAGGAGTGGCTCTAATTTCTTCAAGGGTCGAATTGTCGTTAAACGCCGGCACGGCACCGGAGCCGTCGCCGTTCATTATCCAGATTTCCCAATCGTCACCGTTTCGTGTCGTATAGCCGACGCGGCCGTCCGGGAGTGTAGCGATGCCGGTTCGCCCGTCCGTGGTTCCTCTGGATAGCTGGACGGCTGTCCGCGAACTACCGCTTACGTCCATTTTCCATATTTGCGACGGTCTGCTCACGGTGCTTACAAAGGCCGCGTTGTCGTCGGTCAGGCCGCCGAAAAGATACCTGTCTCCCTCAGGCGTGAGCCGTGTCAATCTCTGGGCCGACCGTGAGGCAAACCAAACTTGGTCTCGGCGGCTGGTCATTGATTCGCCAAGTTTAGTTCCGGCAAACACCAGTCCCGAACCTCCTTTGGTCCACGCCATCCGATAGCAGTTATCCAATTTTTCCTCGATAAGCTGTCGAGAAGTTCCGTCATCCAGGTTCACCACGTCGATCGTAACGTAATGTTCCTTTGGGCGCTGGGATGTAAAATAGCGCGCAAAAGCTATTTCCCTTCCATTCGGCGACCAAGTCGGGTATTTCAGATTTTCGGTTCCTGTTCTGAGAATCACCCGCTCGCCGCTTCCGTCGGCCCGAGCAATAACGATTGAATTCTCATTTATTTCACGGTTGATCCGTACAAATACGAAATCACTTCCGTCAGGTGAGAACGATACCGTTGATTCTAAGGCAACATTTGCAAGTATCTTTCGCGGCTCGCTGCCAAACGTGGCTATCCGGTAAACCGAAAGATCAGCATTGCTTTCTTCACTCGAAGAGAAATAGATGTGTCGTCCGTCCGGCGAAAAAGTCATTTCACCCATGTGCAGACCAGACATCACCTCAATCGGTATGGGTTGTCCGGTTTGTTGCAGCATCAGCCGAATATGCTCGCCATCGTCCGCCAGATATGCGATCAACTTTCCGTCACTCGACACCGTCAGGCCATTAACGTCTTCGCCGATCGTTAGCGGCGTGACCGAAATATCTCCTTTTGAAGTTGAATCACCAGTGTTGTACGAAGGAAAAAAAAGGGCGGAGACGATGATTACCGCGCACGCTAAAGCGAACCAATAAATGCGGCCGGACTGCGTTTCATCTTTTGGTTCGAGATCGTCGCCGACGATACGCTCATGCCTGTCATCTTGGGACGGAGAAATTGAGTCGGTTCGGACATCAGCGACGAACTTAAAGCCCCGCCCCGGCACGGTGACGATGTACCGGTGATCGACGGGCTTCTCGCCCAAGACTTTCCTTAAAAGCGAAATGTTTTGACTGAGATTATTTTCCTCGACGATAGTGTCGGGCCAGACAGCCGACATGAGATCGCCTTTGTCAACCGTCTCTCCGGCGTGTTCGACGAGGTAATTAAGCGTGTCGTAGGCCTTCGGCATCAGCGGAAGGCTGTCGCCATTCCGATTGAGCAGAAGCCTCTTGTCGGTATCGAGACGAAAATCGCCGAAAGAGTAGGTAAATGAAGGGGGACCGTCCATTCTCAGAAATTTTCAGAAATTCTCAAGCCGATTCTAAAGATTTTTACGGTTGCATGAGGCCATTATGACACGCATCGGCTCAATTTCAAACAAAAAAACAAGGCCGAAATTACGAAAATCAAGGAGAACAGATGAAAAACACATTCTTAAAATCGATCACGGGTACGGCGTTGGCGGTGTTGGTATTGGTCGGCGGCGCACACGTTTCCGCATTCGGCCAGGAGGAAGCGAAATCGGATCAGACAGGGGAGGGACGAAATCATCGGCGGAGCATTGTGGTTGTATGGGTCGTGAAAATAACCCGCAGAAATTGCGAAACGGGCGAACCGATAGGTCCAGCCTCCAATGTTCAGTTTACATTCGCAAAGGTGGGAACTCTTCTTGAAACTATCGGCAATATCGTCTTTCGAAGTCAGGGTAATGGAATTTGGAGACGTGAGCGAGGCAGGAACGAGTATTCATATGCCTTGCGGTTTATGAGATTCGATGCAGCAGGAACATTCGTAGGAAGCGGCGTTGTGAGAGCGGACATCACCCTCGACGCGACGGGCGAAAATTACACATCAACCGCGACCAACGACATCCTTGACGCCAACGGAAACATCATTTCAAGCGGATGCGCGACGAGCGTCTCGACCCGCTTTTCAACAGAATAAAGATCTGTCGGGACCACTAGTAGTCACAAAGGGAGTGGATGGAAACCTGACCGTCTGCTCCAGCTTATTGAGTATGTTTCCGTTCATTTCACCGTTCTTCAATTTGCGGCAATTCAGTGATTGCCCGATCGAACCGGAAGCAGGATAGGAGGGACGAAGATGAGTTATCTTTTTATAGCAACAATATTCTTTCTGACAGCTTTGGCGATAATTGCTCAGCCTTTGGCGAACGAGATCGTTTTCCATGGTGGTCCCAACTATTTCGAAAGCCAAATCTATTCGATCCGCGCGGATGGCAGCGGGCAGATCAACCTAACCAATGATCCGTCAGTACCACATTTTTCCCCAAGCTGGTCGCCTGACGGAACAAAGATACTTTACGTCAGGAACTATTCAATGTGTGTAATGAATGCTGACGGAACGAACAAAATACAGTTGGCCACCCCTCCGCAAGGCAGTCACGAGCATCCGGTTTGGTCACCGGATGGAAGCCAGATCGCCTATGAGGTGACAGACCATTTCACGTCGTCACTGATCTATGTGATGAACGCGGATGGCAACAATCAAAGACAACTGACTTTTGTTGGTTATAGTGACGGAGTTGACTGGTCGCCTGATGGCAACAAGATAGTATTTTCACGGCTTGATTTCAGCGGGCAGAATATTTACGTAATGAATGCGGACGGGACCGGTCAAACCGCAATCCCACAGCACTGCGTCTCTAATGTGTATCCAAACTGGTCGCCGGATGGATCAAAGATTGCGTTCTCTTGCTACAACGATCTCGCCTTTGCACCCGCGGTGATCTGCACGATGAACGCCAACGGATCGAATGCAGCATGTATTACCTACGAAAAAGGCAGAGACGATTTTTATCCGTCGTGGTCTCCAGACAGTTCGAGACTGACGTTCAGCGGATGGGGATATAGCACCGGTTATTCTCAAATTTACGTGATAAAAGCCGATGGAACGAATTTGGTCCAAGTGACCCAAAATGCCTTTAATAGCTTCGACCCGGACTGGAAACGAGCCGCTCCCGCCGCGCAGCACCAGTTGTCCGGCCGGGTGACGACATCGGCCGGTCGTGGCGTTCCGCGCGGCCGAGTAACTCTGGACAATGGAGCCGGAAACGTTCGGGTCGCTATCACCAACCCGTTCGGCTATTTCAGGTTCGAAAACGTGCCGGCGAGTACCTATACCGCATCGGTGAGAAGCAAGAGCTACACGTTCACGCCAAGAGCGGTAAACGTCTCAACCTCCATCACTGATCTCGATTTCGTTGCGCTGGAAAATCCGTAATCGAAGAGCTGAAGGATGGGACAAAAAAGCCGCTCGTTGCGGAGCGGCTTAGTAAAGATAAATCCTGATAGTTGGTTTACGACCATGACCCTACGAGGCGCGGATTGGCTTTCTTTTTGAGAAGCTTACGCAGTTTAAGGCGTGCCTTGTGAAGCTGTGATTTCGATGTGCCGACCGAGCAGCCGAGAATTCTGGCGACTTCCTCGTGTTCGAAGCCTTCGACGTCGTGAAGCACGAAAACGTTCTTGTAACCAGGCGGAAGCTGGTCGATCGCGATTTCCAGAGCGATCTTGTCGACGATCGGCATACGCAAAGGGTCGGCCGTGCCGGCTACGATCTGATCGGGCGTTTCGCCTTCCTCTGTCGTTTTTTCAAACTTCACGTTCCGCTTGCGGAAATGCATCAACACCTGGTTCACCGTCATGCGGTGCAGCCACGTCGTAAAGGCCGAATCGCCGCGGAAGCTGCCGATCTTGCGGTAGAGCTGAATGAAGACATCCTGCGTAAGATCTTCGGCTTCGAAAGCGTTTTGCAGCATTCGTAAACAGATCGAGTAAACCCTGCGGTGATGGCGTTGATAAACCTCTTCAAAAGCCACCATGTCGCCCTTCGCGGCAAGCTGGGTAAGTTCGAAATCAGTTGCAATGGCCGTGTTCGCCGATTTCCTGGCCGCGCCGTTTTTTGCATTGACCGCAGCATCGGCTTCAGTTTGAAAAACGGGAAAGTTCAATGTTTCAGTTGTCATTTTTATCGTCCCCCTGACGCATTTACTGAATCAATTGCCGTGCCAAACGAGATTTCCCATGAATTCCCACGAATTTACAGCCATTTTGTTGCATTTTCGCAGGCATACCTTGTTATTCGCCGAACATCAAAGCAAAGATTCAAACCAAAGCGTATGGCGCGCGAATCGGGTACTACACGTTTTGGTGCATGTACGGTTGCGCTACAGTTTGAAGCCATATTTCATAAAGTGCTACTATTTATATTCCGCGTGTCTTCGGCGATATTCCTTTGGCGGCGATGTCCATTGATGAACGTTAGAGCACATTTCACTTGCATTCCTGTATTGGCCGTGATGGTTTTTGCGAGCCTTTCATTAGCCGCCCAACAACCGCTAAACTCAGAATACAAGAGCCAGGAAATTTCGGAAATAGACGGCGTTCCCGTTCTTTTGAAACATCTGCCCGATTGGGAACGCGTTCGCGGCGCGGCGGTCTTTACAAATCGGACAAGCGACCTCAAAGCTGCTTTGGGTGACCGGGCGGTTCTTGATTTGATAGATTTTTCCGGCGGAACCGAGGCCGTGACGGCACCTTACGAAGCGGGAAGTCTCCTAATAGTCGAATACACGAATCCGCAAGGTTCGGCATTCGCCGATCAGCGTTTTCTGGCAAAGCTTGCCGAAAATCCGTCCACCCCGCCGACTGTCTATCGCAGGATCGGCAATTACAATGCGTTTGTCTTCGATGCCGCAGATGAGGCTGCCGCAAACGCCCTGCTCGAACAGATCAAATACCAAAAGACGGTCCAGTGGCTCGGCGAAGACCCTTATCTAGCGCGAAAGCTCGAACGCTATCTGGCGCTCTCGGCATCAGATATCGTGGTTACGACGGCTTTGTTCATAGTCTCGGTCCTGGCCTTCGCACTCGGCTTTGGGCTCCTCGCAGGCTTTATTTATTATCGGTTCAGGGATCAAAGGCGTGCAAATCAAACTGCGTTTTCCGACGCGGGCGGAATGATACGGCTCAATCTGGATGAACTTTCGGAACCGCTTAGGCTCGAATAACAATTAGACAACGTCGAAGTTGGCTTAAGCTGCATTTCAATAGAATGTGAGCGATTTCATTTACAAACCTCCCTCTTTAATGCTTTGCAAGCATTCGATAATGTTGTTTGGTGGAGAACCGAAATGGCAAGCGTCCTGGCAAGAAACATTGGAATCGGCGTACTCGAAAAGCTTAAGGCGAAGGCGGCAAGCAAAGGGCGTTCGCTGCAGGTCGAGGTCAACGAAATTTTAACGGAAGCCGCCGGCCGCCGGGAACCTTTATCCGAGATCGAGATTGCTCGAAAGATCCGATCCTCTTTGCGCGTGAGAAGCCAAAGCAACAGCGCGGATCTTCTTCGCGAGGACCGAGCAAGATGATGGTTGTAACTGATGCAAGCATTGTGGTTAAGTGGTACATCGAGGAAGAAAACACAACGAATGCAGAGACATTGTTGAATGGTTCGCATGACTTGAATGCCCCGGAATTAATCCTTCCCGAATTTGGCAGCAACATCTGGAAAAAGGTCAAAAGAAATGAGCTTTTGGAAAATGAAGGAACCAGGATCATAGATGCATTCAACAAACAGAACATACGCATCCATTCTCATCGAGGACTTCCGAAAGCCGCGTTTACCGGAGCCGAAATGTCCGGGCAAACAGTTTATGACTGGACATATCTCGCACTAGCTGTTTCGCTTTCGTGTCCGTTTGTCACTGCCGACTCAAAGTTTTTCAACCACATGGCAGGAACATCACTAAAGAAACATCTGATCTGGATAGGCGACTTGTAGCCGGGCAAAAAACAAATTTTAGGGAAGTGCCTCGATCAGGCGGTCAATATCCTCACGGTTATTATAAAAATGCGGCGCTATGCGGAGCCGGCCGCCGCGCGGCGAGACGATAATATTTTCTTTCCGGAGTTTTTCGGCTATCTCGCCGCAATGAAGTCCGTTGGCGTGTTTTATGCAAACTATCGCCGATTTTTCGCCGCGGGCACGTGAACTCAGGATCGTATAATTTTTACCCGCGAGACATTCGCAAAGGTAATCCGAAAGTTCTTCCAGATGATTTTCAATCTTTTCCAGTCCGGTTTCTGTCAACAGTTTCTGGCTTTGTTCATGGCCGTAAAATAGAGACGACGCTCCCGTACCGCTTTCCCATGCAAGAGCGGCGGGTTTCCACGGCTGTTCACGGTCATCAAAATCCCACGGAGTTTCGACGCTGATCCACCCGACAAATGCCGGTTCCACGCGTTCGCGTGCCCGCTCCGAAACGTACAGAATTCCGCAGCCTTCAGGGGCGCAGAGCCATTTATGACTCGCCCCCGACGCGATATCGGCAAATTGAGCCGGAAGATCGAAACCACGAGCGCCGAGTCCCTGAATTATGTCCACGGCAAACAGAGCATCTACGGAGCGGGCGGCTCGTCCTATGCGTTCAAGATCGGAGCGAAAGCCCGAAGCATATTGAACTGCGCTGATCGTTACGAGCTTCGTATCAGAATCGATAAGCGAAATGAATTCGTCGAGGTCAATGCGGCCGTCTCGCTCCGGGCAAAGCCGGAGTTCGACGCCGTATCTGTCGCGAAGCATTCGCCAGGCGTAAAAATTCGCCGGAAACTCGCGTTCGAAGGTGACGATGTTGTCGCCATTTTGCCAAGTCAAGCCGTTTGCAATCGACGCAAAACCATCGGATGTGTTTCGCATGAAAGCCACGTGTTCGGGCGTGACGTTCAGCATTTCGGCAACGAGGGCACGGGCGCGATTCTTCGTTGCTATCCAGTCCCAATAGTTCTCGGAACCGTTTGCCGCCACGTCGTTTAGCTGTGAAAGAACTGCCTCGACCGCGGTCGTCGGCATCGGCGAAACAGCCGCGCTGTTCAGATATGCATATTTTTCGGCGGCCGGGAAAAGCGATCTTATTTCGTTGTTCATATACCAAAAGCGAAAAAGTGAAAATGTACAAAAGGGAAAAAGCGGGTCATCCAAAAGTCAGCGAATTTTTTCACTCTTTCCCTTTTCCCCTTCATTTTTCTTTTGACAAATGCGGCCATGAAAGCTAACTTTTATCTTGGTTAGGTGCGGCCAACCGCCGCCGTAACCGCTTCATCAAATCACCCTGATTATGTTCGATTTTCGCCGTAAAGACCAAATTGTGTTCGGCTACGTGTCCGCCGATGACGACCGCGACATAGAAGTCGTTAAGTTGCGCCGCGAGTCGCGTCAGGGTTTGTGGTTTGAAAGTTTGCGGCTTTTTCGCGATATATTTCTGATAATTGTTGTCTTTATTCTCCTTGGCGTTTTTGCGGTCCAGCCGGTCGTGGTTGAGGGAACGTCGATGCTGCCGCAACTGCATGACGGCGAACGGCTTCTCGTCAACAAGCTCGTTTACTACAAGATCAAAAGCGTCCGTTGGGGACATCTTGAACGCGGCGACATAGTCGTTTTCTGGTATCCGGACGACCCTGATAAAAGCTATGTAAAACGCGTCATCGGGTTGCCCGGCGAAACGGTTGCGATACGAAATGGACAGGTTTTCATCAACGGAACTCAGTTGAACGAACCGTACCTCGACACTATTCATAATCAGAATCTCCGCGACAATATGACCACTGAGGTCGAAAAGCACTATTACTTTGTAATGGGTGATAACCGCGATAATTCGTCCGATTCGCGGGTTTGGGGACTAGTCCCCGAAAAGTACATTTACGGCAAGGCGTTTTTCCGATACTGGAAGCCGCAAAACATGGGCTTTCTCGAGCACGGTGAATA
>JBQTJB010000133.1:0-26779 GCA_052387555.1 Blastocatellia bacterium | reverse complement strand
ACAGAGCGCTTTTAAGTTCAAGCGGACGGCCGCCTACAAGCTGGCGGACGTTCTTGCCCTCGATATGCTGCATCGCAATGTAGAAAACGCCGTTGGCCTCATGAAAGTCGTAGATAGTGCAGATATTGGGATGGTCGAGTTGGGAACAGAGCTGAGCTTCGCGTTCGAAGCGTTTGAAGTTCGCGGTCTTGGCGGTCAATTCCGGCGGCAAGATTTTTATTACGACAGTTCGGTTAAGCTTGGTGTCGAGGGCCTTATAAACCGTCCCCTGCCCGCCTGAACCGATCTTTTCCTGAATTTTATATTGGTTTATCTGCGAACCAATCATACCGATTTTGGATTGGGGATTTTGGATTTCGGACTATTGAAACCCAGTCGGCAATCCTGATTCATACTTGACGTATAGTCTATGCGCAAAAATCCGCAATCCCAAATCCGCAATCCCAAATTTGAAGGCCGGCAAACTGCCGGTTAATCGGGCACGATCGTTCAGCCGCGTGGCGGATCGCCCCAACCGGAGCCGATATAGACGCCGTTTTCCACGATGGCCGGCACGGTTACATTGCCGCCTGTAAAATCAAGCATTTCACGCTGTCTTGTCTTATCGTTCTGCGCATCGTATTCGATGAACTCGATGCCATTCTCGTTGTAATAATCACGGGCCTGTGCACAATACGGACAATCCGGCTTACCATAGATCACTAATGCCATTGGTTAATCGTTCTCCTTTCTGTAAGATATTTTAACGGACTTCGATATAAGTTCCAAGTTTTAAGCCGCAATTCAACAGTCGCAGCAAATTTGATTATGGCCGGAGACGAAATTTTCGAACCGTACGAGCATTTGATCGAGATAGAGATCTGCGGCCGAGGCTGCCGCGTGCCGGAAAATAACTCGATATTGCGGTGCCTACAGTTTCTGGACATGGAAACGGTTTCGCATGGCGAATTATGCTGGAATGGCGAATGTCTCAATTGCCAGGTTTGGATTGAGAACGGCGAAAAGGAAAAGGCTGTAATGGCTTGCCGGACAATTGCGGAAGAAGGGATGAAGCTGGTCAAAGTCGGCGATGAAATCCTTCCGGAGTTCCTTCGTTAAATAATCAATATTTCGGAATTTTCGAATCGACCTCGTTCGACCACGCCGTAATCCCGCCTTTAAGATTCTTCAAGCTTCCCGAAAAACCCGCTTGCTGCAAAAGTTCTATGGCCTTTGCGCTTCTGCCGCCCATTTTGCAATGGATGACCGTTTCGCGATTCGCATCGATTTCACCTATCCGGCGGATTATCTCGCCGAGCGGGATCAACTTGGCGCCCTCGATCTTTGCAAAGGCATTTTCGTCGGGTTGGCGGACGTCGATAAGCTGGATATCGGCGCCTTCGTCAATGCGGCGTTTTAATTCGGTCGCGGAAATCTCTTCAATCATGCCTTAAACCCTCTTTTGGAAATATGTAAACCAATCTTATAAACGTTTTATTCGATAGGCGCAAACTATCCGGGCAGTTGGTGCGTATGCATACAATAGCTCGTATTCTTAAGATTCCTATTTACAAATCTTTACATACCACAGCTTACCCATTGGTTATGCAGTGTTATAAAATCAGAAGATTCAATAGTTAGTTATGCAACGCAACCCATCGAGCAAGCCGCATACGGTTTTCCACAACATTTTAATTGTCGCATTGTTTTTATTTTTTTGCGGGTGCGGAACCACTCGTTCAAACGAAGAAGCCCGATCGAACTCCAATTCGAATACAGAGCCTGCCCCGATTGCGGTAACGACCGCCAAGACCGAATCACGACAGATTCCGGCCTACGTTCAGGCGACCGGAAGCCTGACGGCCAATGAAACGTCGAATGTCGCCCCGAAAGTTGCCGGAAAGGTTTCAAATATTGCGGTCAACGTCGGCGATTTCGTCTCACAGGGATCGGTCATCGCAAAGATCGACGACCGCGATTCGCGTCTGCAGCTTGTGTCGGCCCAGGCTCGCGTAAAACAGGCGGTTGCAGCGGTCAGGCAAGCCGAGGCCCGACTCGGCCTCGGAACCAACGGCTCGTTCAATTCATCCGCAGTTCCCGAAGTAAGAGCGGCTAATGCTTCCTATGAACTTGCCGTGGCTGAATTGCGACAGGCCGAGACAAACGAAAAGCGATACCGAGAACTAACCGAAACCGGCGACGTGGCAATGATCACATACGAGCAATATCGCACCAACCGGGACACCGCGCGTGCAAGGGCGAATTCGGCCAGGGAGCAGCTTGAAACGACGATAAACCTGGCGAAACAAAACAATCAGGCGATTCGAAGCGCCGAGGCGTCGGTGGATGCGGCCCGAGCCGAGGTCAAAACCGCCGAGCAGGCCATAACGGATACAGTGGTCTTCGCCCCATTTTCCGGGTTCGTAAGCGCCCGGCCCATTGCCGTCGGTGAGTTTGTTTCAACGGCTTCCATTATAGCGACTGTGCTGAGAACAAATCCTATAAAGATACAGATACAGGTTGCCGAAGCGGATGTTCCTAATATTTCGGTCGGCAGCGGCGTTTCAATAGAGGTCGATGCGTACCGCGAGCGAAATTTCGCAGGAACCGTCACCGCCGTGAATCCGGCAATCGACGCGACATCGCGATCAGCAATCGTCGAGGCATTGATGGAAAATCGCGACAACGCTCTGCGACAGGGAATGTTTGCTACGGCGCGCATAAACAAGCAAGGCGGAAGCACCGGGATATTTGTTCCAAAGACGGCAGTTTTAAATCACAAGGCGACGCAGTCTTACAAAGCATTCGTCATTGTCGACGGCGTTGCAAAAGATCGGGTTATCCAGCTAGGAGGCGAAGAAGGAGACAGCTACCAGATTCTTTCGGGCTTGAACGCCGACGAAACTGTGGCGACAAGCAATCTGGAGCAGCTTTACGAGGGAGCGAAAGTAGCCACTTAAAAGCCCCAGGTCTCAATTTCCAGTAGTCCGAAGTCTGGGTGTAGTGCGAATGGTGAAAACGTGAGGTCTGCGGCATGTGGGGATACGTTAGGCAGTCCGAAATGAAAGGTCGAACATTTAAATAGTTGGGACAAACTGGTTTTTCGACTTGGGACTTAAACTTTTATGCAGTGGTTAGCTGAAATTTGTGTTCATCGTCCGGTGTTTGCCACCGTGATCGTCCTGTTTTTGACAGTTGTCGGCGGTTTCAGCTTCTTTACGCTTGGCGTCGACCGTTTTCCAAAGATCGACCTGCCTACCATTTCCGTACGTACAAGCAACCCCGGGGCCGCTCCCGAAGAGATCGAGACCGAGATAACGGACGTCATCGAAGGAGCGTTGAACACCGTTCCCGGCGTCGAGGAAATGCGTTCAAGCTCTTCACGCGGAAGCTCGAACGTTACGCTTACGTTCAATCTCGAAAAAGACCCCGATGTTGCGTTTCAGGAAATTCAGCAGAAACTGACAAACGTTCTTGGCCGATTGCCGGAAACGGCGGACCCGCCCGCCGCTCAGAAATCGGATCCTGATTCCCAGCCGATCTTGATGTACACGGTAAGCGCTCCGCGCGACGTGATGGAGCTTACCGAGCAAGTTGAAAATCTGATACAGGAACGCATCGAATCAGCCGACGGCGTCGGTGAAGTTTTCATGTGGGGTTCGCGGACTCCGCAGGTGCGAATCAGCGTAAACCCTGACCGGCTTCGGGCATTTAATCTTGCTGTTACCGACGTTTCGGCCGCCATCCGCACGCAAAATCAGGAGCTTCCGGGCGGCAATCTTATAGAGGGACAGCGTACGCTTGGCGTCCGCACGATGAGCAAGCTGACGGATGTAAGCCAGTTCAGTGATGTCGTAATAACCACCCGCAATGGTTTTCCGATAAAGATCAAAGACATTGGAAAGGTCGAAAAAACCGGCGGTGAACCAAGCTCGGCGGCGTCACTTGATGGCGTGCAATCTGTTTCGGTCGGCGTCAGAAAACAGGCCGGGGCAAATACGATAGCCGTTATCAACAACGTCAAAACACGCATGGCGGCGATCATTCCGAACCTTCCGTCGGATATGAAAGTTGCGGTAATACGCGATCAATCGGAGTTTATTCAAAACTCGCTTACTGCAATCGAAGAGCACCTTATTCTGGGTGCAATATTTGCGGCGGTCATCGTATTTTTCTTTCTTTGGAATTTTCGTTCGACGATAATTGCCGCTCTTGCAATTCCTGTATCGATCATTGCGGCTTTTGCGGCGATCGCCGCTCTCGGCTATTCGTTGAATCAGATGACGATGCTTGCCCTTACGCTGATGGTCGGTATCGTTATCGACGACGCAATCGTTGTTCTGGAAAATATTTACCGTTTTGTCGAAGAAAAGGGAATGGATCCGTTTCAGGCAGCAGTCGAGGGAACACGCGAAATCGGCCTTGCGGTTTTGGCAACCACGCTGTCGCTGCTCGCGGTGTTTATACCGGTCGGGTTCATGACCGGGATCGTCGGGCGATTTATGTCGTCGTTCGGTTTGACGGCCGCAGCAGCAATCGCGGTTTCGCTTATTGTTTCATTTACGCTGACACCTATGCTGGCGGCGAGGTGGATACGACGAAAGTCGTCAAGTCACAAGTCGAAAGTCCCGGAAGCCTTAAGTCGTGATGGTGCTTATTTGAGCTTGGACGAAAGAGACAGCAACGACAGACTTGGGACTTTGGACTTAGGACATGAGATGGGCGAAGAATCTTCGTCGAAAGACAGTTGGTTCTACTCACGGATCGACCGTTCATACACATTTCTTCTGAAGCTTGCCATGCGGTTCCGTTGGGCCGTAGTGCTTATATGCATCGTTACGGTCGCGTCGATATATCCGCTCTACAAATTCGTAGGCATGGCTTTTTTGCCGGACGAAGACGAATCGCTTTATCAGGTAAATTTGCGTGGTCCGCAGGGGACATCTTTGTCGGCAACACAATCGATACTTGAGCGAATTGCCCGCGACATACGTGCCGAGGTTCCGGGCGTTAAGAACACGCTCGTCCTGGCCGGTTTCGGACGCGGTTCGGGGCCAAATAACGGCTTCATCAATGTTGCCCTTTTGCCGGTCGGCGAACGCGCAAAATCGCAGGCGGATCTGATCAACCAAACACGGCAGATCGTTCGAAAGTACTCTTCAAAAGAATATCAGGTCACGGTTTCGGCATCGTCATCTATCGCCGGCAGCATCGGGCTCGGCCGCGGCGGCTCCTCCGTTGGAATGTACATTTCCGGACCGGATATGGAAAAGCTGACTGAATACGCAAATGCTCTTGTTGAAAGAATGAAACAAGATCCGATCTACCGCGACCCTGACAATTCCATCGAGGTCGGCACGCCCGAAATTCGCGTAGTGATCGACCGGACAAAATCTGCCGATCTTGGGGTACGTGCCGGTGACGTGGCACAGGCATTGAACATTCTTGCCGCCGGTCAAATAGTTTCGACCTACAGCGAAGGATCTCAGCAATATGACGTGGTGGTTCGGGCGGATGAGCAATTTCGTCGTGACCGCGAAAACTTCAAATATTTCAATGTAGCGTCCTCGAACGGCGGCATTATCGGTCTTGATCGCGTGGTAAAGCTTGAAGAGGGCTTGGCTCCGTCGTCGATCAATCGTCTCAACCGGCAGCGGCAGGTGACTGTTTCAGCCGGTCTGCCACCAAACGCTTCTGAATCGGACGCCCTTTCGCGGCTCGAGGGTTATGTGAAAGAGATGCAAATGCCGGCCGAATATATCACCGGCGTAACCGGTCAATCGAAAGAACTGCAGAAGGCATACGAATCGTTTATGTATGCGTTTCTTTTGTCTTTCGTTTTCATGTATCTGATCCTTGCCGCGCAGTTCGAATCGTTCATCCATCCGGTGACAATTTTGCTGACGCTGCCGCTTGCGGTTCCGTTCGCATTGCTTTCGACCGCTTTAGCCGGCCAGACTCTTAACATCTTTTCGGCACTCGGCATTTTGTTACTTTTCGGCATCGTCAAGAAGAACGCGATCCTGCAGATCGATCATACGAATACGCTTCGGTCGAGAGGATTGAGCCGCTATGACGCTATCATTCAGGCAAACCGCGACCGTCTGCGGCCAATTCTGATGACGACGCTGGCGCTGGTTGCGGGCATGATTCCGTTGACGCTTGGAACCGGAGCCGGTGCGGCGACCAATCGTTCTATAGGGATTCTGGTCGTCGGTGGACAATCGCTTTGCCTGCTGCTTACGCTTTTGGCGGTGCCGGTATTCTACTCGCTATTTGACGACGCGTCCGAATCTTCGATCATGCGCGGGCTCGGAGCCGGGATTCGGGAAATTAAATCTCGCGTATTTCGTCGTAACGAGAAGTTATCGGCCGATGAACGTGCAGAAACGCAAGAGATGCAGGATCGCGGCGGCGTTGTTGATGCCGGGTGAAATTATTGATGGAATTTCAGTTTGAACATTTTTCGAGAGTCTTTGTGCGCCTTTGCGCGGGAATACTCTTTTCTGCTTTGATTCTTGCCGGCGCGTTAACAAGTAAAGGACAGAATCCGACTCCTACGCCCGTAATCAGTGTACCCGGCAGAAAAGAAACGGTTCCTCCGGCAATACTCCCGAACGATCCTCCGCCGGTTGCACCGAATTTCCAATCTCCGACGCGTCCGTTCCCTTCATCCGAAAGAGTCGGCGTTGACGTCGCCAACCAGCTTCCATTAACGCTCGAAGAAGCGATTCAAAGGGCGTTGCGAAATAACAACGACATAGACGTTTCGCGCAACGATAATAAGATCGCCGAATTCAATCTGAAAGCTCTCCGCGGCGTTTACGATCCGCTGTTTGCGTCAGAGGGTTATTACGAGAATGCGTCGACTCCGACTGCCTCCCTGATAGGCGGCGCAGTCAACGGTTCGGTGACCCAAACGCGTTACTTCGGCTCGGCCGGACTTTTGGGTAATACGCCTAAGTTTGGCGGCAGCTATACGGCCAGGCTCGATACATCGCGCACGACGACCAGCAACACCAATGCATTTCTTAACCCCCAGTTCCCGTCGGTGCTAAATTTCACATACACCCAGCCCCTCTTGCGTAACTTTCGAATCGACAATAATCGTCGACTGATAGAAATTTCAAAACGAAACATTACGATCTCGGATTCGCAGTTCAAGCAGCGGACGATAGAAACGATTACTGCCGTCGGGCAGGCATACTGGGATCTTGCCTACGCTCTTCGCAATCTTCAGGTTCAGATCGATGCTGTCAAACAAGCCCGTGCACAGCTTGAAAGCAATCAGCGGCAGGTAGATAAAGGCGTGCTTGCACCTATCGAGGTCGTCGCCGCCACAGCGCAAATAACAACCATCGAGCAAAGCGTTTTTGCCGCGCAGGAAGAAGTTACACGTCATGAAAATACTTTGAAATCGCTGATGCTGGCCGAGCGAACAGATGCTGAATGGACTCGATCTCTGACGCCGGTGTCGCCGATCGCTCTCGAACCGCCACGCGTCGGATTGGAAATGGCAGTCGCACAGGCGCTGAAAAACAGGCCGGAGATAGAACAGCTCGAAGAATCGGCGGCGATCAACAAGGTCGATCTGGAGTATTTTCGAAATCAAACAAAGCCGGAGATAAACCTCGTCGGGAGTTATACATCGCAGGGTCTATCAGGCGTTCCTACCGCTCGCGCCTCCGATTCTAACGGAAATCTTCTTGTGCCGTTAAATCTTGTCGGCGGCTTTGGAAAATCACTCGTCAATCTGCTTCAGCAGGATTATCCCACCTATCGGATCAGCGTTACGATAGGTCTGCCTCTGGGAAACACGACGGCAAAAGCAAATCTTGGCAGGGCGATGGTCGAGACGAACCGCATAGGGAACCTGCGCGCGCAGGCCGAACAGGTGATCGAGGCCGAAGTCAGAAACTCGATCCAGGCACTGCGTTCGGCCGAGGCTCGTTTATCTTCATCCGCCGCTGCACGCGACGCCGCCGAAAAACTTGCCGAAAGCGAGGAACGGCAATTTCGTGCCGGGACGACCACGTTCTATCTCGTGCTTCAAAGACAGACCGAATTGATCGCCGCTCGCGGACGCGAGCTGCAGGCGCAAACCGACCTGAACAAAGCGATCTCCGAATACAACCGAGCCACGGGAAGCACGCTTTCCGCAAATAACATTTCTATTGCCGATATTCGTTAAATCTTGAATCCGCCGCGCGTAAGCATCGTCTCGAAATTTGTTTTGTCCACAGCCTTTATGTAGGCGTCACGCGGTTCGACTATTTTCTTTTCGACGAGATCGAACAGAGCATCATTCAACATTACCATTCCATGAGTTTTGCCGGTTTGCATCGCCGACGGTATCTGGAAAGTTTTGCCCTCACGGATCAGGTTGCTTATCGCCGGCGTGACGATCAGCACCTCCAAAGCCGCTACGCGGCCTCCGCCTATCTTTGGCAAAAGCGTCTGGGCGATCACGCCCTTAAGCGATTCGGAGAGCATTACGCGAATCTGCTGCTGACGGTCGGCTGGAAATTGGTCGATGATGCGGTCGACGGTCGAGGCGGCGGTTGTCGTATGCAGCGTGCCGAATACGAGGTGTCCGGTTTCAGCCGTTTCAATGGCAATCGAAATAGTTTCGAGATCGCGCATTTCACCGACGAGAAGAATGTCCGGGTCTTCGCGGAGTGCAGCTCGCAGGGCATCTTTGAACGAATCGGTGTGGTTATGAACCTCACGCTGATTGACGAGGCATTTCTGATTTTCGTGCACGAACTCTATAGGGTCTTCGATCGTAATGATGTGATCTTCGCGAACCTTGTTAATCGAATCGACCATCGCGCAGAGCGTCGTCGATTTACCAGAACCGGTCGGGCCCGTGACGACAACCAGACCCTTTGACAGCGAACAAAGATCCATTATCGCCTTTGAAAGGCCGAGCTGCTCGGCGGTCAAGATCTTGGTTGGGATTATGCGAAAAACGCCGCCCATGCCCTTGCGGTCCATAAAGACGTTGCAGCGGAATCGAGCCAAATCGGGAATCTCATAGGCAAAATCGGTGTCTCGGCGGCGTTCGAATTCTTCCTGGTTCTTCTCCGGCATTATCGAATGCAGAAGCTCGCGCATCACTTCGGGCGTCAGCGTTTCTTCGCTGCATTCAAGCGGCTGCATCTTGCCGTCTTTTCGAACCATCGGCGGCAGCGAAACGGACATATGAAGATCGGAGGCGCCAACCTCAGACATCAGATTGAAAAGGGCGTCCATTCGCCCGTTCATTACCGTGTTTGATCGACGGCGTTCACCCGTTCGACGGTCGGCCAAAACCGGTTCTGCCGGTACGGGCACATCCGCGGCGGGTTCGCTTTCAGAAGATTTTAAGGGAATATCGGGCTGAGGGATAAAAGCCTCATCGGTAGAGGTCTTTTCTTCAGCAACCGGCTCGGAGAAAATGGTCGTATACTGTGGATCGTTCGCTGAAAGAATATCTATCGAAGGGTCAGCAATCGGCACTGTCGGTTGTTCTATCGGCAGATCGAACTCTATTTTTGTCGCTGCCGGAGCAATTACCGGGTTTTCAAAGCTGGACGCAAGGTTTTCCGGAGCGCCGGGATATGTGTCTGGTTCGGTGCTGGTGCCGTTAAAATCGTTTGGCGGCAGAGCTTTGCCCTGCTCTTCTTCACCCTCCACATCTCCAAATACCGGTTTTACGGTTACGTTGAACCCAGCCGGCGATTTCTGCACTTTGAAGCTGAATTTGCCCAGGTTGTGCGGGTGTACGAACTCGATATGCGGCTGATGCGGCAATTCGTTCTTTACGTCCTGCGGGATCAGCGGGAAAACCATCATGCTGATCTGCGTTCCCTGCAGCGGCTTGTTAGAGATGTCGGAAGGGCCGTTGGCGGAAACGACAAACGGGTTCTTGTTCGGTTCCAGGTGAAGCTCGTAACTGGCGGTCGAAAGAAGGCTCTTTAAATAATCGTTAAGTTGTTCCATCGTGGTGGCGGCTCCGGGATTGGGGGCGAGAAATGAATTGGAGGCAGGAATTAGAGGCGGGTAAGGAACCCGACTCAAGAGTACCACAATTTAACACTGTTTGTCAGTATATTTTGAAGTGAGAATAAATTGAAATCAGACAGCTAAATCACTGGGTTTATACGGTTACAGCTTCCCGATATTCTCCCCAAACCCGTCGAAGGCGGTGGCTTATTTCGCCAACTGTAACATTGCTTTCCACGCATTCGAGTATTCGCGGGAGCATATTTGCGGTTCCTTTTGCGGCCTCTTCGAGGGCTGAAAGTGCATTCTCAGCGGCCTTGCTGTTTCGACAGGCACGGAACGCGCGAAGGCGGTCGACCTGATCGCGTTCGATCTGCGGATCGACCGTCAAGATCGGGATCGTCTCGCCTTCTTCGATCTGGAACTTGTTTACCCCGACAACCACGGCGTCGTTCGTCTCGACCGCACGCTGGTAATCGTATGCGGCTTCCTGAATCTCGCGCTGAACGTAACCGGTTTCGATAGCCCGAAGCATTCCGCCCATTTCGTCGATCTTCGTGATGTAATTTTCGGCCAGTTCCTCGAGACGGCTTGTAAGTTCCTCAATGGCGTAGCTTCCGGCCAGCGGATCGACAGTGTCGGCAACGCCCGATTCGTGAGCGATCACCTGCTGCGTGCGAAGCGCTATTCTCGCTGCCTGCTCGGTCGGCAGTGAAAGAGCTTCGTCCATAGAGTTCGTGTGCAGGCTCTGCGTACCGCCAAGCACGGCGGCAAGTGCCTGGATAGTTGTCCGCACAACGTTTACCTCGGGCTGCTGAGCCGTCAAGGTCGAACCGGCGGTTTGCGTGTGAAAACGAAGCATCAGCGATTTAGGATTCTCGGCGCCGAACCGCTCTTTCATTATTCGTGCCCACAGACGGCGGGCGGCACGGAATTTCGCGATCTCTTCAAGCAGATTGTTGTGCGAATTAAAAAAGAACGAAAGGCGTGGTGCAAAATCATCGACCGCGAGCCCGACATCGATCGCGGCTTGAACGTAACAGACAGCATCGGCGAGCGTGAACGCGAGTTCTTGTGCCGCAGTCGAACCGGCTTCGCGAATGTGGTAACCAGAAATCGAGATCGTGTTCCAGTTCGGGACCTCGGCTGCGCAGAATGCAAACGTATCGGTAATAAGGCGCAAACTCGGCTTCGGCGGGTAGATATAGGTTCCGCGGGCAATGTATTCCTTTAGAATGTCGTTTTGTATTGTGCCGCTAACTTTGTCGAACGGTACACGCTGTTTTTTTGCCACGCCGAGATAAAGACATAGAAGTATCGAGGCAGTCGAGTTGATGGTCATCGAGGTCGAAACGCGGTCTAGTGGTATTCCGTCAAACAGCGTGGACATGTCGTCGATGCTGTCTATGGCGACGCCAACCTTGCCGACCTCGCCCATTGCGAGTGGATCGTCGGAATCCAGGCCGATCTGCGTCGGCAGGTCGAACGCGACACTCAGGCCGGTCGTTCCCTGCGAAAGAAGATACTTATATCGTTCGTTCGATTCGGCGGCCGTGGCAAAACCGGCGTATTGCCGCATCGTCCAAAACTTGCCGCGATACATGTTCGGACGAACGCCGCGCGTATATGGAAATTTGCCAGGGTCGCCAATATCGGCGTCGTAATCTATTTGTTTTGTATTATTTGGATTAAAATCAGCCGGAAGTTCGATCCCGGAAGAAGTTTCGAACTTCGCTCGTCGTTCGTCTGTCATAATGCCGGTATAGCTTAGCACAACGTTTGGACTGTGGTAGAATTAAACTGTCTGTCAGGTTAGCACTTTCTGGATTTGGGTATTGGCGATGAAGAAGAATTCGGTAAAAGCAGGAAATGGAACGAGGCAAAATTGCACAAACCCGTCTGCACTTCGTCCGAAAAATCATAAAGCCATCGTGATTACGGACGAGACAATTGCTGAAAACGGTGACGGTCAGCGACCATGCCTGCTTAACCCGGAATCTGCACAAGAGCGTGAAAAAAGACTCGCTTAAAGAAAGGCACTGACTCTTAACGCCTTTCAGAAAGCCTTTGATAATCACCACGCGCGTAAAATTACGTGATGGCCTACTTCACCGTTGATACATCCACAACCATATCAAGAAAGTTGTCGGAAATTCCTGACAACTTTCTTTTTTCGTCCATTGTACTAATGGAGCTGATGGTTAGCGCCAAGGATGATTCGGATCGACGGATGTACGAGCGATTGCACCGCGAATACGCAAAAGACAATTCGTTAATTGTTCCAACCTATGAAGATTGGTTAATGGCCAGCAAAATTCTCTATTGGTTGGCTCATGGACGCAAAAAAGGCTCTCACGGTAAATTTCCCCGATTGAAACCTGGAGCCTCCCAGAGAATGGCTCTGGACGCGTTAATTGCTGTTAGTGCTCGACGGTGGGGGACGACTACCTTCACGGACAATTGGGACGATTTTAAATCCATACAGAAATACTGCAAGGTCAAAATTTTTAAAGCTTCAGTCTTCTTCAAACATTAAACTGGTAGAGTCGAGCATTATTACCGGACATAGAATCTGCACTTTGAACTACTACAATTACTTTACCGAGATCGAAGACACCTTTATCCGCCGCCGCGGCAAGAACTTGTTTTTAAGTCCGATCGATTGGGCGATGATCGAGGGCTGGCAGGAGCGCGGGATACCGCTGCATATCGTTTTGCGCGGCATCGAATCGGTTTTTGATGCTTTCGACAAAAATCCGTCGCCGCGAACGATAAAAGGCCTGCTTTATTGCCGCGAGGAAATAGAGGCGCAATATCAGGAATGGCTCTCGATGCAGGTCGGCAAGTCGGCAAGCCCGGCCGCGGGGAAAACCGATCCGGGATTTTCGAGTGAAGCGATAGCAGAACATATCGATCGGGCGATAACCGCCTTGTCGAATTCAGAACGAGTGAATTTCCGCGAGGATTTCGAACGAGCATCGACCCGTCTAAACGAGCTAAAGACGAATCTTACCGTGGACTTTGAGACCATCGACAAATCTTTGACCGATATTGAAAATTTTCTCGACCACGTCTTGCTGACTAATTCCGATAAGCCGCATCTAAAGAGTTTGGAGAAAGAAACTGCCCGGCAGTTGAAAGACTATAAAGGGGAAATGGAAACGGAAGCCTATGAGCAAACGTTTAGATTGATGCTTCTAAAACGGCTTCGCGAAGATGAAGGCGTCCTCCGGTTGAGCTTGTTTTATTTATGAAGACCGCGTTTTTGATTTTTGCATCGGTATTTTGTACTTTTCAGTTTTCTATTGCACAAACCGTAAAACCAGGGATGGCGAAACCCGTTCCAAAGGCTGCACAGACACCATTTCCGTCAACCGGCATTTCAGATCGAACTTACCGAAATGCAGAACTCGGCTTCGCGGTTACTTTTCCCGAAACGTGGCAGATAGCCGGTGGTGATTTCGAATCTTCCCTGAAAACGCAGGGTTTTGACCTGAGCTTGAAAGCGCCGGATGGCATCGGCGGCGCGAGCAGAATTCAAATGGATCGGGCGTTGGAGCGAGTGAAGGTTCTTGTCACCGCGTACCGTTCTGCCGCAGCTTCCAGGGACAGCGCAATCGTCAGAATTTCGGCTGAAGACCTCACTCTTGTTCCGGACGTGAAGGATGCCGTCGATTATTTCGACCTGATGCGTAGCCAGTTTTCCCGCATGAAGCTGCCTGCGGGTTTTACTTATTCGGAAACGCAGGCCGAGCAGTTGGGCAAAAAGCAATTCGCTTTTCTTGATGTATTTTCATCAGCCGGCAAAAAGAGGCTCTATGCAACTGTCAAAGGCCGGTCGGCGATACTGATAACTATCTCTTACGCGAAAGATGAAGATCTTCAAACTTTACGTCGAGTATTGTCGCAGGGAACATTTCGTTGACCAACGCCATTTAATCCGCGAGTTTGCATTGCATGTAGTTTGTGATAAACAAGCTGTGACTTTCAAATATCTTAAGGAGCAAGGCAAATGAATAAATTAAGAATCAAAAAGCTCGGCATTCTTTCGGTCGCAAAGATCTACGCGGTGATGTCGTTTGTGATAAGCCTTCTGATCGCAATACCTTACGGGCTCGTCATTATTATCATTTCATTGACGGGTGCGGCCGGAGCAAACCGAGAAATGGCGCTTCTCGCCGGCGGCGGCGGAATCATAGCGGGCATCGCGGTAATGATAATACTTCCCATCATGTACGCCATTATCGGATTTATCGCCGGAGTGATCGGTGCACTTGTATACAATATCTTTGCCGGAATTGTCGGCGGCATCGAGATCGAAGTAGAAAACGTAATTTGAGCAGTCAATACAATAACGGAGATCTTTTAGAGGTAAAGATCGAGAAGATCGTTCCGAACGGACCGGGGTTGGCTTTTGCCGAGGATCTTACTATATTTGTGCCGCTGGCCGCAGCGGGCGATAAGCTTCGCGTTCGGATCGAGGAGATCAAGGGAAAAACTGCATTTGCCGAGATCGAGGAACTGGTAGAACCGTCGCCTGACCGGACAACCGCACCGTGCGAATATTACGGAAGTTGCGGCGGCTGTAATTTTCAACACCTTGCCTACGAAACGCAAATTAACGCAAAAATTGGCATTATCCGCGATTGTTTCAAGCGTATTGCGAAGATCAGCGATCAATTCGAGTTTGCGGTGGTTCCCAGTCCCGAATCGTTCGGTTATCGGCTGCGTGCTCTTTGGCACGTCGATACGCGGAACAAAAAGATCGGCTTTTACCGGCGAAACTCCCGTGAACTCGTTGACATCGAACGATGCATGATTCTGGCTCCGGAGCTACAGCAAAAGCTCGACTTTTATAGAAACAACTTGCCCTGGCAAGAATTTTGGGGAGAAAAGGCGCAGATCGAAGCCGCTTGCGGCGACGGCAGCGAAGTTTCCGTTTTTTCCGACATCTTGCCGAACCGGCCAACGAAATCAAGATTTCTGCGTTAGGAGAGACTTACTTTTTCTCAGCTCATTCTTTTTTTCAGGGCAATCGATTCTTGCTGGAAAAACTGATCGAAACCGCCGTCGGAAATGCGAAAGGCGATACGGCGCTTGATCTGTACTGCGGAGTCGGACTTTTCTCGCTGCCGCTCTGAAGGAAATTCAATACCGTGATCGGCGTAGAGGACAGCGAGGAAGCAATTCATTTTGCAAAAAAGAATGCCGCAAATGCCGGGCTTCAAAATGTCGAGTTTCGTACCCTACTAGTTCGCAAGTTTCTTGCGTCGGGTTCGCTCAAATCACCCGATTTCGTTCTGCTCGACCCGCCCAGAGCCGGAACCGAAAAGGAGACAATACAAAATCTTATCAAGCTTCGCCCAAAGAAAATCTCGTATGTTGCGTGCGAGCCATCGGTGCTGGCCCGTGACCTTCGGCGTTTTCTCGACGCGGGTTTTCGAATCGATTCGGTGACCGCGATAGACCTTTTTCCGCAGACACATCACATAGAGACGGTCGTAAAGTTGTCATCTGTTTGATTTATCAAAACTTTTCCGACGCATATCTCGTTCTTCTTCAAGGATATGAGCATTTGATAAAGCCCGAAACTGTAAACTAGAATCATTGTATGGCCAAGAAAAAAGCAGACGGCGAAGGCGAATCGACCGCGGTGACCAAAAGCACGTTTGTCCGATGCAGATATTGCGGACAAAAGAATTCGGTCAAGGCGGATTACAAAAACAACACGGCTAATTGCGGCAGGTGCAAGCTTCCGCTTTCGAAGGAGCCGCATAAGAAATTTGCCGATCTCGGCAAGCACGAATACATACATCCGGCGGACAGCAAGGCTCTTGCGGCGTTAAAGGCGATTCCTGGAATTGACACTGCTTTGAAAAAGCTGCTGACTGTGACCGGCGAATCGGCCATTCGCGTTACATATATGGCTAGCGCCGTAAAGGTAACGCCAAAGCAATGTCCCGACCTTCACGCAAAATTACAGATCGCCTGCACGACGCTCGGCGTAGATATGCCCGACCTGTTTATCCAACAAAATCCGCTTGTGAATGCGTTTACCGGCGGCGTTGAAAAGCCCATTATCGTGCTGCATTCGGCGTTGATCGAACGCCTCAACGAAGAAGAAACGCTGGCCGTCATCGCTCACGAGGTCGGCCACATTCACGCCGAACACGTGCTTTATTTGACTGCGGCTCAATTGATATTGGCTATTGCAACCATCCCGCTTGCCGCCCTTCCGATCGCGTCAATTCTCAAAGACATTCTGAGCCTGACGATGCGCGGCGCCCTTCTGGCGTGGATGCGCCGTGCAGAGCTTTCCTGCGACCGCGCCGCCCTGCTCGTGGTCCAGGACCCGGACGTCGTCGGGCGGACGATGATGAAACTCGCCGGCGGCACGTTTGCCTCGAAGATCGATTACGATCTGTTTCTTGAGCAGGCACGCGAGTTTCAAAAGAACTACGACGAAAGCAAGCTCGATAAATTCTGGGCAGACATCATCAACGCCGGCCTCTCGCACCCATTCCCGATCTGGCGAATCTCCGAAATTCTGAAATGGGTAGAAAGCGGCGAATATGAAGAAGTTTTGAAGAAAAATTAGCGTCCCGTGTGCAGTGCAAAACGCTTTTCATTGCCATTTTCGCTATACAAATCTCCCAAATCGAATTAGGCGATTCAGAAATACCACGAGACCCGGAATTCTCTATTTTAGACCGGTGCTTTTTTTTAGAGGCGCTTACACTTGATCTGTATCAAATAAGAATTTCTACGAACTCTTTACCCGGCTTGTCCTTAAGAGTTTTTATCTGCAATATCCAACCACCCCGTTTAGATTTTTTGATTGCATTGAGTAGCTGTTTGAAGGTCAAGTCCGTGAATCCCATGCTGTCGGGGAGAATGCGACTGTTGAAAGATGATCCCGGTCGGTCAGTTCTGCAATCAAGATTGTTTTCAGCAAGAAACTTCTCGAACTCAGGAAGAAACAACATAAGCTCTGCCTGGATCGAGCCGACATCTGCACCCATTCCAACGGCAAAGGAAGGAACTTTAACATCCAATAATCTTTCAAGCCTCTTGTCTCGTCCTCGAATTGGAAAAATAATCACCACATCATCGTTGATTTCCCAGCTGTAATTCTGCATCTGCTTGACTATCGAGTTCATGACATCTTCTAATCTTGCGTCTTTGAAATTTGCGGTAATCAGGTGTTCATTGAAGGCGGAGACTGAGGTGGATCGGTTTAGCCGGACACGGATCTCTCGCTCCTTTTTGTTGATTTAATGTCCAAGATTGCGTTTTTTTAGGCATTGGTAAATCTATCCCCCGATGACGGGTTTTGGGCGGCGAGATGATTTTGAGGGCATCTCGCCGCTGCTCGTTTGTGGATGAGTTTCCGACCGGATATTCCTCGGCGGGTTGCTCGCCGGCATTGCCCGCTTCCGCTTCACCGGTTGATGATTAAGTGTCGACATTTCTGTTTGGTTGTCAATCCGCAGCCGTCTCTCGAATTCGATCGGACTCAGATAACCGATGCTTGAATGCAGCCTGATGCGGTTGTATTAGCCTTCGATGTAGCTGAAGATCTCGCTCCGAGCCTGGCCGATATTTTCAAACACACCGCCCTCGACGAGTTCGGTTTTGAACCGCGAGAAGAAGCCCCGACAAAAGCTTGTTTCCGTTACAAAAAAAATTTCGACATTTTCTTCAATTTAACGCAAAACAAAAATTCCGAAGCGTCTCGCCATTTAGAGGATACAAACCCTGAGTTGCCAGTAACCACCTCTTTGTTAAGAGGCCGACGAACTTTTCCCCAGGGTTCGAGCGTCGGCCGCTGTTTTTCACCCAGAAGGAGTACCGACCCATGAACACAAAATACGACCCACAACTGCGAGCCCACTTGACGACGGATGAGAAAACGAAAGTCCGCCACATACGTCATAGCCAGGAATATTGGGAAAGCGAGGAGAATATTCCACGCGTTTCGGCGGAAAGTTACCTGAATGAAATGTCCGAGACTTTCCAAATACCGAATGAACAGCTTCAAAATCTGCATAAAAAGGTCTCGTTTTACGACCCGCGTGAACAAGGAATTGAATACCAGCTTAACGAAGAGAAGCACATGTTCGATTCAACTACTGTGGGCTATTACCAGACCTATCTGAACACCCCCGTTTGGCGAAAAGGCCTTTCCGTCAAGATCAAGCAGAATCCGAATCGAGTAATCGGATCGACGAACAACAGCGAGGACGATTTGAAGGGGGCATTGCCCGATAAGAAAGCGATTGATAATTACAAAGGCCTCTTTCGGCAAATAATTGCTCGTAAAACTGCTATCGATCCTGCTCTCGGCGAAGCAGAGGATGAGGGCGAAGGTGAAGCCGAGGCTTTAGTCCGAAAGGCGATAAACATTACTGCCGCGAAGTCCGCAAAATCTGCCCGCGGCAAGGTTGAGCGGCAGGACAACAACCGAATACGTATATTGAGCGGCAAGTTCTTCATCTATAAATACGATCCGAAGAAACGTTATCAAGGCATGCCATCTCCGCCCGACAAGAAAAAAACATCGGATGAAGAAGGAATAGTTCCGATGCTGGATCTGCCCTCGGTAAATGACAAGATCAAATCGGGTAGAGCCTATCTCGTAGCTGAAATTATTTTCAAATACGATCCTCCGGGATTCAGCGGTCTGGTTTGGCTGATACTTGTCGAGGTTGAGACCGGTTCCGTACTTTACATCGAATGCATGACGTGCGGTGTCAACGGGTTGGTTTTCAAGCGCGACCCGATAAATAAGACCGGCGACCTCACGATCACATCCGACGATAGCAATGCCGTTTTGAATCCGCATCGAGATGATGTCCTGCTAAACGATCTAAACGGTCCCGCGGCCGGAACGCAAAGTTTGGCCGGCACTTACGTGACGATCACCAATGAAGAAAACCCAAACATTGCGGCACCGACCGAACCGACCGGAACCGACTTCGACTACGACGTTCGGACAAACAACTTCGGCGCTGTCAACGCCTATTTCCATCAGACAGAACTGTTCAAAATGATCGAGAATCTCGGTTTTCCCCGGGCGACGTATTTTGACGGAACGACTTTTCCTGTACCTGTCGATCATCGCGGGATGGGGACGGCTAGCGGTAATACGATCAATGCCCATTGGTCACCGAACGGAACCGGCGGTACCGACCATATGTGCTATGCCCTCTGCGACACTACCGACACGGTAAACCCGGTTTGCCGGGCGGTCGACCCTTACGTGCATTGGCACGAGATGGGCGGCCATGGCACGTTGGGAGACCATGTGGGCAGTGGAAATCTGGGATTTGCGCACAGTGCTGGTGACGGGCTTGCTGCTATCCAGCTTGATCCGGAATCGCAGCTTCGAGAACTTGCGATGGCCGAACGTTTCAGATATGCGCCTTTTCGTCCGTTCACGACCGAACGGCGGTTCGACCGCGATGTGGCGGCGTGGGCATGGGGCGGGGCAAATGACGCAGCTTTTACTCCCGTCGATCCTCAGGGTTATCTGGCTGAGCAGATACTTGCGACTTGTCATTTCAGGCTCTATCGTTCGCTTGGCGGCGACGCGGCAAGTTTGAACCGCAGAATGTTTTCTGCTCGCGCTGCTACATACCTGATCCTCAGAACTATTGGAAGCCTAACTTCCGGTACTAATCCTAACGACGCAGAAACGTGGTGCGAGGAAATGCAGGATATCGACCTTCTGAATTGGACTTCGGAAGGCCTCGATGGCGGCGCATACAACAAGGTCATTCGCTGGGCGTTCGAAAAGCAGGGCAGCTATCAGCCCGCGGGCGCATCGACGACGGTGATCACCGCCGGGGCTCCACCGGCGGTCGATGTGTACATCGACGACGGCCGGGCGGGTGAATACCAGTACATTTATGCTCACTGGCAAAATCAGTCGATGTGGAATCGCAACGCGAACGACGGAATGGCCGGTCACCAGAATGCCATTGACGGCCAGACCAATTACATGTATGCAAAGGTCAAGAATCGCGGCACTTCCGTGGCCAACAATGTGACCGTTCGGGCATATCACTCAAAGCCCGGGGCTGGATTGACGTGGCCGAACGATTTTGAAGAGATGAGTCCCGTCGGCGGCTTGCCGATCGCGAGCATCGCGGCAAACAACGCGGCTGAACCACAGGTCGGCCCAGTCGACTGGGACCCGAACATCAACGCTTACGGACACGACTGCATTCTGATGATCGCCTCGGTCGCGGGCGACCCGAGCAATGTGGACAATTTTACCGGGACCGAATCGATCCAGGAATGGAGACTCGTCCCGCACGACAACAATGTCGGGCAGCGCAACGTCACGGTCGTTCCGGGCGGTGGGGGCATGGAAGCTTTGATAGCCTCGCTCGACGGGGCGTTTTTCGTGGCGGGCAACAATTTGAACCGCCGCGGCGCGATGGAACTACTTGTCGAGATGCCGAAAGTGCTCGCCGATAAAGGCTGGCTGCTCCAATTCGACGGTATTCCGAACAACAAGTTCACGCTTAAGGCCGGCGGGAAGCGTGAAGTGCGGTTGAAGCTCAAACAAGGCTCAGACTTTACCAAAGTGGACATCGAAGGTTCGGCAGACCGGATGATAAACGTCAGCTTGACAGCCAACGGCATTCTGCTGGGCGGCATGTCATATTACGTAGATCCCGATCTAAAGGAACCTTCCGGCGGCAAACAGCCCGGTGGCAAGGACTGTGAAGGGGCGGCGCAGAAACTGCTTGACTGCCTGAAAGTATCGGGTGGCAAGAAGATCAAGAAGGTATGCGTCAAGAAAGTGTCGGTCGATATCGAACTGGATAACGACTGCTGCTGAGAATAAATTGAAACGATCATAAAAACGCCCGGCCGGTCATCGGCCGGGCAAGTCCGAAGGAGGACAAACCATGAGCACGAACTTTCATCTTGCTCCGCCTTCCAAGACCGTTGACGGATTGCTCTCCGTTCCTATCGATATAGAATCGATCGACGCGGTCTTTACCTTCGATGGCGCGGCCCAGACGGCCGTCGCCGATGCAACGATAACTTACACGGTCGGTCCGACGGCCGGAAATCCGTTTTTCGATCTCAGGCAGAATATAACCGCGGCATGGGTTGACGGAGCTGTATTCCCGGTCGCGCAGCTGGCACATCACGATTTTGGGGTCGGCACATTTACGAACCTGCGTGTAATGGAAGATGTGCAGGCAGCCGGGTCGGTTCACACACTGCGCGTCCAATACGATCTCGCTCTGCCCAATTCGCAACTCGGCGGAAGCTATCTTCCTGCGCTTGATTGGCTGTCCGGTCCGAAGCTGCGTTTTGTTTTCGGAATGTCCGATCTAAACCGAGCCCGGTATGCCGAAGCGTGGTTGCCGGCGAATCTGATCTTCGATCAGTACAGCATCGATCTGGAGTTACAGATAACGGGCACGATGGCGACTCACTCGGTAATAACCAACGGCGCGGTTACGAACGTCGGTACAAACCACTGGAGCATCGCCTTTCCATCGAGATTTACGGCACTCTCGCCGATGCTGGAAGTTCGCTCGTCGGACACTTTGACGATGCAGACTGACACGGTCGTCCTTCCGGTTTCGGGCAACACGGTGACGATCGAGGCCTGGAAGCTGAACAGCGTTTCAGCGAACCTGGTGACCGAGATAAACAACATTAAGACATTTTTGACCGAGAACGAAAATAACTACGGAGCCTACGCTCATGGCAACCGTTTTGTCGCTCTTTTCAACACCGGCGGGATGGAGTATGAAGGGGGAACGACCACCTCGATTGCACCCTTGCGTCACGAAACATTCCATAGTTGGTTCGCCCGAGGGATCAAGCCCGCTTCGCAGGCGGATGGTTGGTGGGACGAGGGATTCACCAAATTTCACGACGACGGCGCCGATGACGCCATCCCTTTCGATTTTACGGACCCGCCCATAATTCTTTGCTCGCGCGATCCGTGGCAAAGGCATACACCAAGCGGTACGCCGAGTTCTTATGTAGAAGGTAATCGATTCTGGAAAGGAATCGCCTCGATGATCGGCGTCGGGATTTTGAACGACCTGATGTCCGATCTTTACGACGAGCACAAGGGAGATCCCATCTCGACCCAGATGATCGAGGAGCACCTTCTCGGCAAAACCGGAAATATAGATATTGTCGACGCATTTCACCGGTTTATATACGGGATTGGAAATCCATCACCGGTTCCCGATCTCTGGATGAGGGACGACCCGGGCGACCCGGGCGACGACAACTGGGGCGGTGTTTTCTGGGATTCCCCGGATCTCTGGATTCGAAACAATGATGACGGCGGAACCAGCCACCAGTCACCTGAGTTCGGACAGGATAATTGGTTTTACGCCCGAGTAAGAAACAAAGCCGGGGCAGGTAATGCGGGGCACTTCGTTGTGACCTTTCATACCCGTGGTTTCCTTGGAACGCAGTTTGAATTCCCCGACGATTTTTTGCCGTCGATTGCGGCCACGGCGGATTTTGATTTAGCTGCCGGGGACACTCGGATAGTAAAGGCCAAATGGCCCGAAGCTCTTATCCCTGCCGCCGGGACCCACACATGTCTGCTGGCTTCGATAATAACGCGGAGCGATCATCCGATTGCAGGTCGGCATGTGTGGGAAGATAATAATCTCGCACAAAAAAACCTTGAGATCGTCGATCTCGTAGCGAACGAGTATTTCATACTTCCGATCGTTGTACGCAACTGGCGCATACGATTCGATCCGTTGTTTAAGCTTGAAGTTTGGGGACCGAAGAAAGCTGAAGGACTAAGGGTCAGCTTGATTCACAATTCAAAAGAGTTCTTCAAAGTATCCGAGGTTAAAATTAGACGGTTCAAGCCGGAATTCAAGGAGCCCGACCTTCGAAAGACGGCCCGTCTCGAGTGCGGCTCGCCGATCTCGCGGCTTGAAGGCGATGTCGGCGGGGTGTTCTCATCTCACAATCCCGAACTCGTATTTCGACGGTTTCCAGATGCCTGGGAGGCCGATTTCAGCGACGATGACCGCGCGGCGCTAGCAGTAAACATTCCACCATTCACGCAAGCGGTCGTCGGCCTAAAGCTGACGGCATCAGAAGAATTCAAGCCTAAAAAACCGCTCAAGCTTCACTTCGTCCAGCGCAACGTCAAGACCGACCAAATAGTCGGCGGCGTGGCGGTTCAGGTGAACAGATTTCGAGAATAGAAAACAGGAAGAAAAAACTATGCCCAAAAAGATTGTAACAACAGAGCCCTTAAATTTTCGCGAAACGCCTGAATTTGCCGATAACATTATTGGCACTCTTCACTTGACGCAAGAGGTGAACGTGATAAACGCTCCCGCCGGTGAGCGGTTTTGGGAGATCGAGGCCAAATTGAACGGACAAACTCGACGTGGGTTTGCCGGCTCACGATTTCTTCGCGAACCGCTGAGCGCGCCGAAAGAAAAGCTAATGAGGGAGGCGTTCAATGAATGGGTCTTCTTCGAACGCGGTCAGGGTCAAGAAAATGTAGATCCGTTTTTCAGAAGGGTCGGAGATTATTGGCAGGCAATAAATATAAATTTTGACGGCCGAGATGCCGTTCCGTGGTCTGCTGCTTTTATCTCATTCATCGCCCGACGGGCCGATTATACGGGATTTAAGTTTTCCGATTCACATGACAAATACATACTCGATGCCAAGGCCATGAGGCTGGCAAACGATGCGTCGGCGCCATTTTGGCTGTTTCGTTTAAGCGAGCATAAGCCACAACTCGGCGACCTTGTCTGCATGTGGCGGGTCCACCCGCGAACTTTCGACAACCTGCCGAGCGAATTCAAAAGCCACACTGATGTCATCGTCGAAATAACCAACGACGTTGTTAAAACTCTGGGCGGCAATGTTAGCGACAGCGTTACCAGAAAAACTTTCAATTTACGCAATGACGGATTTCTGAAGTCCGAGCAAAAACTGTTTGCGATTATGCGTAACAACCGATGAAGAAAAGAGCGACGGACCGGAGCCGAGAGCTACTACGAACAGGTCAAGTCCCATCGGGACACGGGAAGGCAAGGATCGCGACAGCCGGAAAATACTTGACGCTGATCCACAACTCCCTTTTCGACGATTGGTTCTTCGCCGATTTGAAGAATTGAATTTGGAGAGTGAAAACTGTGCCGTTGGAAGAAATTCACCTATAGGAGATATTTATTATGAACACGCTGATTGATTTGATTCCGAATCCTGAAGGGCCGCCGTTGCCAGGCCCAATTCCACCATTTCCGGACCCTTTTCCGGAGCCGGAACCGCCATTTCCCGGTCCACCATTTTATCCGTGGCCGTTCCCTAAACGTGAACCGTCATTACCCTGGCGCAGTATACGGTCTGTACGGTGCGGCTGCTATTTAATTAACTACAAGCCGAGCGGCGGGCTGCTTACCACGTACGACGGCACGCTGCGCGTTGAATGTAACGGCATTTTTGGCCGAACAGCCAGTGGTGACCTGTATCAACGGCCTTTCTTGTTCCTCCCGATAAAACTCCCAAAACCCGGTTTCCCGGTGCCGTCGCCAAAGATCGTACTCTTGCCTCCGCCCAATCCGTCGGCGGGCATCCCTATACTTTCCCGCGGCCGTTATCGGTTTTATCTCCGGGTAACGCAGATTCTCGAGTCGTTCACTTTCGGGAATAGCTTTACGCTCGGATTCGAGAGATGGCGTTTTACAAAGAGCGCCGGGGCCTGGAGTACCGGAGGTACCTGGACAAACGAAGGAGCTTTTACCGCGCGGATGAGCTGGCTGCCCGCTCCGTCGGGTTATCCGTCGGGCAGTGATTATTTGGAAGGTGACGTGAAGGACAGCACAAACACCGTGGTAGGAAGGTTGACAATGGGCTGGATCTCTCCGTACCTGCGTAAAGCCACTATCGAGGTGGACCGAGTCTCCCAGTCCGAGTCGGCGCTCAACAATGGAGCAGGCATCGACTGGAAAGCGGTCGGCGATGGAATCAATTGGGACATCAGCGTGGACGAAAGCGACACCAGCATCGTAGAGCCAAGCGGTGAATTCTGGTCGGATGCCGAATGTCATGCCGAAATGCTTGCTCGACGCGACGCATCGAATCTTGACGCGGAGTGGCGTTATTACGTTTTGTGTATTCGCAGGCTCGATTCGACCGAAAGGGGAATCATGTTCGACGCGTTCGGCGGGGACTCGAACAATGTGCCGCGTGAAGGATGTGCAATATCCTCTCATTGGACCATACCAAACACTGCCGAATGGGGAACGGTTCAAGGAGCGCGATTCGGAACCGTTGCCGGACCTTATTTTCGTACCGCCGTGCATGAGACCGGACATGCCATGGGTCTTTACCACAATACATCGGATAACGGATTCATGAACACGACTAATGTCATTGCGGCAAACTCCCTAGCACCGGGAAGCGCGGCTTTTCCGGGCAACGTTCAGTGGTCGTACAATGCCGACGATGCGAAACGGCTAAAACATATGCCGGATATTTACGTGCGTCCGGGAGGCACGCCGTTCGGTACTTCATACGCGTCGACGCCTATCAGCCCAGCAGATCTCAGTGAAGAGGTTGAGGGTCTTCAATTAACAGTGACGCCGCTGCTCGATTCGGTTCCGCTGGGTGCGCCGGTGCGGGTTACTATCGAACTGGCAAACACAACCGATGAACCGCTTCCCGCTCCTTCGACTTTGAACATAAAAGGCGGAATGGTAAAGGGGAAGGTGATCGATCCTGCAGGTGCGGTAAGAAGCTTTTCGCCGATTGTACTGTGTGTCGAAGAGGTTTCTTTGATATTACTCGATCCTAAAGAAAGTGTAAGTCATTCCATCACGCTCTTACGCGGTGCCCAGGGAGCCTTGTTCCCGATGCCCGGTGCATACCAGATCGAAGTCGAGGTTCACTGGGACACCGAGGGTATTGAAACTATGGTCACCGGTCAGGGAAACGTTATGGTTACATCGGCGACGGACAGCGCCCACGCCGAGGCCGCGCTAAAAGTAATTTCAACGCCCGATGCTTTGCTCACGCTTGTTTTAGGCGGCGATCATCTTTCGGATGGCATCGAGGCTATACACGCGGCGCTTGATAACCCCGTCCTTCGGCCGCACTTTGCTTATGTCGAAGCGAAACGAGTTGCTGAACGATTTGGCAAGCGCAAGCCGGATCTCAAAGCCGCGTCCGGCTTGATTGAAGACTCGACGGTTATGAGTCCGGCTGAAATCAGGAAAGCCGCGACACTTGTCAAAAAAGAGACCAAAAGTGTTCCCGGCAAGGACATCGCCAAAGTGCTGAAGAAAAAAGCTGGAAAGCTCAAGGTTAGTAGCGAGATCAAAAGTATGGTGGATTCGCTTTAGCAAACCGTGGCCATGGTCACACCTTTGTTACCCTGGCCACTATCACCCAATCTCGCGGGAACAAAGCTAATTCGGCTGGGAGACAAACGAATCTATGCCTAAATTAAGACAACAACTTGTCGGAAACTGGGAAAAAATAACCGACTCCGAGTGCAGTCGAAAGTATCCGGATAACATTATGTTTCAGGAAAACAAGCTGTATTTTACTCAGAGCGATCCGGGCAAGTTTACTTATTGGGATGTTGGAACTTATGAGATCACTCCCGCCAAAAACGTCAAGCTTTCGACAGCCAATGATGCCGTTATTGCCTATAAATTCACCATCTCGAAGAACATCCTTACATTTGTAGACCCAGATGGTTGCGAATTCAAGTATCGACGAGCTGAATCGTAACGATCGTGGGCGGGTTACGGGGTTAAATTGAGTAGGGGCG
>JBQTJB010000132.1:0-16798 GCA_052387555.1 Blastocatellia bacterium | reverse complement strand
CCGATAGCCATCGTAGATCACAAGTCCAAGGCCTTGTTTTTTTAATTTTTTGTGGGCGCGCTTTACTGCTTTTGCGGCGGGTCTCTGCAAAAAAGCACGAGCTTCCGGGTAGACCTTTTTCCCGACGAAATTGTTTTCGGTCGCGTAGCGGATGTCCAGTTTTATCGTTTTATCAAGAGTGATGAGTTCGACCAAATGAGCCTCGCGTTTGTTTTCTTCCTTAGGCGGCGCGTTTTGTGCATAGACACCGGAGAAGAGAATAAAGCAAATGAACGCAAGGGTAAAATTTAGACCTGTTTTTCTCATCGTAAAGGCTTCTCTTCCGCTGCCGGTTCTTCGTCTTCGGCGACAACGATCACATCAGTTCCGAATTTCTGATAATCCCGGAAACGAATCAAATTTCTTGATTCGAAAACCTGGCTTTTCTCGCGGAAGGTAAGGCGAACGTCTGAAACAAGCGGCAAAAGATATTTTTCTTCGCTTATCGTGGTCCAATCGTAATCGATCATTCGCTTGGCCGATCTGATCGGGAAACTTTCCGGGATCTCGGTCGCTTCGCTGTCAACGCGAAGTACGCGAAAGTCGTCTCGGTCTATCCAAATCCTGCCTTTTATTCCCGTGACGGTCGAACTCGTAATCGCTCCGGTCGCCGTGATCAACTGCTTTGCTTTGTCCCTTTCTACGATGAAGTCGAACATTACTGCTTTTCGGCCCCGAATAACATCCGTATCCACGACTTCGAATTTGGACCCATTTTCCGGTTTGAAGATGGTCGCAAGCATGGTCACGAACTCGCCCGTCGAGCTTGTTCCGCCGACCTCTTCATAACTTCGTTTTGATTCGGGGTTATTTTGAATAGCTCCGTTTACGGTAAGTACCTTATATTGCTCCTCGCCGGTCGAACGATAGCTTACCGCAACAACCAGACGGTCAAGGTTACGGAAATTATTGGTTCCGGCGTAGGCGGCAGAACGCTGAATCTGCTGTTTTACGACAAAATCCGGCATCTCCTCGACAGCGGCGAGCGTCTTGGTTCGCGTTTGTTCGAGGATGCGTTTGGCCTCTGCCTCGGACGGCGGCTTTGGCGCATTCGGATTCGTCCTTCGGCGTTCGGCTTCTTCAAGCGCCCGTTTCAGCTCCTCGTCGTTCCGACCCTTTGAACGGGTAAGCGACCTCAATCCGTCTGTCAGGACAAATCCGATGCCGCGGCGGCGCAATGCCTCGACCACCGAGGTTTTTACTGCCGGATTCTTTTCAAGCCCGTAAAGAAGCTTTACATATTCGGCTTGCGTAAGCGGCCTTTCCTGAGCATGTATAAGAGCTCCGAACGTAAGTATTAAAATGATTGCTAGGACATTTTTCATTCGCTAAAAAGATGCGGGGTGGCCGCTATTCGTTGGCTTTTCCTGTATTTCAAACAAAGAAAAAGCGGAGAAGTCTCCCCGCTTTCCGTTCTGTCCATACGAAGAGGCAAGTTAATTAACCCATTCTTCTTCGTAGTTTAATTGCCAGTGACGAGTAACCCAATTTTGAGCGGCAGTCATTGCCGTATTTTTCCATTTCTTGAGGTTCTCTAAAACGGAAAGTGCGGCCAACGGTTTGCTTGGGTCACGTTCGACGCGAATAACCTGTGTTGCAACTTCGATCACAGTTTTCTTTTCTTCAAGAATCCGTAAACGAACCTGGCTTCCGACCGGCGGAAGAATCTCTAAATTGACAAGAGCGCTCGATTCGCCAACGTTTTCGGTTATGCCGTCAACTTTGATCGTTTCGCCGCTTTCCTGGTCAATCCAGCTTGCCTGCACAGGCATATTTGCAAGTATTCTATGATGCAAAGGCGTTTTATACGACGCCGTCGCGTAATCTATTTGTGCCATATATTTCCCCCTTTTTCGCTTCCCTGAGCCATTTGAATGTGTTCGCTTTTCAAACAGCTTATAAAGCCATTAAAAAATAGCCTAATCTTACAAAAAAGTCAAGTTTCGGAAAAAACCCGCGAAGTCTTGTGTTATGTGTGGTTTACACAATTTAGACGGTGTCTTAAGTACTTTTAATGAAAAAAAACGCTTTGTTAACCAATAAATCATACTAAGTACCGTCTTACCAAAATCGCACTCTACATCGAAACTGCCGGATTATGCGAAAAAGCACTCTGACTATTTAACGTCCCTGTAACTTGCGGCGCATATTCTGTTATATTCGTTCTTTGCATGCAAACGAATGGTTTCGGAACTCGAATTGCCTGTTTAATAGTGACCAATTAAGTCTTTACAGCGTCGCTTTGGCAGGATATGTGCCAGTAATTTTACTGTGTTTCCGTTAAGATACTGTAAAAGAATCACTTAATTTGTGTCGATAAAACGGGTACAAAGTTGTTGATTAAAGGAATTATTCCGGGCAAACCCTGAATTAATCCAAAAAGTAATACAAAAATCCAAATTATCCGAATTTATTCAAAAAGCAAGGTTGCAATTTTGTTTACAAAAACATTTAAGGGGTTAAAAAAACCAAATGACTAATAATTTTTCGATCAAATCTCTCCTTTTAACGGCAATTTTTTGTTTTGTCGCCGCCGGAAGCGTGATCGCACAATCGCAGGGTGGTTCGGGACAGATTACAGGAACTGTCACGGACTCGGCGGGTGCCGTCGTCCCAAGCGCGACAGTTACGCTTACGAGCCAGGCGACAAACCAAACACAAACCGTAACATCCAGCGGTGACGGACTTTACCGTTTCGTTCTGCTCCAACCAGGCAACTACACTATCAAGGCCTCGGCATCCAATTTTGCCGAACAGTCGCTTGACGTTGAGGTACAGGTGGGACGCACGACCGATGCTAATTTTACGCTCGGTGCAAGCAATGTGTCGGCAGTTGTCGAAGTAACGGCGGACGGCGTTCAAACCACGTCGAGCAATTTCGACTCAGTTCAGGATTCGACTGCAATTCAGAATCTCCCGATCAACGGCCGCCGATTCCAGGATTTCGTTACGTTGACGCCATCTGCGCAAGTCGAAACATCACGAGGGCAAATTTCTTTGTCAGGCCAGCGCGGAATCAACGGAAACATCAACGTCGATGGCGTCGATTACAACCAACCGTTTTTCGGCGGTATTCGCGGCGGCGAGCGAGCCAACCAGGCATTCACGCTTCCGCAGGAAGCGATCCGTGAGTTCCAGGTTGTTGCGGCCGGCTATTCAGCTGAATATGGACGTTCATCGGGCGGTATCGTCAACGCTGTCACAAAATCGGGCGACAACAACCTCAGAGGCTCGCTTTTCTACCTTTGGCGCCCGGAACAGCTTGCACGTGCAAACGAGTACGCACAAGCCCTTGCCGACCAGCGTTTGAACGCACTCGGCCTCGACGCTACGCTTGCTCCTACCCAGCATCAGTTCGGTGGTTCGATCAGCGGCCCTATCGCAAAAGATCGACTTTTCTACTTCGCTTCATATGAGCAGCAGAAATTCGAAGCTCCAAGGCAAGTTCTTTTCGGGAACATTTCCACCTTTGTCCCGACAGCTACTCAAACCGAGGGGTTCAATTTCTACAGAAACGAAGAAGCTCAATTTACGCAGACTAACAATGCTTACGCAGCTTTCGGCAAAGTCGACTGGAACATTAACGATTCGAATCGTTTCAATATACGGTACAATTACAGCCGCAACAACGCGGGAAACGCGGCAGCAACCGGCGAAACCGCTCTCGACCCAACCACGAACAACTCGCTTTCGACAAACGGAACCGAAAAGAATCGTAACAATATAGTCGTCGCTCAGTTGATAACCAACTTTACGCCGACCGTTGTTAATGAAGCCCGTTTTCAGTTCGCACGTGAGGACCGCCCGCGTATTTCGAATGCCGAGGTTGCTAATATCAATACGTCGATCGGGATCTACGGTACGAGAAACTTCTTGCCGACCACTCAGTTCGACAAACGCTACCAGGTTACCGATAGTTTGACCGTAATCACCGGCAATCACACTATCAAATTTGGCGGTGAATACAGCGATATTTTTGTCGATCAAAAATTCGGTTTCAACCAATTCGGTGTTTTCACCTTTGCCGGATTGACGGCAACCGGCGGCATTTTGGATGCGATCGGTAACACGCCAAATCTGACGAATCCTACTCCTTCGCTCAGGTACTTTGGCCGATTCGATACGACCACCGCTCGTTATAACAAGCAGATCGGTAATCTGACGGCCGCGTTTGGCGTAAAGGAGCTTGCTTTCTACGCAACCGATTCGTGGACTGCGATCCCAAACCGCCTCACAGTCAATTTTGGATTGCGGTACGAGAAGCAATTTAATCCAACAGCCGAGGCAAATAACAATCCCGTTATCACCTTGGTCGAGAACACTGTCTTCCCGCTCGCCGGAGGAAGGATCAACGTAACCGACATCCCGGACAGCCAGAATCAATGGGGGCCGCGTATCGGATTCGCCTGGAACCCGTTTGGCGACGGGAAAACGGTCATTCGCGGGTTCAGCGGCGTGTATTACGCAAGAACGCCGCTGATCGTTCTTGCCGCGCCTTTCAACAACTTTCGCGATCCGGCCGGCGATCTTTCGGTAACTATCGGCTCGCCGGCTTTTTCGGCGACCGGCTTTAACCAGGCAACGTTCGACACGCAGAATCCGCAATATGTGTCGATAGTAGGCGCCGGCGTTACACCGAACACGGTCTTTCGTCAATTTGCAATTCTCGGCATTAATCTGAATTCGTCTGCTCTGACCTCGCTTCCTGTACTGTCGCCGGCACAGCTTTCGACAATTGCAAATGCGATTCGCAATGCAACGACGAACCCGCCGGCAAGCCTCGGCGTTTACCAAAATGCCAACTTCATTGGAATAACTGATGATTACAGGAATCCGCAATCGTTCCAATTCGGCGGCGGTGTAGAGCATCAATTAGCAGACGGCCTGGTGGTTGGAGCCGATTATTCGCAGGTAAACACGATCTATTTACAGCGTAATCGCGATATAAACCTTCCGGCCCCGACGGGAGTCGATCTTGTAACGGGTCGTGTCTTGGTTAACCGAAACAGCCGCCCATTGACCCAGATCGGCACTATCCAGCTTCGCGATTCGTCCGGAAGATCGGTTTACCGCGGTCTTACGTTTCGAGCAAATCTGAGACGGAAGTGGGGGCAGGTTAATGCTTTCTACACACTTTCGAAGAATATGTCGGATGACGACAACGAACGCGACGCAGGCGGTGTTCTCTATGACAACCCATACAACCTGAGCGGCGAGTTCGGACGTTCGCGTCTGGATAGGCGCCATCAGTTTGTTGCCAATCCGGTGTTCTTCCTCCCGGCCGGATTTGAAGTTTCGAGCACAATGCGATTCCTTTCGGGCCTGCCGGTCAATGCCCGCGTGGGTTCCGACGCCAATGGCGACGGAAATACGAATGAACGACCGTTCTTGGCACCAAGTTATGAAATCGTTCGCAACTTCTACAATGGCAGGCCGTTTTATCAGATCGATCTTCGTGTCCAAAAGGGTTTCTCTTTTGGCGAAAGACAGCGATTGATCTTTACAAGCGAGTTTTTCAACGTGTTGAATGCTTCGAACATCGACGTTACGAGCACGACCTCGACTAACTTCTGCAGCAATACCGCCTCAAACTGTGGGTTGGCCGGAGTTACAAATCCTACATTCCTGCAGGTTCGTGATGGAAGCGGCAATATCATCCTGGCGAACACGCCGCGAAGCCAGGTGTTCCAGATGCAGCTTGGCGCGAGATTCGTATTCTAGTTTTTCACAAGTGGAAAACATTCCGGGCACGCTTCAAACGGGGCGTGCCTTTTTTTTCTTTGTTCATCCGTGTAATCTGTTCTGCGTGCGAATATTGCATATTTCATCTGCAAAGATTTACGGCGGCGGCGAGCGGCACGTTGCCGATCTTTGCCGAGGGCTGCAGTCTCGCGGACACGAGGTTTTCGCCGCCCTGCGCCCGACGAACGAATGGCAAAAACGGCTTTCTTTTCTTCAGCCGGAAAACATCCTGCATGTTTCGATTCGGAATTCGTTTGGCGTGCTGAGCGCTTTAAAGATTGCCGATTTTGTAAAAGAGCATGAAATTGAAATTGTGCATGCGCACGTCGCTCGCGACTATATTCCCGCAAGCATCGCTTGTCTTGCTGCGAAGAAAGCAAATTTTTTCCTAACCCGTCACGTCCTGTTTCCGTTAAAGCCGTTCAACAAATTTGCTTTGAAGAATCTTACTCGGGCGATCGGCGTATCGGACGCCGTCGGCGCTCAGTTGCGGTCTATCTTCCCGAAGGAGATCGTATCGGTTATACCGAACGGTATTAATGTCTCGAATTTCGATTCCGATGAATCGAAACGTCTCGACGAGGAGTTTCGATCCCTTCACAACATTCCGTTCGATGCCATATTGGTCGGCACGCTTGGCGAGCTAAAGGAATTGAAGGGGCAGCGCGACTTTGTTCTTGCAGCAGCAGAAATCGTCAAGGAGATTCCGGATTGCCGTTTTGTGATCGCCGGCAAGGACAACTCGATAGACAAATCGTTTCGCCGCGAGCTAAAGCGACTAGTGAAAGTTTTTGAACTCGAGGACAGGTTTCTGTGGCTCGATTGGCTTGAGGATGCAGCACCGTTTTATGCCGCCGCGGACGTTTTCGTTTCACCGTCGCATTCCGAGAGCTTCGGTCTCGCGATGCTGGAAGCGATGATTCACGGCAAGGCGATTGCCGCGACCGCGACCGAAGGCGCAAAGGAATTATTGGGCCGCGATGACGTGCTGGTTCCGATCAAGGATCCGGTCGCGCTTGCGAAAAAGATTGTCGAAATGATACGGGACAAAGAACTGCGGTCAAAAATCGGTACTGAATTTCGCAGCCGTGCCGCTGAGCGTTTCGACCTGAAACGTATGGTTGAAGAAACAGAGCATCTATATGAAAACGTTCTTGGCAGCAACAAATAAAAAAGTAAGTACGAATTGGGGAATATCGGGCAAGGGGAGTTTGATCTAGTTTTCAGATGATAAGTTTTGAATCGGACATTTGCACAAATTTTGAAGAATCGTCCAGCCGCGAATGGCTTGAAACTAACGGCATCGGCGGATTTGCATCGGGAACGATCTCCGGTGCAAATACGCGCCGCTATCACGGCCTGCTAACTGCTGCCACAAAACCGCCTTTGGGCCGAATCACGATGCTATCAAAGTTCGAAGAAACTCTGATAGTGGACGGCGAAACCTTCGAGCTTTCGTCGAATCAGTATCCGGGCAATGTCCACCCGCGTGGATTCGCAAACCTCTCTTCATTTCGACTTGATCCTTTCCCGGTTTGGACATTCGAGATTGGCTCGCACCGTATAGAAAAAAAGGTCTTTATGGTCCACGGCCGCAATACCACTGTCGTTTCCTACACCGTAAAATCAAATACTCGCGGTCTCAAAAGTAAGGTCGGTGTGGAATTGAAGCCGTTGATCTCGTTCGTCGATTATCATCATCTTCAGCACGAAAATGACACAATAAGCGCTGCATTTGGTTCCAATGACGAAATAGTTGAGATAAAGCCTTACGACGATCTGCCGCCACTCTATCTTGGTCACAATACATCGCATGTCGAGGCGAGCGGATTTTGGTATCGAAACTTCGAATACGCAATCGAGAAGGAACGCGGGTTTGATTTTACTGAAGACCTGTTTCAGCCTTTCGTGATGCGCTTTGACTTGAGTGACGGAAAAGCGACGGTCGTCGTCTCGACAGAACAGGACGACGCAGCAAATGCGGCTGATCTCGAAAAAAAAGAGATCAAGCGACGAAAGGCTCTTATTAAAACCGCGAATGCAAAGGACGATTTTACGAAGCAGCTTGTGTTGGCAGCGGATCAGTTCATCGTCGCCCGCGGTGACGGCCACACGGTCATTGCCGGTTATCCTTGGTTCTCCGATTGGGGCCGCGACACGATGATCGCGCTGAACGGCCTAACACTGGCGACAAACCGGCCCGAAATCGCAAAGAATATCCTCGTCGAGTTTGCCAAGAGTATTTCAGAAGGAATGCTTCCGAACCGCTTTCCGGACGCCGGTGATGAGGCCGAGTACAATACTGTGGATGCGACGCTTTGGTATTTCGAAGCAATACGCGCTTACGCCGAATTTACCGATGACTACGATTTTGTCAGAGACGAGCTTTATGAAAAGCTCGTTGATATTGTCGCTTGGCACCTTCGCGGAACCCGTTACAACATCCATCTGGACACCGACGGTCTTCTCCATGCCGGCGAACCCGGAGTGCAGCTTACGTGGATGGATGCGAAGATCGGCGATCTGGTTATAACGCCGCGTACCGGAAAGGCTGTCGAGATTCAGGCGCTTTGGTACAACGCTCTCAGTATAATGGCCGAGCTTGCCGAACGGTTCGATGACAGGGAAGATCATCGAAAATACACGGCGATGGCCGATCTTGCTAAGCTCAGCTTTAACGCTCTTTTTTGGAACGAGGACGAGCAATGCCTCTTCGACGTCGCCGAAAATGGCAGCCGAGACGGCTCGGTGCGTCCGAATCAGATATTCGCCGTGTCGCTTCCTTTTTCGATGGTCGATGCGGAACGGGCCAAGAAGATAGTCGACAAGGTCGAGACCGAGTTGCTCACGCCGGTCGGGCTTCGTTCACTTTCACCAAAAGATCCCGCCTATGTTCCTGTTTATAACGGCTCGCCTTTCGAACGCGATTCGGCCTATCACCAGGGAACCGTCTGGGCGTGGCTGATCGGCGCATTTGTTGACGCTTATCGAAAGGTCTACCCGGAACGGGAAACCCGCGTCAGTGAAATGCTCGCGGGCTTCGAAACACATTTATTCGAGACAGGCGTCGGCCAAATCTCGGAAATATTCGATGCCGATCCGCCGCACACGCCCCGCGGCTGTACGGCACAGGCATGGAGCGTAGCCGAAGTTCTGCGGGCAATTCATACTCTCAAAAGCTGAATCCCAGGCGATTTTACATGTATTTAATTTCACATAGCTTGCCGTAAACCATAGAAGCGGTTTATCTTATTGCTATGAAAGCCGCCCATGCCATCTCCCTGTGCCTTTTGTTTTTTTCAATGAACATAATTGCCCAATCCCCCGAAGAGCTAGCACAAATATGGGAAAAACAGCATATCTCAAAAAAGTTTCCGTCCAATGTGCGGCACGCCGATCTGAAAAAGTATTTGGAAAAACTTGCCAAATCGGGTGTAAAAGTCGAAGTGGCCGGACGAAGCCTTTTGAACCGCGAGATTTACCAGATCGAGTTTGGAAAGGGGCCGTTGAAGGTTTTTCTCTGGTCGCAAATGCACGGCGACGAGCCTACAGCTACATCCGCTCTGATCGACATGTTCTTCGTTTTGCAGGAAAACCGCGAAAAGGATTGGGTGGAGCAGATCGAGTCCAGAATGACCATCCGTGCCGTGCCGATGATGAATCCAGACGGAGCGGATCTTTATCAAAGGCGGAGTTCTGACGGCATCGACATCAATCGCGACGCGAGAAATTTGCTAACGCCTGAAGCAAGATTATTAAAAAAACTGCGTGACGAATGGTCGCCCGAGATCGGTTTTAATCTTCACAATCAAAACGCGCTGACGACCGTCGGCAAAACTTTCAAACAAGCCGCTATCTCGTTTCTCGTGGTTTTCGGTGATGCGGAAAAAACCACAAACGAGAAGTATGAGCGAAACAAGCGCCTGGTTACGGCCATGTCTCAGGCTTTGCAGAAATTTATTCCCGGACACATCGGCCGCTACGGTGACGAATGGACGCCTTCAGCATTCGGCGACAGTTTTTCATCATGGGGAACGGCTGTGATTCTGATCGAAACAGGGGCATTGCATGGAAAGGACGAGATGTTTCTCGTCAAGATGAATTTTGTAGCGTTTCTGACCGCCATTACCTCATTGGTTGACAGTAGGGAAAAATCGTTTAGCTCGGAAAACTACGACTTGATACCGGAAAATACATCCGGCAAATTGTTCTTCACGATCTTTCGAAATGCAAACATTATCGATCGCATGAATGCTCCATACAGCATGCTTATCGCTGATCTTGGTATCAACAAGGAACGCCGTCGGGCAGAATTTACTGCGCCGTCCTTGATACGCCAGATCGGAGATTTGTCTGCAATGTCCGGGCTTGATGAATACGACGCAAGCGGCTTCAACGTCGTCGGGCGGTTTATGCCGATAAAGAACGGCAACTTTGCCGAACTGCTCTTCTACAAAAAAGATCGTAAAATAGATTGGTCTGCCGTCGATTTAGAAAAACAATTTCCTCCCGATGCCATTTTCTCCGTTAGCAAATGGATAAAAGGCGAGGGCGTGATAAAACGGGTAAACTAGCTCGGCTTCAATTTTAGCCGCTATGTTGAGTTTATTCTGTGCATTCTGTTTTTTTCTTGGTTCTTTCTTGTTCATCTTTTTCTGTGGCTGGCTTCTTTATACCCGGAACACACCGACAGCATTTTGGTGAACTACTAAAGCGGTTTGAATTCTGTTCTAATGCTTAGTCTTCTGAAGATCGAGAACATTGCATTGATCGGCTCGCTCGCAGTCGAGTTTGGCCCTGGGCTTAATCTGCTCACGGGCGAAACCGGGTCGGGAAAGTCGATAATTGTCGACAGCCTCAGCGCGCTGACGGGCGAACGCATCTCGTCCGACCTTATAAAAGAAGGCACTGACAATGCACGAATCGAGGGTTTGTTTACCTTGAACAATACCTCCGGGATAGTTGATATACTTGATGAAAGCGGCATCGATCATTCGGAACCAAGAGAGATCGAACTCATCGTTCGCCGTGATCTTTCTACTTCGGGGCGCAATCGTATTTTCATCAATAACCAACTTGTTACCGCCGCGTTGCTGAAAAAGATCGGGCCGTTTCTGGTCGATATACACGGTCAGGGCGAGCAGGCAACTCTGTTTGATCCTATCACTCATCGCAAACTGCTTGACGATTTTGCTGAGGCCGCGGAGGAGCTAAAAGGTGTCGGTGAATTGTTTGCCGAATGGACAACTGTAAAATCGGAGATCGTAAATCTCGAAAAAGACGAGGCAGATAAACTGCAGCTCATAGATATTCTAAAGTTTCAAGTGAGTGAGATTGAGCGAGCCGATCTTCGCGAGGGCGAGACCGAGGAACTCGAGGAAGAAAAGCGGAGACTGAACAATATCGAAAAGCTTTCGTCGCTTAGCGAAGACGCTTATCGGCTGCTTTACGAGGACGAATCGGCCACGATCGCCACACTGGACAAGGCCGCAAGAAAGATCGAGGAGCTTGCAGAATTCGAACCTGTTTTCAGGGATTATCTTGCTTCGGTTCAATCGGCTCGCACACTGTTGGAAGATCTTGGCATTTCAGCTCGCGACTATCGAAACCACCTGGAGTTCTCGCCGGAAAGATTGGCCGAGATCGAGGACAGGCTCGCTGAATTATCCCGGATTACGCGGAAATACGGCGGAACGGCGAAAACCGCACTGGCCCATCTTCAAGAATCTTCAACCAGACTGCAGAACATTGAAACCGCCGAATTACGACTTAAGGAACTTGATATACAAGCCGCAGACTTAAAAAACAAATATCTTAAAGCGGCTAGGATCTTGCATGACAAACGCGTGTCTGCTGCAAAGGTATTTGAGAAAAAAGTTGAAGAAAACTTGAAAGCGGTCGCGCTCGAAAAAGCAAAATTTACGGCGCAAATAGATTCACCAGACGAGGAAGATTCTGCTGCTGATTCGCGTTTATCTGCGACTGGCTTTGACCGTATCGAATTTCTATTTTCAGCAAATCCGGGCGAATCGCCAAAGCCGCTTTCAAAGGTAGCGTCCGGCGGAGAATCGTCGCGTTTGATGCTCATTCTTAAAACGACGGCGAATGCAAAAAACGAAGATAAGACGGCTGTCTTTGACGAGATCGACGCCGGTATCGGCGGGCGTGTGGCCAAGGCCGTCGGAGCAAAGCTCAAACGCCTTGCCGAATCGCAGCAGGTTCTTTGCGTTACGCATCAGCCGCAGGTCGCTTCGCAAGCTGACCGCCATTTTTTGGTTGAAAAGAAAGTAGTCAAAGGCAAAACCGAGATCAGCATAAGGCGTCTCGGAGATGCCGAAAAAATCGAAGAGATTGCAAGAATGCTCGCCGGTGAAAAAGTGACCGAGGCAGCCCGCGCGAACGCCCGCGAAATGCTAGCCGCTGCCGGATAACTAGTCGCGGAGATGCGGAGTAATGAATATACTGTTCAATGTGTTTCGAACCTCCGTTTCTCCAAACGATCCATCTTAAATTCTCTGCGTCTACGTGTCTTAGCGGTAAAGGAAATATGGAATCTGAAATCCTAGCGAAAGTGATTCGTGGCGAGACGGTCGAATCCGTCCATCGCGGTCATATGATCGCCTTTGACGGCGCCGGTAAAACCATCCTGCAAATCGGCAATCCGGCGACCGTTACCTACTTTCGCTCTTCTGCCAAACCGTTTCAGGCGATCCCGTTTATCACCAGCGGAGCAGCCGACGTGTTTGGGTTTTCGGAAGATGAGATTGCCTTAGCTTGCGCATCCCATTCGGGAGAAAAGATACATGTTGACATAGCGGCTCGAATGCTTTTGAAGATCGGACTTTCCAAACACGATCTTCGATGCGGTATCCATCTGCCGTTTTACGAAAAAGAAGCTGAAAGACTTTTGCGTGCGAACGAAACAGCAACGCAGCTTCATAACAATTGCTCAGGAAAACACGCCGCAATGCTCGCCCTGGCAAAACATATGAATGCGGACGTCGACCGCTACGAAAAGCTCCAAAATCCGATTCAGCAGGCGATACTGAAAAGCGTTTCAATATTTTGCGAGATACCGAAACAAGAAGTTGCAATCGGCATTGACGGGTGCTGTGCTCCGAATTTCGCAATGCCGCTCACCGCGATGGCTTGTGGTTTTGCAAATCTTGTTTCGCCGCCCAATGATTTCGCCGACGAGGTTGTTCGCTCCGCCGCTCGTCGCATCGTCTCTGCAATGCTGAATTATCCCGAACTAATCGGCGGAAGTGAACGCCTTGATACAATTCTAATGAAAGCCGCCCCGGGTAAACTAATTTCAAAAGTCGGCGCCGACGGCGTCTGGCTCTGCGGAGTTTTGCCAAACGAAATGTACCCGACCGGCCTCGGCATCGCACTAAAGATCGAAGACGGCGACGACAAACGCGCCCGCCCAGCCGTCGCAGTCGAAATCTTACGACAGCTTGGAATTTTATCGAATAACGACCTGACCGACCTTTCGCCAATGCCGATTAAGAATCGTCGTGGTGACCAAGTAGGTTGCGTTACTTCGACAGCTATTGTTCATTTGTAATATGAGTACTTTGCAAATCAACACGCATCTCAAACGCATCGAGTTTGTACTCAACATGCTCGACAATGCCGAAAATTCAAAAAACGATTGGGGATGAACGAAATGAGTTCCGTCAAAAATTTGAAACCGAGATGCCGACGATGCTCAATCAGAATTTCGGTATTGTGAGGTTAATACCTTTATTGCTGATGCGTGAACAACTAAAGAATGAAAATCAGAAATACGATCGAAATATTAGTATTATTCGTCATTCATTAGCACACCATAACTTCAAGATCACCGAGACCGGATACGAATTTGAAGCAGATATCGGCACCTGCAAATTAATGTATTCGAAGTTCGTCGAATTTATTTGGTGGACAGAGAATGAGTTTTATTCGCGCAATAAATAGTTAAAAAAATACGTTAGCGGCTATTTAAATCATTCTTCCCAAACACCCGATCCAGCCACAGGTTTGTCAGTTTTCAAGCCGTAAGGTTTTCGCTATCGTCGCTGATAACGCTCTCGGCGAAACCGATTCGAAACAACTCGTTGACAATTTGTTCGAACGATTTATCAGGCTCATCTTTTAGAATTTTGCAAATGCCAAATTCTACATCTTCGTCTAGGTCTAAAGTCATTTTCATAATATTATTTTTTAATAAGAGAAATTGTCACCGCGCTATCAATCAGGGCAACCAATCAAGTCATAACGCGGCCTGCCCGTACATTCTCTTAAAATCTTCCCGTCCAAAAACCCGGTCCAGCCAGAGATTCGTCAGCTTTTCCTGAATGCTGTTTGCGCGGAGGCGGTCGTTTAGGTTTTTGAAGTCGACGAAGTCCAAATGCTGGTCCTGGTTAAAGCAGGAGAAGACGAAGAATTCTTCGCCGGTGTGGGGGTTGACGTGGCGCTGGAGGCACTGGGCGCAGACTTCTTTCATCATGCACTGCATCGGGGAGTTGATGGAGCCGATGGCGACGTGGTCTTGTTTGAGGAACGGTTTCAAGCTGCTGTGACGCGCCTCGCGGACGCCGTTCATCATTCGGTCGGAGCCGATGGCGATTATGCGGTCAACATTGTTTAGGCTCAAAAACGTCTCGCCGAATTTTCCTTCGGCATACGCCACCATCGCCTGTACGATATTGCCGCGATAATGCGAATCCTGCGGACGCTGCGGAACGATCTCGTCGCCGTAGTCCGTGGCCCAAATCACCTGATCGGTCGCTTTCTCGATCTCTTCTCGCTTGAAAAGATCGCTGCCGTTCTTGTAACCGGCAAAGTAAACAACATGGTTCTTTTTATCACGAAGGGCACGAGCAATTGAAAACAGCACGGCGTTGCCGAGGCCGCCGCCGGCAAGCAAAACGGTTTCATTTTCAGGTATTTCGGTCGGCGTTCCGGTCGGGCCCATAACAAGGACCTCTTCGCCTTCTTTTAACAGTGAGCAGAGTCTGGAAGACGTTCCCATTTCGAGCACAATCATCGAGAGCAATCCCTTTTCCTCATCGACCCACGCTCCGGTCAACGCAAGTCCTTCCATAAGCAGCCGCGTTCCGTCGACGATGGGCGCCGACGTTTCGAAGTTCTGCAAACGGTAGAACTGTCCAGGTTCAAATTTGCGCGCTTGCAGCGGAGCCTTAACGATCACATCGACGATGGTCGGCGTAAGCCGATCGACCCTCACGACATATGCACGCAATTGCTCATCCAGGGTCGCTTCAAGCTTGTCGAAAATAGAATCGCGCTCTGCTTGCGCGAGCATTCCACGCGTTGCAAACTCCTCGGCAAAAAGCTCGACAACCTTCTGATAACCGTGCTTGGCCGAGGCCATCGCTTTTACCACATTTCCGGCATATTGCGGATGATTGTCGCCATAGTATGAGATGAACTTGCCATCGTGTTCGTAAGATGTGAAAAAACCTGTCTCGTTTTTCTCGGCCGGAACAGCATGAAATTGTCCGTTTCCATTCTTTGTCAATCGATACGGCTGGAAGAATTGGCGCCATTCATCAAGCTGGAATGTACCCGGTTTTTCCTTTTCGTAGATCACGTTTGGCGACGTACCGGCTGCGACGCAAACCGTGCGTGCGGGAAACTCATGCATCTCGCCCGTGTTCTCGAATTTGCCGGTTTCGGCTGCGTAATCCAACCGCTCGAAGATCAAGGCTTTTACTGCGTTAAATTCGTCGGGAACGGCCTCGGTCGGGTTCATGCATTCAATAAAATTGATGCCCTCTTCTAGAGCTTTTTGAACCTCTTCGTGGTTGAGCCGATATGCGGGTGAATCCTGTAAACGCTTGCGGTAGATAAGCGAAACGCCGCCCCAGCTTTGAACCATAGGAACGAAATTCGGTTCTTCTCCGGTTGTGATTGCCCGCAAGCGTTCGGCACGTACAGCACGTCCGTGTTCAAGGAATTCGCGGATGACTATCATCTCTTCCGGGTCGAACTGCTTCATCACGTGCGACTCGCCAAATTCGGCAACGGTCGTCTCGTACTTGTGCAGCATTTTTTCGACCTGCACCGGATAGTATGCAAAAAGCTCTGTCGCAGTGTCGATTCCGGTCAATCCGCCGCCGATCACCACGGCGGGAAGCCTCACCTGCAAATTCGAAAGCGTGTCTTTTTTGAATGCCCCTGTAAGCTGCAATGCCATCAGAAAATCCGAAGCCTGGCGAATGCCGCGGATCAGATTGTTTTTCATCGGAACAATAGTCGGCCGTCCCGCACCGGTTGCGATTGCAATATGATCGAAACCAAAATCCCAAGCGTCCTCGATGGTAAGCGTGCCGCCGAATCGCACGCCACCATAGGCTCGAAAACGTTTGCGGCGCGACAGCATCAGCTGAACCATTGTCAAAAAATTCTTGTCCCAGCGAACGGTGATGCCGTACTCGGAAACGCCGCCGAAACCGGAGAGAATCCGTTCATCGAGTTCTTCGGTAATTTCATAGATCTGCTTGATCGGCTTAGGACAATTTTTGCCGAGATCGCCGGTCCAACTGGCGGGAAGCGGCTCGATCTTCAAACCATCTACTCCGATGACGCCAAAACCTTCGTTCAAAAGGTACTGAGCAAGCGTGTAGCCTGCGGGGCCTAGCCCGACGACCATAACGTTCTTGCCGTTGTACGGCAATGCGTAAGGCCGCTGAGCGTTCAACGGATTCCAACGCGTGAGCAGGCTGTAAATTTCAAAACCATACGGAAGATTCAGAACGTCAGTAAGCGTCGCCGTTTCGGCAAGCGGAATGTTGACGGGCTCCTGTTTCTGAAACACGCAGCCCTTCATGCAGTCGTTGCAAATCCGGTGGCCGGTTCCGGCACACATCGGATTATCTATAGCCACAATTGCGAGCGAACCGATCGGGTCGCCCTGCTTTTTGAGCAGATGCATCTCCGAAATTTTTTCGTCGAGCGGGCAGCCATCCGTCTTGATGCCGAGCGGATTTCGCTTTGCGGTTCCGTC